>DUEJ01000050.1 GCA_011192175.1 Thermoflexia bacterium
GCGTGCGGTGCGGCGAGTTGACCATTGAGCAGGTGAGGAGCGACCTTGAGTCTTACCGTAATCCGTCCAAGCATTGGCGTGATAGCGTAACGCGGTTGCTTCTTGACCAGGTTTGCACATCCTCACATAAATTTCAGGATAATCTTTTCGAGTCAAATGCTACACCTCCCCATGTATTGGCTGCGTTGTCCCAGGTAAATGTTGATGGCGTCGTTGAGCGTTATATCTACCAAAAGTTATTGTGATAGTTTGCAAAGATAGTGAGAGAGAAATAATCAATCGTGTATGTCAACAGTTGGGGCAGCGCATTCAAGGCCTCATCGTGCAGAGTCAGTTGGTAGAGTGGTACAATCGAGCCTTACGGGGTGATTTCTCCAAACAGTTGGCTACTGATTTGCTCCGCAGTCTCCGGCAAGAATATCGTAATGAGTTTCCGTTTAGAGAAACGCTCAGAGATTTCTATAAGGAGAGAGGATATCAAAGGATCTATCAGCCTTCTTCCCCTTTTTGGCTTGAGGATTAGAGATGTCCAGAGCAAAATTTGTGGATTCACGCACAGAAGAGCTGATCAGCAAGTTGACTCAGGATGAAACGGGCAAAAGGCAATATTATCGCCCGGTGTATTCCTTGCATAAGTGGTGGGCGCGTCGTCCTGGCGCTCTCTTTCGTTCCATTGTTCTTCTGGCGAGTGATCCAGAGAGCGAGCTGTTCACGACAGCAGCTAATGGGACTATCTCCTCCCAGAGTAATTATTTCCAAGACCATGACCTCAAAGATATGGTGATTCTTGATCCTTTTATGGGCGGCGGCACGATTTTGGCGGAAGCAAATCGTGTTGGCGCGAAGGTGATAGGTTGCGACCTCAATCCTGTTTCTTTTTGGATCGTGCGAGAGACGCTGCGACCAATAGACTTAGAAAAATTAGCCGGTTATTTTCGGCAACTAGAAAAGACAGCTGGCGAAAATATCAGGTCGCTATACAGAACGCAATGTGTTCATTGTAAGTCAGAGAGTGATAGTCTCTATGCTTTCTGGGTACGTTACGTCACATGCCCGCATTGTGGTGAAAATGTGTATTTGTTCAAGCGCACTTTACTTAATAAAGGTACTAGTCGCACCCAACCTCCTTCTCGTACCAACCCGGCCGCAGTCTTCTGTCCACACTGTTTTGCTCTGAACGAGTGGTATGGCGAGGAGGACAGCTCCTGCCAGTCTTGTAGATGTGATTTCGACCCGCAGGAAGGGACATACAACCGGGGTTACTACACTTGTCCGCATTGTGGCGAGAACAAGATTTCACTCATCGAAACCTTACAAGCCGGCCAAAAGTTACGCGAAAAACTCGTAGCAATTGAGTATTGATGTCCACGTTGTAAGGAGAGGCTTTATAAGTCACCAGACACGTTGGACAGGGCAAGGATTACTCATATTGAAGAAACCGTCACGGAGCGTGGAGAGCAGTTAATTTTTCCGAAACAGAGGATATTGGAAGGGGCCTCCTCTGCTCGTTGGCTGCGACACAATTATCAGTATTACTACGAAATTTTTAATGCTCGTCAATTGTTAGCCTTTAACTTTCTAATTGAAGCAATTCAGGAAATTCCAGAAGAAGAATACCAAAATGCTTTTATCACTGTGTTCTCAAATTCGCTAGAATACAACAATATGATGACGCCCTATAATTATCCACACCGCAAGCTACACCATCTCTTTAACTATCACGCTATGCCTTTGACGACGACCCCAGTTGAAAACGCGGTTTGGGGAGTAGGCTCAAAGGGGGCTGGCACATTTACCAATTGCTACCGGCGGTACGTCCGCGCTAAGCAGTATTGTCGCAAGCCATTTGATAAATATAAGGGTCTGGGTGGAGCCGTCCAAACGGTAGTAACAAAGCAGGAGAGAATTTCAGCTAATCTGGTTTCCTCTTTTGAGGAATTGAGTGAAACACCACGGGGTGCATTCTTGCTTTGTGGGGGTTCGGCGCATTTACCCTCAATTCCAGAGCACTCGGTTGACTTTGTAATAACTGACCCCCCATATTTTGATAGTATTCATTACTCTGAATTGTCTAATTTTTTCTATGTCTGGTTGAGTTGCTTGATTGACCATCAATACTTTGCTGCCAAGCGCGTTCCAACTGAGCAGGAAGCCATTGTAAACAAGGGTATGGATAAAGGAGAGGAAGATTATCAAGAGCTACTATCATCTGTTTTCAAGGAGAGTGGCAGGGCTTTGAAGAATGATGGTAAGCTAATTTTTACCTTTCACCACACCAAGTGGCGAGCGTGGTGGACCATGCTCACGGCAATTATCGAGAGTGGGTTTCGAGTGGTTGATTTTTTCCCTGTAATGAGTGAATACAAAGTCAACCCACATATTCGTAATAAGCAATCCCTGGATATGGATTTGGTCTTGGTCTGTCAGAAGAGAGGTAAGCCCTTTGAATCCTTGTCTTTGCCACCAGAAGAAGTCCTAAAGCGCGCGTTTGACGACTTGTCCTCCACAGTGTCGGAGAATAACGACAATAAGTTGTTTTTGTATTTCATGGGTGAATTGCTAAGAACAGCTAGTTCGATTCAAGATAACGAAAAGGTCAATTATAGCTGGTTTGCAGAAGCGTTGACTCATTTTGATGCTTTTTTGGCAAATATCGATCGAAGTTTCCCAACCCGATATGAAATCCCCCACATCCAACAGCTAAGACTGCTGGATGCGGATACGTTGGAGAATTCAGGGTATCCGTAGTTTTTTTTCTACTCCAACTCGAAATGCAAAACATAATTAATGCTTTGTCAGGCTTGTGCCTACGGAGCCTGTTTTTTTAATGTTTATCTTATACTGGATAGAGCATTAGCTCAATGAGCAAGTAGCTAACTGGCTACTGATGCACTCCAAATTACGAGCGTCAAGATTCCTTTCTTGAGCGTATACGAACTGATATTAGGAAAATCTTGTAGAGCTTTCTCCACTTGCTCAAAATAATCACGGATGAACAGTATCCGTCCAATCATCGCAACTCCTGTAACCGTTCCTCGTTCTTGCACAGCAGCTCATACACTCCCGCCCAAATGAGATAGTTCTCCCGATCATCAGTTTTTCCCTGGCTGAACTGTTGATAAAAGTCTTCAGTCTCCAGCTGGTATTGCTCCTCGTACTCTTGGAGATCAAGGTGCAGATTAAGAATACTTTGCTTTAACTCGGCGATTTGATAGCTAATGATGCTCTGGACAAAGGATTCTTGGTCAGGGTAGCACTTCAGAACTTTTCTCAGTCGCCGAGCTGTTTGTGGTTGAATCTCTAACTGTAAATTCGACATTTATCCCTCCTATATCAAATTACTGGCACTCTCATTGCCAGTCTACCTGCGCTCAGTAACATTGTCAATTACTCGCTTTATCGCCTTCTCGCTTTCTTGCTTTATCGCTTTATCGCCTTCTCGCTCACTCGCTTGTCTCATTTGCGGCTTGGACAGGCTCGGTTATACTAAGTTACGCTTGAATAACTTCAGGCTCCTACAAAGAAAAAAGAAAGGATTATTTAGCGTGAATGAAAATAATGGAATTAACCCTCTATCTCCGGCTATTAAACGTCATTTGGATAACCTAGACAGTCTAAATCCCCGCCAGCGTTCCCACGCGGCCACTGAGTTAGGGAAACAAGCAGATCCGCGCGTGGTGCCTCCCCTAATCAAGGTGTTGCACGAAGATATCAATACCTATGTGCGCGCGGCGGTCGCCGAGTCGTTGGGCTACCTCAACGATGAACGCGCCATCTTCCCCTTGATGGACGCGCTACAAGATACCAGCTCTTTCGTGCGCCGGGCTGCGGCGCTCTCCCTGGGGCGGATGCATGCGAAAGAGGCGCAGGTGGTTCTACTCCGCGCCCTGGAGGATACTAACATCTACGTGCGGCGTGCAGCTATCACGGCCATCGGTAAATTGGGCATCCCCGACCTGGGGCAAGTCCTGCTCCCGCTGTTGGAGACCGATGACCGCCGGGTACAGCGCAACGTGATCACCGCCCTGCACCGGTTGGAGATGCGAGAAGCGATTCCCAGCATGATCGCGCTCTTGGAAGAATATCTCTACGCGCCTTGCCCGCAAGAATTGCCGGTAGTGAAGGCGCTGGTGGTAGCGTTAGGGAAATTGCAGGCCAGCGAAGCGCTCCCTGTGTTGACGCGCGTGATGCGCGGTTACGTGGGAACGCGTTCCATCGCGGCGAAGACCTTGGGCGAGCTGGGAGATCCGAGCGCCGGCCCGGCTCTGGTGGAGGTGTTACGCGGGCGGAGCACGGGGTTGCTGGTGGCCGCGCTAGCGAGTATCCGCCAGCTAGATTACCGTGAGGCGTTACCCCAAGTACGCCCGTTCCTCTTCTCTTCCGATCCCCGCTTGCGCCGTGAGGCAACTATGACGGTCGCCCAGCTCGCGGATCAAGAATCTATCCCTGTTTTGCTCCAAATGGTGCAAAATGACCCCAGCCCGTTGGCTCGTCCGGCGGTGGTGGAAGCGTTGGGGTACGTCGATGATGCGCGAGTATTGCCTCAATTATTGCCGTTGGTGGACGATATGAACGCTTATGTGCGCGCGGCGCTCATTCCCACCCTGGTGACTTTGAATAACGGCTCTCCAAGAGTGCGGGTGGCGCTGGAGACGCTGGCACAAGATAAGGTGCGGCACGTCGCGGCGGCGGCGCAGCGCGCGTTGGAGCAGTTCGAGGGAGAGCCGGTGGTTATCGCTGGCGACGTGGGGATGGAAGAAGAGCACTCTTCTTGGTTGCCCCGCTGGTTGACCCGGTAGAAACTGGACGCAGATTAACGCTGATTAACGCTGATTTTTTGGTTTTAGTGACTAGGGAATGATTTCCGCCAGGAGCTCTCCCTGTTGCCAGACTTGTAAGGCCCAGCCACTCCCCGCGCCAGCTTGGTGCTGATGAAACGGTGTTCCCGGCCCCAACGGGGGCAGCCATTCGGTGATAAGTTCCCCATCCTGCCAGAGTACCAGCGAGATATCAACCTCGCGTGAGGCGTAAGCGCCCACCGCCACGCCATCCCCGGTGGGCTGGCAAGCGACCGCCACTTCAGCGTTAGCCCAGTCCAGCCCGCCGATGCCATGCACCGGATACCAGCGCTCGTTCCAGGAGACGCTCCCGCCGGCAGGCAGCACGCGGTCATCTTCCGGGAAAAAGGTGCGATTGTAACCGCCCCAAAACTCGAAGTACCGGCTCCCGTCGTCGGTGTAGAGCGTAGCTGGCAGATTCCCCAGAACAAAAATCTTCACTCCTGGCGCGATCCCCGGCGGATAGGTGCGCACGATGCCCTGGTCGACACCGGTATCGTAGGCTCCAGCCACGCCTCTGGCCTCGGTGGCGAAGAGTCCCAAGTAGTTATGCCATTCCGCGTAGCGCCCGAAATCGCGCCCCGCGTAGATGGGCCAGCTGATGAGGCTGCGCGGCCCCGGTAGCGAGCCATCGCCGGTGGAATGCACCATCATATTGGCGGTGGGCACCCAGAAGCGCAGGTTGGCGGACGGTGCGTTGGAGTCGGAGAGCGTGAGCATGGCGTTGATCCAGAATTGGAGCGGTTGCGCGGTGGCCGTGGGGTTAGAGAGCTGCGGCGTGATGCTCAACGCGCTCTCCCCGGCGTGGAGTTGCAAAGTGATGGCGATGCGCAGGCCGGTGCGGTCGTCCGTATCCCAGACGCGGATACCGCGCCACTCCGCGCCGCCCAGGAGCTCGTATTGCCAGGGGCGATACTCGTTGAGTCCGTGCTCGTTGACCGGGAAGGCCCATTCGAGGCCGCCGGTCGCCAGCCACCAGCCGCGATAGCCCCAATGCGTCGGTTTGAGCACGGGGTTGGTGTAGGTGAGCCGCCGCCCCGTAACCTTGTCCTCCCAGCGCAAGATACGTCCTCCCAGCGCCGGCACGACGATGAAGCGCGTGTAGGCGTTCTCCAGCACGATGGCGGCATAAGTGCGGGGCGCGGGTGGCGAGACGGCATCAAAGTTCAGCTCGGGGTACGGGTAGTAGGGCTTTTCGGGCGTGGAGGGGACGAGAGCGTTCTCCCAGCCGTAACTCTGCAAGGTGATCTCCGTCTCCCAGAGAGCCAGCGCGGAAGTATCTGCCGGCGCAGCTGTGGGTTCTGGCGGGGGAGCGGCAGTTGCCGGCGTGGTGGGAGTGGCAGGGAACGCGGTTGCCGCCGGTTCCGTGGTGGAAACGGCGGTGGGCAGCGCGGTTGGCGCGTCCGTGGTTGACAAAGATGTGGGACGAATGGTGGGCGGCGCGAGGGTCGCGTGCTTCATCGCGCAGAAATCACAGTCATCGTCAACTAGCGGGGGAGTGGCGGTCGGCGTAGGCGCGAGGGGCATAGTTGCGGTGGCTTGATCCAGCGGGGTGGCAGAGCTAGTAGGTGTGCTCGCCGGTAATGGCAAGGGTTTGGTGCAACCGGTGCTGCTGAGCAAAATTACGAGGAGCAATAAATTCCACAAGCAACGCAGCAAGTTCATAATATACACCAGGATGATTCAAATAGTTTGGTTGTTGGAGTCGGCACAACGAAGAGGCCGTCCCGAGCGAGAAAATAAAACTCTACTCAAGGCTTTGTGATATTTCCAACAGAACTTTGTCAATCTAACAACATAGTTATCCATACACCATCGGCTAAAGATTCATACGGGAGAGCAGGAATATCGAACCCTTGTTTTGCATACCAAGGTAACAGTATTTCGAACGGAGTATCCCTGGAGATAGCACGTGCGCTAATCATCCGTATGCCACTGTTGCGCGCTTGAGAGATAACAAATTGTAATAAGGCTGACCCTATACCTCTCCTTCGGAAATCTCTATTTACGAATTTTAGTAGAATGGAATGTGGGGTCAGTTTCCACAAACTTTTCCGAAAGATTATAGCTGAGTCTCGAATAACAATATCAGCTAATTCTAATGTGTTTTGTGACCGAAAGAGACATTTAGCTTCACCAACAAAAGCTATGCCTAAAAAATTATTATGGCTAACAGAGACATCTAAATATACTTCTTCATCAGTGTCAACGATAAAATCGTAATGTAATCCCTCACTATCAATAAATTCATGGTCATTTGGAGTTTTCATTACTTTCCTTAATCCCAGCATAATTTGGAGGACCTATCCTGCCCCCATCTCCCGCGCGACGCGACGTCCCAGCTCTACGGCGTAGTTGGTGCCGCGATCCCAGGGGTAGATTTGACTCATGTTCGCCAGGTAGAGGCCCGCCAGCGGAGTTTGCAAGGGGAGGATCCGTTGCGCGTGATCCACCAGCGGCACGGGTTGCGCGTAGAGCTCGGTGAACTTCCAGTATTTGCGGATCCAAGCGCGCTCAAAGGCCGGGTTGATCCGGCGGATGCCAGGGATGAATTTCTCCAGCAACTCCTCAGCCGGCATCTCCAGGTGGGGATGGTCGGCGGTGAGGTAATCGCCGCAATAGACGATGGTCTCGCCGCCATAGTGCGCCGGGTCAATGTAGTTGGTATGCTCCACGAAAGCGAGGAAGGGGAACCCCTCGCGCTTGGGGATGTTGATCCAGTAGTGTTGATCTGTGACGGGATGTTTGAGCGCGAGCACCAGCACCACCGCGCTCATGGAGTGGAGCTCTCCCAATTGGGCGCGGTACGCGGCGGGCAGGGACGGGGCGTGTTCCTGCAACTGATGTGGCGAGCAGGTAGCGAGCACGCGGTCATGCGTCACTTCCCGGTCGCGCATTGTCAGGCGGATTTGCTCTCCCTGCCGGGCGATGCGCTGTATGTGAGTGTCCAGGTGGATCTTCACCCCTAGCTTGGAATTCATCTCCGCCAGCGTGTCCAAGAAACTCTGAAACCCACCTCGGAAATAGCCTAAACGCGGCGTCCGTTTGGCCAGGCGCGCCCAGAACCACGCCATATTCACCTGCTGATAAAATGGCCCAAACTTCCCTTCCAACAACGGTTGCCAGAGAATTTCGTAAGCGCGCGCGCCCAGCGCTGTGGAAAGCCAAGCGTGCGCGGTGATGCGCTCGAAGGGGCGCCAGAAGGGATTGTAACGGACAAAGGCGGCCACCAGGCCGAAGCGCAGCCGGTCGATAAAGGGCAACGGTTTGAAGGCGAGCACGCGCAGCGGGGTATCCAGCGGGTAGATCTGGCCGTGGTTGTAGATGGAGGTGATGGGGCGCGGGAAGAAGAGGCGCTCATCCAGGCCCAGTTCGTGGACAAAGTTGATGATATCTTTGTCGCTGGCGAAGATATGATGGTAGAAGTGGTCTAACGACCACTCCCAGCGCTCGTCCTGGAAGCCGGCGGCCAGGCCGCCAACGTAGGGACGCGCTTCGTAGATGGTCACTGGGTGGCCTTGCCGGGCCAGGTCGTAGGCGGCGGTCAGTCCCGTCACGCCGGCGCCGATGATTCCGATGTTGTGCATGTAGGTTCTCCTATGAAAGCCCTCACCGCAGAGGGCGCTGAGATTTTTATAAATGCCTGTACCCGGTTAGCGCTGGCTTTCCGCCGTTTTACCTGCTTATACGGTCACCCGTATTCCCTCCCGCCGGGCAATCTCAATAATCGTGCTTCCGTCATCCGTTTCCCACCGGTTTAGACCGACGGGGAGGGGTTCTATCCGACTATTTGTGCGGGCAGCAGTTCGCCACAGCAGATTTATATCTTCCCGACTGTATGATCCATCATACAGAGGTGATATTACCAGCAAATCCACGTCGCTCTATCTGTGAGTGTCTTTGCGTGCATGCGAACCGAAAATGATGCCAAACTGGACCGGGATGCCAGCTCGCAAAAGTTCGTTCAGATATTTCCTTACCGTCGTTATAACTGCTTCTTCAGCCATCCGAATACTTCTCCAGTTTTTTGTACCAGTGTATCCGCCTCTTTCTGGGACGGAATCGGGCCCCACATTTCGGGATAGCGCCCTTCAATGTTGAACGGATTCATTTCCGCCAGGAAATCTGCATTCTCTTACTGAAAAGTGATGCCTGACAATTCTGCCAGTCTCGTGAGGTTGTGCAGTCTCGAAGCGATATCTCCGCTATTGCGGCAGACATGAGCCTTGAGTATCTTTTCCAATGTCAGCTGGAGAAAGAAAAGTCCGTGACGGATTTTACCCAACCTGATGAGCTGCTCTGCTACCCCGAAATCTTTTGCTGCTCCGCTTTGCCAATACGAGATATGTTTATCAATATTGATCATCTGAATCCTTACTGAATGTGGCCCAACGGTTGGCTTCACCCGCCGCGCGGGTGCGGCGGGTGTACTTTCGCAACGCGGCTAACCAAAATGCGCGTGGAAATGTTGAAATCGCGCGAGATTAGCCAGGTCGAGTTCACGCGGGGTTATACGGCTTTTGTGATTATTCATGTTCCAATAGATTTACAATAGGTTGACCATGTCCAGAAGATGACGAGAATTCGATTACGGGGTTTCTTGTGCGGAATTTCCAGCTGGGTACCTTGATAATCAGTCTGCACACCTTGATAACCTAAATCCAGCCACACGTGGAGTTTGGCAAACCAGGGATATTCTGGCGGAAATTCTTGCTTTAACATACTGTAGTCATAGTTATGGCCCGTGAAAGTTTGTCCCACGAAAAGAATCACTTTGTCTACCGTGACGCTGATGGTGTTTTTCACCGTGTGCCGTTTCTTCTTACCACTATACATTTTTTTCTGTTTAGTGTAATCTGGGGGACGCTGATGGGCGCGTTCCGTAGCATCAATGAGAATTTTATCCAATCCCGCACAGGTTTCTCGCCATTCCGCTACTGAATGGAACTCGCGCTGCGGCCGGTGAGATCGGCTTCTGCCAGAGCTCCTCGCGCTCCAAACGACCGAGGCCTACTGTGCGAATACGTCCCCACCGGCGCGCGAAGGTCGCCCAGGGCAACGTTCCCTGCCGGCGTAGCAGGTACTCTAATGCAGCCCGCGCCTCTGCGGAGAGCGAGTTCCGCGGCCAGATCGGGGCGCCGTTGCCCGACCAGCTCCACGTCCCATTGCAGGGCAATCACCCGCAAGCGCGCCATCTCACTATCCATGAGCGTCTGATAGAGTGTCCGCAAAGGTTTACTTCCCAGTCCTAGGTTGAATCAAC
>DUEJ01000051.1 GCA_011192175.1 Thermoflexia bacterium
CGTAGAGCGATTCGAGCTCCCGCTCGTCGCCCACCTCGAAGAGCAGCTGGGAGATGCTGAGAAAGCGTCCTGGCGGCTCGCCAGCCGCTTCCGCAGCGCGGGCCGCGGCGACCAGCTGCGCCGTCGCCGGGCGGAGGTCACTGTAAGCGCGCGGCGCGGTCGCGTCGGCATGTAGCAACCGTTCGGCGGAAAAGAGGAGCTCCGCAAAGAGCAGCGTGAAGAGTAGTCCCCGCCAGGACCGGATTCTAGACCGCGTCCCCGCTACCGAGAACCCTAGTCCGGCCAAGAGCGCAGCCCCCAGAGTGTAGAGCGCCAGGTAACGGGCCGGCGCACGGAATTGCACGACACCAGGTAATCCCAGTCTAGCAGCCAACAGATAGAGCGGGTTGTAACCACCCAGCGCAAGGAATAATCCGACCCCCACTAAGACTAAGAGAGAGCGCAGCTCTGGACGGTGCGAACTCCAAGCCCGCCACCCACCCCATCCGGCCAAAAATAAACCCGCCAAGCCCAAATAAGCCACGCCTTCCGGGAACAGGAGCGCGCATAGGTACGGAGGCAGTAGCGCGTGGTGCAGTTGCCAGGGCGCCACGGAGAAGGAAACGGCCTCGCGCCAGGGCAAGCCGCCGGCCCGCAAGGAGAATTGGGCCAGCTCGAAGGTGGGGAAGAGTTGCACGCCCGCCAGCAAAACCGCCAGGCCAAAGGGCCAAAAGGAGAGCCAGAACCGCCAGAACGCAGGACGTCGCGGGCCGAGAAAAAGATACCCGCTCCCGCGAAGAACAATGACTCCCACCGCAGCGATGAAGGCAGTCTGTGTATGTCCGGCCAATAAGATCAGGGCAAAGGCCAAAATAGACAACGGCTGCTGGCGATGAAGGTTTTTTGGCGGAGAACTTCCAACTGCGGATTCAAAGACCAGCGGTAGCCAAGCCAGCCCCTGCAACTGGTTGAGGTGCTCCACGTGGACGCCCAAGAAGCCGCCGCCCGCGTAGAGCAGACCGGAGAGCGCAGCGCCCCACGGCCCCGCGCCCAATTTTCGCGCCAGCCGCCAGGCAGTGAGCGCGGCCACGCCCAGATGGAGTAGTACGCTCCAGTGCAGAGAACGGGCCAGTCCCGTCAGAGTGGTATCGGAAAGCGACCAGAGCAGCCAATTGAGCGGGTAAAAGAAACCGACCTGGGAGTTAGCCAGGAGCGGCGCGCCCGCGAAGAGCTGCGGATTCCAGAGCGGCAGCCGCCCGGCGCGCCAAGCGCGCGCCGCCGCCGTCCAATAGGGGAAGAAGTAGGTTTGCAAATCGCCCCCGGCCAAGACACAGCCACCCACCAAGCGGCGGTAGAGCAGAGCCAACAGGAGCAACATGGTGAGGAGAGCAAGACTCGTGGTAGGCACTTCAGTGCCGTGCTTCAGTTTAGGCTGGCTAGTTTTCTTCATAGTCGAATGTCCCTCTGGTTGCCTGGCGAATGAATTCGCGGCTACCATTGCCAAGTCCACCTACGTGGACTAGCTGGCCCTTGTCATGCCGAGCCAGCAGAGCGCTAGCGCCGCGCCCGCGAGGAATCTTCCATGACCGCCAGACGGTTAGTTTTGACATGAGGGGAGATTCCTCGACTACGGGCCAAAAGCAGCCCTCCGCTCGGAATGACACTGCACCGCCCTAATCCCCAACCCCTAATCTCTGATTGACTAATCACTCGCTCACTGACAAAGTCGCTGGGTTTCCAAGGTGTTGGCATCATCAGGCGCAATGCGCAAGGCGATGTGGATGTATGGTTCCGCCTCGTCACATTCATCCAGGAAGTAGTAACAGAGAGCCAACGTGTAATAGCTCTCAATCGGGGGGCCGGAGACGGCGCCGGTGGCGCCCTTATCCACCACCACCCCCTGAGCGTCCGGGCGAAGAACGGGGGTGTGAACAGTACCTTTCTCTGGGGTGAGCAACGGTTCAAACCAACCCACGTAACCATGCCCGGCCGGCGGGTCCGGCAGACCCTCGATCTTCAAGATATAGTGGCCATCCAGCGGCGTGAGGCGCACGTAACCGTGCAGCTCCGTGTACGGTCCCAGACCCTGCAACATCGCCCGCAGGGGATAGGTGATATCGGCCGGATGCAGAAACGTTCCCCCGGCCAGCTCCTCACCCGTCGGTTCCGTAGGCAGCTGCCCGCTCGGTTCCAATGTGAGCCGGAAGAAGATGGTCTGGCGGCGGCTAGCCGCCTCGCCGTAGCGGAGAGAGTCCTTAAAGAGCGGGATAGCCCCCTCGTAGTTGCGTCGCTGCCAATGATAGGTAGCCAGGTGCCCCAATGCTGGCCAATAATGCGGTTCCAAGTCTAACGCCGTGGCTAAGACCTGCTGCGCCGGCTCACTTTCGCCTTGTAATAGGTAACTCCACCCCAATCTGTCTAACGCGGCCACGCTGCCCGGATCGCGCTCAATGGCCAGCTCGTAACTCTCCACCGCGCGCGGGAACCGTCCCAACGCCTCATAGTTCCGGCCAATCGCCAGATAGATGTGCGCCAGCGTACCATGTTGCTCCAATGCCTCCCGGTACTGCTGGATAGCTGCGGAGTAATTTCCCTGCACCTCCATAACGTAACCCGCGTTTCGCAGCACGTCCACCTGGTGGTTATCTAAACTCAACGCTTGCTCAATATCCACATTCGCCGCCGCCCAGTTTCCCACATCCATGTACGCCTCGGCCCGGTAAGCATACGCCACGGCCAGCGATGGATCAACGGCTAGCGCACGATCGCAAGTTTCCAACGCCTGGCCGGGCAATCCCAGCCAATCATACGCTAAACAGAGCACGGCCAACGCCGGAGCATTTTCCGGGTCGCGGCGCAACACCTCTCGCGCCAGATCCAGCCCCTGCGCTGGATGTCCGCGCAGGATCAAGAGGCGTGCTAAAGCCACGTACAATTCCAGCTGTTCAGGTTCCAGATCCAATGCCGCGCGATAGGCCGCGATAGATTCATCTAATTTCCCCTCCCAATAGAGGTCCGCAGCCTCAGCCGCAAAAGAAATCGCCGCGCGCGTGGGAGTAGCCATCGGCGTGGGAGTATTTAGGGTGGGCATTGCAGGAATGCCACCGCTGGAAGCATAGATGAAGTAGAGACCGCCCACGTTCAGGCAGAGCAACAATAGGGCCCGCCAGAAGGTGGATCGCCGGCGGCGCCGGCGAGACGAAAAATTAAATCCCATAAACGGCTCCTCTGGAAATAAGTCTAAAGTCACAAGTCTAAGGTCTAAAGTCGCAAGTCAAAAGTCTAGAGTCTGCTGCAAAACCAAGCCTTTCACCGCCAAGGCGCGCAGGCGCCAAGATTTGAATACTTGGCTCTACTGAAAAAACTATGATTTTTACCACAAAGACGCCAAGATTTGAAATTTAACCTTCAGAAAATTAACTTTTTGACCGATATTAAATATTTTCAACCTAAAACTATTTTTTTACTTAGCGTCTTGGCGTCTTAGCGGCCAGCAAACTCAAATCCCCAGCTTCACAACATCCCAGCAGCTTGATACCAACTCCAGGCGGCAGCCACCGCTTCCCGCACACCAACGCGCGGCAAGCCCAACTCTCGCTCGGCCTTGCTCCCATCAAAGTAGAGCGGCAGAGCGCTCAAACGGAGCTGCTCGCCGGTAACTAGGGGCGGCTGAGCACGCCAGCGGTTCCAGATATCCACTGCTCCAGCACCCAGGTGAACCAATGGACGCGGGAGGACTCCTAATGGCGCACGTCTTTGCACCTGCGCCGCGATTATCTCCAGCAAGGCGCGGTAGGTGAGGTTCTCCCCGTTAAGGATATAGCGCTCGCCGGTGCGCCCCCGTTCGGCGGCCAGCACGTGCCCCACTCCCACGGCCCGCGCCGAGACAAAGCCGGTCCCGCCCGGCGGAGCGAAGGGCAACCAACCACGTTGGGCCACACGCAGGAGTTCACCGCCCACAAAATTGATGTCGCGCTCGCCAATCACGGAGACTGGATTGAGAATCACCGCGTCCAACCCCGCCGTGACCGCTTCCTGGACGGCTTTCTCGGCCAACACCTTGCTCTGCCCGTAGGGGAAGCGTC
>DUEJ01000052.1 GCA_011192175.1 Thermoflexia bacterium
CCCCAAAACATCCGCAGGCCAAAGAGACGTCCCCGCCGTTTTGGGGAGATAGTCTTCGCCATCACTTCCATGAAAGGGATCCCCGCCAAGCCAGCCATCAGATTCATGATGGTATAGGTGACGTAGAAAGCGAGTAAGAGTAATGTCGCCTCCTGCACAAACCAGATCGCCGCCAGTAGTAATAGCCAACTGAGCACCCTGACCAGCGCCACCATGTTATAGACTGGCAATTGACGCGGTTTGCTCTGCACCCAACCGGAAATAAAGAGTTGCGGGAGGAACCAGCTGGCGCTGCCGATGGTGCTGACCGCTCCAATCAAAAAATTAGAATCGGTCAACTGGCTGACAAACAAAACCAAGACCAGCGTGGGATCCATCAGCGTGGAGCTGAGAGTGAAAAAGGCACCATTGGTCACATTTAACCAGAAAGCACGACGCTTATACTGCAGGGTAGGTTGAGTTGGCGTTGCAGCTGGCAGATTGGACATATATCCTCGCAGTAAATAAAAGCCCCACCTGGATAACTCCGAGGTGGGGCTAAGACTAACGCTCAGTCAGAAAATCAACGGGTACCCAACAGCCCGTGGAGACTATCACATGCCGGGCAAGAGCCACCGGGACGTATAATCGCGTAACCCGCTTGCGGATCCTGCACGCCGCCACAATCGCCATAACAGCTAAAGTCCACGTTCCAGACGATCACCGCGCGCACCATGCCGGTTTGGCTGCTCAAGCTGACCACTTCGGCCAGCCATTGCGCCTGCTGGGCAACCGTGGTATTGCCCCCCCAAGCAAAGGTAGCCGGAATCCAACCATAGCCTTCGGGAGAAACGTAACCTAACTCGGTGTAGAAAAGCTGCCGCGCCCCACCAAAGATATTGAAATAGGTTTGGGTTTGCGGTAAGAAGAACCAGGAGTGATGCGTGCTACCTGGATCGGCGGGGTGCCCAATGGTAGCCGAGGGCGGCGTCGCGCCGGCGTTATGATGCGCGCCGATGTAATCGAAGCAGCTGGCCGCGCCGGCATTGTACATGCGTTGCAGCCACGGGACATCATCACAGCCGGCGGGAGAACAACCGCCGAACCAGCCGGTCGGCGCAGGGGCGGCACTGATCACGGCGGTGCCGGGATTGGCGGCTTTGATTGAGGCGTAGCTCTTACAGAGGAGTTGCGTGTAGGCTTCCGGGCTGATATGCCCATCCTGCCATTCACGCGGCAAGTTCGGCTCGTTCCAGACCTCAATGGCGTCGGCCCCGGCCGCCGCCATACCGGCCACCCAGTTAGCAATGGTGTCATTGAAGCCCCCATCCGTCACCATGCCCGCCGGGCCTAACGCGCTGAGCTGAATCTTGAAGCCGTTGGCGTGAGCGGCGGCGATAATACCATCTGCGCTGCCCGGGTAGCGCACTTGCACCTTCGCCCAGTTCATGCCGGCATAGTGCATCAAATCTGAGTGTGGGAAACCGGTGTTCGAGATATGTCCACCCAGCTCAAACGATCCCCCGGCAATCGGCGCTGGAGCCGGGCTGGGGTTCCCTGGATTGGGATCCGCGGCTGTCTCCTCACCAGCTTTGATCACTACATACATAATCCCGCCGGGGATCTGATTACCGTCAATCGTCAAGACCCACTGTCCTCTAAAAGTACCGTTTTCATTAGGCGCAGTCAATTCCACACTGATATCTTTCTCTGCACCAACGGCGACTGCGCCCACCTCTACCTCAGAAACAGCGGTCAGCTGCTGTTCAGCGAGAAAGGTCAGCTTGGTATTCTCCGGCCAGGGTTCGCTGCCGTTATTCCGGACCCGCCAGGTCTTAACGAATTGTTCGCCGTTTTCAAATTGGGTGTTATCCGGCGCCGTCACATCGGTTACGAACGCAGCACTTATCCCTTCCGCCGAGACTCCGCTACTGGCTCTGATTGCCAGGGTGACAATAGCTTGAGGAATCTGCTCATCCTTGACCATTACCGCCCATTGCGCCTCATAGCTACCAGCGGCATCTGGTACGGTCAGTTGAACACTGATCTCCTTCTCTGCACCAGAAGCTACTTTACCCACTATGACTTCAGAGAGCTCGGTCATCTGCGTTCCCTGGAGGAAAGTTAGTTTGGTATTCCTCGGCCACTCTATTTCACCGGTGTTCTTGACACGCCAGGTTTTGGTGAAGGCGTCGCCGGTCACCAGGGTGGTGTTATCCGGCACCGTCACATCGGTGATAAAGGTAAATTGCAACTCGTCCGCGGAGACGTCCGGGAGAGGTTCATCCGCCGCCGCTACAACCACCTCGGCGATCGCCTCAGCGACCTCAACCGCTACCGAACCGCTCTCGTTACCCAGAACCTGAGCTCCAATCTGGTAAGCGCCGGTAACCGCTGGCGCTTGCCAACTATAGGTCGCTTGTTGCAAGGCTAACCGCTGTTCAGTTGCGGAACCATCAGGGGCGGTAACTCGCCAGACCACTTCGGAAGTTGCCGGGGCGGCGGCCATTCCGCTGCGGTGGTTATTGAGCGCCATGAGCAGGCCAGAGAAATTACCCTCGGCCAGGAGATCGTTCAATACTACGCCGCCCAGGTTGTAGCGGGAGAACAAATCCAGACGGGCGCGTAACCATTGTGTGGTGCCCAACCAATATCCTTGCTCCGCCGTCTTGAGAAGCAGAGCCCCGGTAGGGGCATCGGTAGTTATAGTCGCTTCCCCGTCCAGTTGGAAGGTTAGCTCGGCGCCCGGTTCCACGGAGCCGGTAATGGGCGTGACTGCGGCCACCTGACCTAGCAAGTTCAACACTTCAGAGGCAGCTAGCGTCGCAGTGCCATCGGTGGAGAGGGTCGAGAAAAGCGGATGTAGTTTGTAACGGTTTACCTGCGTGGTGGCCCAGGAGAGTAACTGCTCCACCTCTCCGCCGGGAGCATACATCTGGGGATCGGCCGGCATAATCATGTAAATCTGGTCGGCAGCCGCGCCTAACGCGGCCCAATCATAACCGGCGGTCTCCCAACCAGTCTCCAACAGTTGCGGCGCGCCCACCGTCACGGCCAGCCAACTCTGTTGCGCGTGCAAATCCGCCGCCAATTCTGTCACAAAACTGCTGTAAGCCAGTTTGTCCTCGGCGGTCAGAGCGCGATAATCCAATACCAGACCGGCGTATTGACCCTGCTGCACCAATTCCAGCAGGCGGGTGCGCTGCGTGGCGCGGTCTGTTGTATTCATCAACATATCCGTGACCAATAGTCGATTGGGCTGCCGGCCAGCGATCCAATTGCGCACAGTGGGCGCCAACTCAAACTCAGTCGCCACACTGCCCGGCGGCAAGAGAGCCGGGTCGCCATTTAATTCACCCAACGTGCCAATTTTCATGCTGACCAGAGCAACTCGGTCTAAGACTCCGTAGAATTGCGCTGAGGGCAGATCCTCCGCCTCGGTGGCGATACTCAGCTCCTGCACGGCGGTCTGCATGACCATCAGAGAGGAAGGCAAAGTAGTTACTGCGGACACCAACGCCTCCTGCACGCGATCCAACCGGCTCGGAATCCATTGCCATTCTGCGCCATCCCAACCATATAGATCCAGTGTCTCCCAGGGTTCAGATTCATTGGGAATCAGCACTGAAAGGGTTAGTGGTTGAGCGTTTTCACCACGCAGAGCGAGCTGATAGTAAGGGCTTTTTGGAGTAAGATATGCTGGCAAAGCCTCGCTGGCCAGGCGGAATTCCTCCGCCGCCTCAGTATCTAAGAAATCTGCCCGGGGGAGAGAGGATATCTTCGCCCGTATTTTTTCTTCCTCCGCCGGATCAATGGCCAAAGTTAAGCCATCGGGATGTGCCAAAGTCGCGTTCTCCGCCGTCAAGGCCGTGTAACCAGAGGAACCCTGAAGGCGTTGGCCCAATGAAACTGGGGGCAGAAATAGGAAGAGGAAGAAAAAGATTACCAGTAACGCAATCGCAAGCCAGCCTCTTCCCTGGAACACTCCCATCACACTCTGGACTACTCCCATACCCTTAGTCCGCAAAGCGTCAACATCAACTCTACTTTTCTTAGGCGCATTCTCTAGTTCGGCTAAACTTACCACAGAACCGCTGGATGGCGTTCCCGCAGCCGGCTTATTTTTACCAAATTCAAGTTGAGGAGGAGCATCCTTCATCTCCATATTCCCTCCTGATTGAATATCATCAGTCATGTAATTACCTCCCAAACATATAGTGTTCCCCGCTCAACGGGACAAAAGCAAAGCGTATTCTATCATAGGGAGAAGGAATCGCAAGAAATGTATCCGATTTCTCTTAAAAATCAGCGGTCTATTACCACTACTATGAACCAGATTCATCTGTATAATACGAGTGGGGTCAGATCAGGACTATTTCCACCCCAGGAGGCTATCAAATGAAAATTGTAGATTTACGGAGCGATACCATCACCCAACCCACTCCGGCGATGCGCGCAGCGATGGCGCAGGCTCAAGTAGGGGATGACGTTTATGGCGAGGATCCCACCATCAACCGGCTAGAAACCATGTCGGCGGAGCGGTTGGGGATGGAAGCCGCGCTTTTTGTCGCCAGCGGCACCCAGGGCAACTTGGTCGCGCTCTTAGCGCACTGTGGGCGCGGCGAGCAGGTGCTCTTGGGAGATCAGAGTCACACTTATCTCTTTGAGCAAGGAGGGATAGCGGCGTTGGGTGGCATCATGCCGCACCCGCTCCCCAACCAGCCAGACGGCACGTTGCGTCTGGCGGATATCGAGGCCGCCATCAGCCCTGATGATCAGCACTTCCCGCGCACCCGGCTACTCTGCTTGGAGAATACCCACAACTTATGCCACGGCACCCCGCTGACGGTGGAGTACACAGCGCAAGCAGCGGCGGTGGCCCATGCGCAGGGACTTAAGTTGCATCTGGATGGCGCGCGCATCTTCAACGCAGCAGTATCGTTGAGGGTGGCGGCAAGCGAATTAGCGGCTCCCGTGGATTCCGTGACCTTCTGTCTCTCCAAAGGACTCTGCGCGCCGGTCGGCTCGGTGCTCTGCGGGAGCGCGGCTTTCATTGAAGAAGCGCGACGCGCACGCAAGCTACTGGGCGGTGGGATGCGGCAAGCCGGGTTCCTGGCCGCGGCCGGCATTGTGGCGTTGGAGGAGATGACGAAGCGGTTGAGCGAGGATCATCGCCGGGCAAAGGAGCTAGCCGCCGGGTTAGCCGCAATCCCCGGCCTGGAAGTGAGTCCCGTAAGTAGCAATCTCGTCTACTTCCGCCTCACTGATGAAGTTTCGGTGGATGCGCCAGAGGTGGAACGGCGGCTCAAGGCAAAGCAGGTATTGATTTTAGCCCGCAGCGCACGCCACTTCCGCGCCGTCACCCATTGTTGGATCCAGGATGAGGATGTCACGCGCACCCTGGCGGTGATGGAACAGGTGTTGGGAAGCTGTTGAGATATTTCAACGTTTCGGAGAAAGTGTACCCTGTGAGAGGTTAGAGATTTGGGGATAGTTTTAGTTGAAGAGGAATATATGGTTAGGACACAGTTGGAACTGCCCTCGCTAGGAAAAACTGAAAAGAGAACTGGAGAACGAACACAAGGGGGAAGAACAACCTCAAAACTTATTATGTCTGCACACATTGGGACCAATGATAAATTGTTTCCAAAAGTGTTACGTTTGCACGTGCCGAGAGGTTCACTGGTTGCTGACGTCACTTACGGCAAAGGGGTTTTTTGGCGGAATATACCGAAAGGCGAGTATAGAGTATTAGCTTCAGATATTGCTACTGGTATAGATTGCCGGAGATTACCCTACAAATCAAATTCTCTGGATTGCGTGGTTTTAGATCCACCCTATATGGAAGGCTTTTATCGCAAGACAGGACAAAAGGCTGGATCAGGTACACATACTACATTTCGGGACTACTATTCCAGCGGCACTGAAAAACAACAAGGCCCAAAATGGCAAGATGCAGTAACTCATTTCTACATCCAGGCTGCGCAAGCAGCTTACCGTGTTTTAAGAGAAAATGGAGTTTTAATTGTAAAATGCCAAGATGCGGTAAGCGCAAATAGACAATACTTGATGCACATAGAACTGGTGATTGCCTATGAAAAAATGAGATTTTACGCGAAGGATTTATTTGTACTTATGCGCTACAATAAACCGGCTGTGAGTCGAATAAAGACTCAAGTCCATGCGAGAAAAAATCATTCTTACTTTCTGGTCTTTGTCAAAGCACCAAAGGGAAAATCAGTTCGATCTATGAGGTCTACTTAGAGCACTCTGCAATCAATTCATCAAGCAAAGCATATAAGTTATCTACGAAAGGAGGCTCAGGAGGCCACGTTACAGATACCAAAGAAGCCAATAGATATTGTTGTTGTTCTGGTGTGTACCCAACCCAATTACTTCGCGGCAAATCTTGGTTTTTAGCAAAGACAAAATTCCATTCATTTTTGAAAGAAAAGACATTCACTGCTAGAACATCAAATTCCCCGACTCTCAAAAGCGTTGTGTTTACTTCATTGCCATTAGGTAAAATAACCTTTCGCCGATCACTGGCATCCACCTGGGTTTTGCCTTGCCATCGACCTGCAATCTCTTTGATAGAATTAGTCTGCAATGACTTAGCCTCAATGGTAAAGGAATGTCCTTTGTAAGTTATTCGGCGATCTCCTTTCTTTCTCCGGTCATGGTCATCATCTTTAAGCGCTTCAGTAATATCAGGATGCTTCAACCAAAGTTCATGTAACTTGAATTCAGCAGTGTATCCAAAAAGCATCCCTCGTAAACTTGGGTTTTGATTTATCTAACTAGTCAAATCACGAGGTTTGATCTCCCAAAGTTCTAAAATGTCCGATGGATTATCTTCGGGGAAAAAATCCATTTTAAGTTGCATAATTATATCAACAGAATGAGCTTTAAGAGCTGTGGTAACTTGCAGGAATTCAATAACATCTAAACGGCGTTCGCTACGTTCATATTTAGATACGAATGACTGGGGTCTTTTTAGCAATCGAGCTAATTCGCTTTGGGTTAGTTGGCTATCTTCTCTTGCAGTGATGAGAAGTTGGCAGAAGCGTTGATATGCTCTCGAGGATAGGGATTTGGTCATAGGTAGCTCCTTTATGTGTATTTCTTATTTCACATAATATAAGACCAACCTCGCAATATCCCAAGATGGGTTATTGAATCTGCTGGAAAAACCAAACGTTTTGCCACAAAGCCGCGAAGAACACCAATCTGTTAAACTCAACTTTCAGGAAACTAACTTTTCAATAGACTGGATCCAACAAGAGATTGATAGTTTAGTAATTATGTAATCGCCATTAGGCTTAGGAGTCTACATGATGAGAAAAATCTGGTTATTTTCATTGCTGTGGTGTTTGGGTTTGGCGTTGTTGGCTTGTAGCCCCGAGCCGGAGAAACTTGGAACGGCGCGGGCAACGGATTGGCTTACCGAGTACGTTAGCTATATTCAAGAAACCATGGAAACTGATAATATCCCCGGTCTGGCGCTAGCTCTGGTACAAGGAGATGAAATCATCTTGGCGGAGGGCTACGGTTTGCGTGACGTGGCTAGCCAGTCCCCAGTTACGGCGGAGACGTTGTTTCATATTGGCTCCACGCAGAAATCAATGACGGCGATGCTCTTGGCGACCCTGGCGGATGAGGGCTTGCTGGATTGGGATGAACCTATAATCAACTTTGCGCCAGAATTTGCGCTATCCGCTGCGCGGGCCACGGAAAAAGTCACCCTCCGGCAGCTCTTGGGGATGAGCAGTGGGATTCCAGATGCAGCGGAGGACGCTCTGCCCGAGGAATCTACGCCAGAAGATCTGTTTGCGGTCATCAGAGAAACCTCTCTTTTGGGAATGCCGGGTGAGGAATTCAGTTACAGTAACCTGGCGGCTGCCGCTAGCGGTTATCTGGGTGTGCTGGCCGCTGATGGTGAGAGCGACAATCTCTACGCGAGTTATGCTGACCTCTTGCAGGAGCGAGTGCTAGATCCTATTGGGATGGAAACGGCTACGCTGTATGCGAGCGTGGCGCAGAAAAACGCTAATCATTCACAATCCTACACTTTATCCCGCCAGGGAGACCCTATTCTCTCTGCAAGCTATGATTTCGATGGAGACATACTCGCTCCAGCGGGTTCTTTGAAGGCGAATGTCACGGAGATGGCGCTGTACGTGGCTACGCAGTTGAGCCGTGGCGTTGCCCCGAATGGCAATCGCGTGGTATCTGCGGAGAATCTGGCGAAAACTTGGCAACCCCACTTAGAAAATTACGGCCTGGGCTGGGAGATACAAGAGTACCATGGGAGCAAACTCATCTTCCACACGGGGGCCTACGATGATTTTGTCAGCGTAATAGGCTTCCTACCAGAGTTCGAGGTCGGTTTTGTAATCTTGGTAAATTCTGAAGAAGCGGGCGAGAATTTGGTGGAAGCTGCTCCGTATATGTTAGTGGAGAAGCTAGGGCGGCAGTGAATGTAATTCGATGCTGGTAGGGTAGATTGTGGTAAAATAATAGCTATGGTGTTACACGTTGTAACCGCTGGGTATTCTATTTACATATTCAATCACATTATTAAAGGAGTGTAACAAAATGACCATTGATGAAAATGCTCGCTATCTGGAAAGTCACGAATGGGCCCGCAAAGAAGGTAACTTATTCACCATCGGCATCAGCGACCACGCGCAGAGCCTGCTCTCTGATATCGTTTACGTGGAGTTACCAGAAATAGATGACGAATTGGAGAAGGAAGAGCTCTTCGGCGTTGTCGAATCGGTGAAAGCCGCCAGTGACGTCTACCTGCCGTTGAGCGGCACAGTGGTAGAGGTTAACGAGGAGCTGTTGGACGCACCGGAACTGATCAACGAAGATGCTTTCGGCGACGGCTGGATAATTAAGATCAAAGCCGACGACAAGGATGAATGGAAAGAGTTGATGGACGCAGACGCATACAGAGCGTTCATTAAGTAGTCGGGTAGTCTAGTAGTCGTTAGTCAGTAGTCGAGACCCGACTAATTTTATATAAGGAGTCAAACTATGGTCTATGTACCGCACACCGAGGCCGAACGCCGCGAGATGTTAGCCGTTATCGGCGTGGAAAGTATGGAAGAGCTCTTTCAGGATATTCCGGCCGCTCATCGCTATCCGCAGTTGGAGCTACCAGAACCGCTTTCCGAGATGGAGGTTATGCAGGAGCTCCAAGAGCTCTCCGCTGCCAGCCTCAACGCTAATGAAGCCCCTACCTTCTTGGGAGCCGGGGCCTATCGCCACTGGGTTCCCAGCGTCGTCAACCACATCATCGGACGGAGCGAATTTGCCACGGCCTACACGCCCTATCAGCCGGAGATCAGTCAAGGAACGCTGCAAGCGATTTTTGAATATCAGAGCCTCATCTGCGATCTGACCGGCATGGAGGTCGCCAACGCCAGTCACTACGATGGCGCGACGGCCGCCGCCGAAGCCGTGATCCAAGCTGTCAGCGCCTCGCGCATGAAACGCAAGAAGATTATCGTATCGCCCTACGTCAATCCCCAATACCGCCAAGTGATCCACACCTACACCCAGGGCATGGGATTAGAGATCGCCGGCGAGGCCACTTCCGGCGCGTTGGCCGAATTGGTGCAGCTGGTGGATAAGCAGACGGCTTGCCTGATCGTCCAAAGCCCCAATTTCTTGGGGGAGCTCGAATCGTTGGAGGGCTTGGCAGCTGAGGTTCACGCCCGCAACAAAAAGACCTTGTTAGCCGTGGCTACCAATCCGCTCAGCTTGGGCCTCTTCACCCCGCCCGGCGCTTACGGCGCCGACATCGTGATGGGCGAAGGACAACCGTTGGGACTGGGCCTTAACTTTGGCGGCCCTTACCTCGGTTTCTACGCCACCAGAGAGAAGTACAAGCGCAATTTAGCTGGCCGTCTGGTCGGTCAGACGGTGGATAAAGAGGGGCAACGTGGTTACGTCTTAACGTTGAGTACCCGCGAACAACATATCCGCCGGGAACGCGCCACTTCCAACATCTGCACAAACCAGGGACTGATGGCGCTCGCGGCGGCCATTTACCTCTCGACGCTGGGGAAACAGGGGTTGCGCCAGGTCGCCGAATTGAATTACCAGAAGGCGCACTACGCAGCGCAACAGATTGACGCGCTAGAAGCTTTTAGCGTGCTGACCACGAAACCATTCTTCAACGAATTTGTCGTCCAATGCCCCGCGCCGGCGGCAGAGATCAACGAATTTCTATTAAACGGCTGGATGTTCGACATCATCGGTGGTTACGATCTATCGAAGGATTACCCAGACCGCCAGAACCAGATGCTACTCGCCGTCACCGAGATGAACACCCGCACGGAGATCGACGATCTGGTCCACGCGCTAGCTGGATTCGAGGCGCATAGAATTTTAGGAGGAGACCATGAGTGAACAGCTCATCTACGAGTTATCCGTACCGGGACGCAGTGGCACGCGACCGCCCAAACTGGATGTGCCCCTCACCGCGCTGCCCACGGAGTTACTCCGCGACAAATTGCCGCTCCCCGAAGTGAGCGAGATAGACCTGGTCCGGCATTATCTGCGGCTCTCCCAACTCAACTATTCTCTTGATCACGGTATGTATCCCCTCGGCTCCTGTACGATGAAGTACAATCCCAAGGTAAACGAGGCAGCGGCAAGTTTACCGGGCTTCACGGGCTTGCATCCCCGGCAGGACGAGGCCACCGTCCAGGGCGCGCTCTACATCATGTACCAGTTGCAGGAGCAGCTCAAGGAGATCGGCGGCTTTGCCGGCATGACGTTACAACCGGCCGCCGGCGCGCATGGCGAGCTGACCGGCGTGCTTATCATGCGCAAATACCAGCTAGACCGTGGTGAAATGCAACGCGACACGATCCTGGTGCCGGATTCAGCGCACGGCACGAACCCCGCTTCCACCCACATGAGTGGGCTGCGCGTCGTCGAGATCCCCTCCGATGAACGGGGCAACGTGGATCTAGCCGCGCTCAAAAGCCAGCTCTCCGACCGCGTTGTTGGCCTGATGCTCACTAATCCCAACACGTTGGGGCTTTTTGACGAGAATTTACTGGAGATCATCGAGCTAGTTCACGAGTGTGGCGGTCTGGTTTACGGCGATGGGGCCAACATGAACGCGCTGCTGGGCATCATGCGGCCCGGTGACGCCGGGATTGACGTGATGCACTTCAACCTGCATAAAACCTTCAGCACGCCGCACGGCGGCGGCGGGCCGGGCAGCGGGCCGGTCGGCGTCGCGGAACAGCTAGTGGAGTTCCTCCCCGGTCCTGTTGTGCGCCAGGCCATATCCGTAGAGGATGAGTTCCCTTACTACACGCTGCATACGCCAACCCAGTCCATTGGCCCGGTCAAATCTTTCTGGGGACATTTTGGCGTCATCGTGCGCGCCTACACCTACATCCGCATGTTGGGTGCCGAGGGGTTGAGAAGAACAGCCGAACACGCCGTGCTCAACGCCAACTACTTGCTCCGCCGCATCGAGGGCGTCTACCACGTGCCATACAATCGCCTCTGCCAGCATGAATTCGTCGTCGAAGGACATTTTGAGGACGCGCCAGAGGTACACGCGCTGGATATTGCTAAGCGGCTCATCGACTACGGCGTCCATCCACCCACCAACTACTTCCCGCTCATCGTGCATGAAGCATTGATGATCGAGCCAACAGAGACGGAGAGCAAGCAATCCGTGGATCATTACGCGGAACTACTGCTCAAAATCGCGGTGGAAGCGCGCGAGACCCCCGAATTGCTCCAGGAAGCGCCGCATAACGCTCCCGTGCGCCGGATGGACGAAATACGAGCCGCGCGGCAACCGATCTTGCGGTATGTGCCAGTAGACAGTAGGTAGTAGACAGAGTAAACGGTAGACAGATTTACCAACAGTCCTGGCCCGGCAACTACAATCGCGGGCCAGGGCTTCCTTTTTTACCGTTTAACCCATGATGTTACTGGGAAACTAAGATTCCGCCGCTAAGTCGCAAAGAATTTAATGAAACTTAGCCTCTTAGCGGAGAACTAGTTGGAAGAACCAAACATTTTAACACTAAGGCACGAAGGCACAAAGAATTGAAAACGAACCTTCAGAAAATTGATTTTTGCTTGGTGTCTTTGCGTCTTTGTGGCGAGATTTTTTTCTTGCGGCTTGGCCTCTTAGCGGAGAACTATCTTTTCTCCGTGTCCTCTACGCCTCTGTGGTGAATTATTTCTTTTCATCACAGAATGGTATAATCACCTTGATAAAAAATGGCATTGGATGGCAATAGATAGCTTATGAACAAAGAACACGCAGAGACATCCGCAGAATCCTCTCCCGCCCTCTCCCCAGCAGAAATTGCCGCGGAAGCAGCCCGGAGAGTCAGAGAGCATCAAAAGTCAGACCCTCAACGCCGCGCGCAGTTGCGACTCAATCGCGTAGTTTTCTCGCTCTCCAAACATTGGTTGGCGCTCTTCAACACTCTGGTGGGATTGTACGTTGGCTTACCCATCCTGGCCCCGGTGCTGATGCACTATGGCTATCCCCGCCCAGCCCACCTCATCTACGCCTGCTACACGCATTTATGCCACCAATACCCAATTCGCTCCTGGTTCCTCTTTGGGATGCGCCCCCACTACACGATAGAGAGTGGCTTGTTATCCGTCGAGGTACAGAAAGCTTACCAGTTTTTGGGCAACGCGGAGTTGGGCTACAAAATCGCTTTCTGCCAACGCGACGTAGCCATTTATGGCACGATGTTCTTAGCCGGGCTGCTCTACGTGTTACTACGTCGTCGCTGGAAAATCCCGGCGTTACCACTCTGGGGCTACCTGCTCTTCGGCCTCCTGCCGATGGGCTTGGATGGCGGCTACCAGTTGCTCACCAGCCTCATCGCGTGGCTCAAACCTGGTTGGATAACACCCCACGAAACCACCCCGCTACTGCGCACCCTCACCGGAGCACTCTTTGGCCTGAGTTCCATCGGCGTTATTTATCCCCTCATGGAAGAATTTTTTGAGGATACTAAAAATTTACTTACAAAACGATACAATTGGAGGCTTTAAGTTATGATTCCACCCGTAGACCCGATCTTAGTTCACTTTGGGCCCTTCGCCGTGCATTGGTACGGCCTGTTGATTGTCACCGGTATCATGTTGGCCGCCACCAGCGCGGCCCACTTAGCCCGCAACGCCAAAGAAGACCCCGATCACATCTGGGATATGTTGCTGATCGTCATCATCTTTGGTGTGATTGGCGCGCGCGCCTACCACGTCTTCTCCCGCCCCGCCGGAGGATTGATTGGCTGGGATTATTACCAGCAGAACCCGTTACAAGCACTCTATATCTGGAACGGCGGCTTGGGTATTTACGGGGCTGTGCTGGGCGGCGCGCTGGGCATGTTCATCTACACTCGCTGGCACAAGCTCGCCCCGCTCAAGTGGCTGGACTGCGCAGCGCCGGGCGTAGCACTGGGCCAAGCCATTGGGCGGTGGGGCAACTACATCAACCGCGAGCTCTACGGGCCGCCCACGGAACTCCCCTGGGGTTTGCGCATCCCCGCCGCACACCGTATCATGCCCTACAACGATATGACCCAGTATCCGCCAGAGACGCTCTTCCACCCCACCTTCCTCTATGAATCACTCGCGGCCTTGACTCTCTTCTTAATACTCTTCTGGCTAGGAACCAAACAGTCAGCACGCCTCAAGTCAGGAGATATCTTAATCGGTTATCTGGTCGGCTACGCCATTATCCGCTTTTTCACTGAGATGTTACGTCCCGATGCTTGGCAGATGGGTTCGCTGGCCGCCGCGCAGGTCTTTTCCCTGATCATCATCGGGCTGGGAGCCATCTTCTTTGCCCTACGCCATCGCCCCACCACCCGCAACGCCGAGGCCGGCAATTAACTTCGCAGCTGCCGGCAACCG
>DUEJ01000053.1 GCA_011192175.1 Thermoflexia bacterium
GGGGGGCAAGGTGCTGGTAGCCAGGGCTGCGCCCAGTAAGGTTGCCCCCCTACGCCAGCGGGGCGCAGCGTCACTGGTGATGAAAGGTAACCAGATGGCTAACCCTAGCAGCGGGAGGAGGAGAGCTTGCAGATTAACGGTCAACGCGCCGGTCTCGATGGCGGGCAGTAGCCGGGCGATGGCGAAGAGATCGCAGGCGTTCCAAGCTAGCCCGGCGGCGGGATGCTTTATCCACGGCCCAAAATAACCGCCTAGGGCCGCCGTCCAGGCGGCCAGTCTCCATTGATCGCCGGTCAAATTTCTCTTTTTACGCATCGATTTTCGACTCCATTGAAAAAACCAAGAATTTCACCCCGGAGCGCGCTGAGATTTGTAACTACCCAACCCGCCCCGGGAGAAAGCGACGGGGTTAGGGGGCGGTGATCACGAAATCATCGAAAGCCACGCTCGTTGTCTCTCTGGTGACGCTGTCGGCGAAGAGCGCTATGCCTCCAGTGCGGAATTGCTCATCGTTGAGCGAGACCAGCTCTTGCTGATTGACGCTTAGCGTTAAGGTTGTCTCCACGCAGCTGGCCTCTAGTAGATTGACGCCCCGATCCGGATTGAGCGCGGTGCTGGTTTCCGGCCCGGCTAATTGAGTGGTTTCACCCTCGACCACCTTGAGGAGCAGGTAGTAACCATCCGCGCTGATAGCAAAGAGGTAA
The DNA here is from genome assembly GCA_011192175.1 of Thermoflexia bacterium. Lineage (GTDB taxonomy): Bacteria > Chloroflexota > Anaerolineae > B4-G1 > SLSP01 > G713. Next base: position 705 of record DUEJ01000053.1, read on the forward strand.
TAGTTGTTCTCGTCTGCTTGCCGGCAGGTTACTCCCATCCAGTTGTTCTGCGTTCCGGCGGCCTGTTGCAGGTGCGTGCGGATGAGCAGATCGCTCCATTGCTGATCTAGCAAGCTGGTGGAGATGCTCTTTTCCGGTCCTCGATCTTCTAAGTAGAGGCGCTCCTGCTGAATATAGGCGGCGCCCTCTGGGGTATCAAATAACGCCCAATTGGGGCTGGTGGTAGTGAAGTCGTCGCTGAATAGTACGTCTCCCACTCCAGGCGGTGGCTCCGGCGTGGCGGGGGTACAGGCGGTCGCGAGGGCTACCAAACTAAGCCAGATCGCCAGCCAGTTGGCGGAGTGGCGCAGATACGGGTTCATTCAGACCTCTGGGGGGACCGGTAGATGGGTAAGGTGAAGGTAAATGTACTGCCCTGGGCTATGCCGGCGCTCTCCACCCAGACTTTCCCTTGATGTCCTTCGATCACGGCTTTGACGATAGCTAATCCTAATCCCATCCCGCCGTGTTGGCGACTCATGCTCCCATCCACTTGATAGAAACGTTTGAAGATGCGAGACTGCTCTGCCGGGGCAATTCCAATTCCCTCATCTTCCACTTGGAAATAAACCAGATTCTTCTCTTCCCAGGCGCGTACCCAGATACTATGGCCGGCGGTGCTAAATTTGATGGCATTATCTAGCAGATGGAGAGTGGCTAGCCCTAGCTGCCGGGGATCAAGGTTGACCCGCGGCAGTTCGGCCGGTAATTCCTCCACTTGGCGTATCTTGCGGCGCACACTTTTTTGTAAATTTGCCTGGATTGCTTGCTGAAAGATGGGGAGAATCGGTTGCGGCTGGATAAGCATGGTGCCAACCTCCATATTTTCTAGGGTGGTGATGGCCTCAACAATATCCACCAGTTTGTTAGCATAAGTCTGGACCGCAGCTAAGGGCTTCGCCAGAGAATCATTCGTAGCGACCGCCTCTCTTTTGACCAACAAATCCACATATCCCTTGACGATGGAGAGCGGCGTGCGCAGCTCATGAGAGACGTTTTGAATAAATTGCGATTTCATAATATCTAAGCGGTGAAGATCATCGTAGGCCTGTTGAATGCTCCGGTGGGCCTCTTGAGCTTCTTGATAGAGTTTGGCATTCTCCAGGGCGGGAGTGATAGCATTGGCAATGGATTTAGCCAGCGCGATCTCATGTTCGGTGAAGGCATGGGGCGTATCCGTCACTAACGTCAAGCTGCCGATGGCCTCGCCGCGCATTATCAGGGGGGTGAGCAAGAGGCCATGCGTTGGTGCTGGTAGCGCTGGGATGATGTCGGGGGCGGTCTGGTGAATGTCGGTGAAGTGGATAGTGACTTGTTGCCGCAGTATGCTGCGCAAACGGGGAATCTCTTGGAAACGTTGGAGTAGATCGAGAGAGGAGCGGTTGCCTGTATAGAGATTGATCGCTACGCGGGAAACGCCTAGTAAGGTTTTGGTTTTCTCGCTGGCGTAGGAGAGAATATCATCCTGATCGAGTTGGGTGTTGACGGTACTTAAGATGCGATTTAATGCCTCGGTAGCCGTTAAACGTCGTTTTAGCTCTTGGATTAGGAACGCCTTTTCTAGCGCGATAGCTGCTTGCTGCGCTAACATGCGCGTTAGCGTGATCTCTGCAGTTTGCCAATGATGGGGTTGGTTATCTAGCAGGATCAGCACGCCGGCCACAGCGCCCCGGATCCGGAGAGGGACGCTCAACAGCGCTCCTTTATCGTGCGGAGCAAATTGTAGATACTCCGGTAATTCTCGGGAGACGTGTCGTATAGCAATATACTCTGTTGTTCCCTGACGGGTATGCAGCTGGCAGATATTTTCCCAGGATTCTCTGAGTTTCCTGATGGGGGTCTCGGGGTTCTGTATTCCTAGCGTATGGATGGTGAGCTGGTCCGGTTCGGCATTTTTTGCTAAGGCGATGATGCCTTGAGGGACTTCTACCAGTTCCACGGCATATCCCAGGATGGCTTTAAGGGCCTCTGTCGAGGTCTGGGTTAGCCCCACGATTTTCTGATCAATTTTGGCTAGCGCCGTCATCTTATCTCTATCACGGCGGAGGGTTTGTAGTAGATAAGAGCGGTAGAGGTTCATACTGATTTGTTGGGTGAGGAGGTCCAGATGCCTGATCTCGTGGGTGGAGAGTGGCCGGGGGGTGTGGTGGCAGAGCGTCAACACGCCAAGTTGCTTTGTTTGCCAAGTCACCGGTAGCGCGATTAAGGCTGACAGCTCTGCGCCGGTCGAGGATTCCTGCCCCCCGCGCGCAGTTGTGCAGAGAATAGGTTTTTGCGCTACCCACGCCTGTTCCGTGATCCCCCCACGGGGTGCGCAGTGAGGTTCAATCGTCGAGCTGGCGGCCCCGGTGCTTTCCACCCGGAGCAATTGTTGTTCTTGGGGAGCGTAACGAAAGAAGGTGGCACTGGCGGCTTGGGTGAAGCGCATGGCGTAGGCCAGTGCCCGTTGGAGAATCGCGGGAGGCGTTTGATAGGTATTCAGTTCCACCCCTACTTGGCGGATATCTTTTAATGTCTCGGTGCGTTGTTGTAACTCCGCGTATTGTTGGGCGTTGTGCAAGGCGATGGCGGCCAGGGGGGCCAGTGAGGCCAAAATTTCACTATCTTTTTTATGGAAGGCGGCGGGGGTCGCGCTGGACACCTCAATAAAACCGACTAGCTCATCATGCAGGAAGAGGGGAGTGGAGATGTGGGAACGAATCCACGCTGTCCCGGGAGTATCAATCCAGCCGGCATATTCCCGGGTATCGTGTACTAACACTGGGGCGCGTTGTTGAGCTGCCACCCGCAGATTGTGGTTTTTTTTCAATGAGTAACGCGGGGCGCGTATTCCGTTAACCGGTTTTGTTTTATGCCCATGCCACCGGACAATTTGGAAGTCCGTATTGGTTTTTAATAACACATAGGTGGCATCGTAGTTGGTAAAATGGGTAAAGGAGGTTAGCAGATGCTCCCACACTGTATCTAGCTCTAAGGTTGAGGTCAGTTTATGACCGAGCTCTTGCCAGGTCGCTGTCAACGAACGCGCTGCTTGCGCGGCGCTGTACAACCGCGCGTTGTGGATGGCAATCGTAGCCAACGTGGCGAAGTAGTGGAGTGCTTGCTCCGCGGTAGTACTGAATTTTTTACCGGGGATAAAACTATCTACGGTTAGATAGCCGATGAGGGCTTCTTCCAGTCGCAGCGGCACGACCAGGGTATCCTCTATTTCTGCTGTGCGCCCATACTGGCGTAACTGCTGCGCCAAAGCCGGAGGTAATATCCAACGATCCTCGGCTGCGATTTGGGGGATGTGGAGGGCCTCCCTTGCTTGCAGCGCGGAGAGAAAGGAATGTGACTTGGGCAAGCGCACTGTTTTTAGCTTCTCATCGTAACCTGTCATCGCGCGGAAGATAAAGAAATCATCTTCCAGCAACAGGAGACTGCCGGCTTCAGCGAGGGGAAGGAGCTTAACGGTCTCGGTGACGATGCGTTGCAAGAGCGTATCCAGATCAAATTCGGTGAGCAAAAGGGGGCTTAATTGGAAAATGGTCTGGAAAATGGAGCTGCGAGTGGCCTCATCCTCTATTATCAGGGCTGCGAGTTGTCGGGGAAGTAGATCTGGCGCGTTCGGTGAAAAATAGAGGTGGTGAGCTCCGCTCTGGGAGGCGGCAGGAGGCGCCGGCGAGGGTTCACCTCCCGCCGGGAGGTGTAAGAGAAAGAGCGGGGGAGCAGCCGGCGTCCTCTCCGCGTGGTGAAGATAATTGGCTACCGGCTGGGGTAATGTCGCGCGCATGAGAACCGCAGCAGGAGTTTGTTCAGCCAGGGCGGCCAACAAGCTGGGGAAATTGGCTAGTTGGCGGACGGAAAAATCGCCGCTCGCTCGTAACTGCGAGATTATATGTTCATCTGCGGGGGTATTTTCAGTTACGAAAAAGATATTCATCCGCCTCCTCTTGCTGGTTTCCTGAATGGCGTATCGCTATTGTAGCATAAATTAAATGTCCTGCACCTGTTTGTAAATCAGCAGAGATATGGTATATTATTAGCTGTTGAGCGCGAATCCATATCTGGCCCGCTAGCTCAATTTGGCAGAGCAGGGGTCTCTTAAACCCTTGGTTGCAGGTTCGAATCCTGTGCGGGTCACAAATAAAACGGGCCGCCGCCTCGGTGGCCCGTTTTTGCTACACTTTATTTTCGGGATATACTAGCATTGGTTTTGTTAGCTCCGCGTCCAGAAAAACGGGCGAAAAACTTTAGCTCCTCAGCCTAGGAGGGAATTTCTCATGCAGTATTTACGTTTTTTGCGGGATACAGATATTTTCTACGGGTTATCTAGAGAACATCTGTTAGCCATTGCTGACGTCTGTCAGGAGGTATGTTGTGAAGAAGGGGATTTGATTGTAGCGGAGAATGCCCACAGCGATGAGCTCTATATTATCATGAAGGGGCGTGTGGAGATTATCATTGATCCGAGCATCATCGTGGCGCACGGTCAACGTGCCCCTGCCCCGACGGGGATTGTAATCTTACGCTCGGGACAAACCTTCGGCGAGATTGGCTTGGTTGATCGAGGGTTACGCTCTGCTTCCGCGTGCGCGGGCGCCCACGAGACGCGCTTGTTGTCTATCAGTCGTCAAGACCTCTTGCGGTTGTGCGAGGAGGATTATGAGTTAGGTTATAAGCTCATGCGCAATATCGCTGAAGAGCTCGCTTTCAAAGTGCGCAACACCGATCTGATGTTACGTGAGAGATTGCTCTGGCAGTTTCCGTCACGTCTGAAAAAGTGAATTTGTACAGCTCTCTTATTTTGTAGTTTAGCAAAGGAGATTTGGAGCTATGGCAGCAGCTAAAGTGGCCCCTTGCGGGGCTTGGAAATCACCGATTACCTCAGAATTGATTGTTTCGGAGACGATTAGCTTGGGGAAGCCTCTCTTGGATGGAGAAGATATCTATTGGTTAGAGGGACGTCCAGCGGAGGGCGGCCGGAACGTGATTGTGAAACGGACGCCAGATGGGACCTTGACGGATTTACTTCCCCAGCCTTTCAACGCGCGCACGCGGGTACATGAATATGGCGGCGGCTCTTTTACTGTCCATGAGGGGACGGTTTACTTCTCCAATTATAGCGACCAGCGTCTCTACCGGTTGCCCCCCGGCGGGCAACCGGAGCCGCTCACACCGGAGATGGAGCTGCGTTACGCGGATGGAGTGATTGATGTCCTGCACCGGCAGATGATCTGCGTGCGGGAGGATCACCGCGCCTCTAACCACGAGGCGTTGAATACTATCGTGGGCCTCAATTTGACCGGGGATCCTAAAGGCGGGCAGGTCTTGACCGCTGGTAACGATTTCTATGCTACCCCGCGTCTCAGCCCGGACGGCAGACAACTAGCCTGGTTGACTTGGGAACATCCTAATATGCCCTGGGATGCGACTGCGCTCTGGGTCGCCAGGGTATTGGTAGATGGGCGGTTAGATGCGCCCCGGTTAATCGCGGGAGGTGCGGACGAATCCATCTATCAACCCGCCTGGTCGCCGGACGGGGTACTGCACTTCATCTCTGATCGCACCGGCTGGTGGAACCTCTACCGCTGGCGCGAGGGGCGCGTCGAACCATTGCTCCCGATGGCAGCTGAGTTCGGAGAACCGCAATGGGTCTTCGGAATGTCCACCTACGATTTTATCGGGCCAGAAAGCATTATCACGACCTACACGCAAGATGGCAGCTGGCATGTTGCCCGGCTAGATAGTGGGAGCGGAGAGCTACAGCCGTTTAAGACTCCCTATACTAGTTTGAGTGCGCCCCAAGTCGGGCCGCTGGGCGTGGCGTTGCGGGTGGGAGCGCCAACGCAGGCTGCTGCAATCGTGCTCTTTGACCTGGAGATGCAGGAACATCAGATTTTGCGCAGTTCCAGCGCGGTGGAGGTATCTGCCGGCTATCTGTCCGTGCCGGAGCCGGTGGAGTTCCCCACCACGGCGGGATTGACGGCCCACGGGCTTTTCTACGCGCCGCAAAATGCGGCTTACACGGTCCCGGCAGGAGAACTGCCGCCGCTGCTGGTTTTCATCCACGGCGGGCCGACGGGCGCGGCCTCAA
>DUEJ01000054.1 GCA_011192175.1 Thermoflexia bacterium
ATCGGCGGCGGCCTCGATATCCGCCGCACGCAGCGCAAAATTGGCGCCAGAAGCGACGACGATCCGGTTCTCGCCGGTGGCTTCCAAGAGAATGAGCGCCACTCCGGTAGCGGCTTTCTCAGCAACGCGTATATATGCGGTATCAATACCGTCTTGACGTAAGCCAGCTACTAGCGCCGGCCCGAACTCATCCGCGCCTACCTTGCCGACCATGGCTACCGCCGCGCCCAGTCGCGCCGCGGCCACGGCTTGATTGGCGCCCTTGCCGCCAAAGGCCGTGGTAAACTCGCCGCCCAACAACGTCTCGCCGGCGACCGGAACGCGGGGAGTGCGAAAGATCAGATCCATGTTGAGGCTCCCTACTACTACGATCTCGGGGGAAATTGACATATTAGCTCCTAGTTTAAGCGAGTGGATTCTCGCTCGATTAAATGTACCGGCAGCACCCGTCTCTCCGAGGGGCGATCTGGTTCCCGCAACCGTAACAAGAGCAACTCTGCGGCCAGACTGCCCAGCTTGTATGTGGGCTGCGCGATTGTCGTCAAACGAGGAAGTATCAACTTCCCCAATTCGATATTATCAAAACCGGCCACGGCCACCTCGCGCGGCACAGCTAGCCCGGCATCGTGAGCCGCTCCCAGCACCCCTAGCGCCATCATATCGTTACAAGCGAAGATTGCCGTGGGCCGCTCGGGGAGCGCGAACAACGTTTGTGCGGCGCGGTAACCGCTGGCGCTATGAAAATCGCCGGCAATAATTAACTGCGGGGCAAGCGGGACGCCAGCTGCTTCCAGCGCCTGGCGATAGCCGGTGACACGTTGCGCGCTGGGCGTGAGCTGCGAGGGGCCGGTGATACAGCCGATCCGCCGGTGGCCGAGTGCCAGCAGATAGCTGGTTATCTGGTAACCACCCGCTAAGTTATCGACCAGAATGGTATCCGAGAAACCGGCTTCAATCTCGCGATCTACAATCACCGTGGGCACAGCGTTAGCCGCCAAGAGGTCAATAGAGGCACGATTCTTCGCGGCGGAGGCGACCAAGACCACGCCATCTACCTGTTTGTTGATGAAGAGATCCAAGTAGACCAGTTCTTTTTCCGAGTTGCCATCCGAGTTGCCCAGCAGGAGAGTGTAGCTTTCATCAAAGATAAAGTCCTCTACTCCATGGACTATCTCGGCAAAGAAAGGATTAGCATTATCGGGGATGATCAGGCCCAGCGTGCGCGTTTCCCGCCGGCGCAAACTGCGCGCTAGGATATTGGGGCGATAGTGTAACTCTTTAACCGCCGCCAAGACCCGCTCTCTGGTCGTCTCACTGACGAAACGCGTATCATTGAGTACATGCGAGACGGTAGAGGGAGAAACTGCGGCTTGTTTGGCTACATCACGAATAGTCGTCATTGCGGAAATGTAGTTCAGTGGATAAAAACGGTTGCGCAAACGTTTTTCTGGTAAATAGTATACAAGCAAGGGGCTAGTTTGTCAAGGGTTTTTTGCCCAATGCGCAGGAATTTAGCGCTATTTGGGGTAGGGGGCGATGCGCATGGCCGGGAGAAGCTACGCTATCAATACCGAGATAAGCCGCGGCTTGCCGCGCGCCTCTGGAAGCGACTTCAGTCGCGGTTGGCGAGGAATCTCTGCCTGCCCCGCCGGGGACAACGCACTCGCTGTAAAATCTCGCCTTAATTCTGAAACACCCCCAACTTAAAAAAACCTTGACAACGCAAACGTTTACGTATATAATAAGGGACGTTATAAACGTTTGTGAAGGAGCTCTTCCTCACTTATTTCTTTTGGTTGGAGCCTTATGCCGGTGACATTGCAGGACATCGCCCAAGAATTAAACGTTTCTATTGCAACTGTTTCGCGCGCCTTGCGCGGCATGCCGGGGGTGGCAGAGAGTACCCGAAAACTGGTTCTCAAGGCGGCTCAAGAGCGGGGTTATTATCCTAACCTGACGGCACAACAGTTGCAACGCCAACGAACCAACACCATCGGTTTTATTATCCCCACTTTTGGCCCGCGTTTCTCCGATCCCTTTTTCAGTGAACTACTGGCCGGGATTGGGAATGCAGCCGCGGAAGCGGAGTTTGACCTGTTGGTCTCTACCGTTGCTCCGGGTAAAGATGAGTTGCCGGGTTATCAACACTTGGTTGCCGGCCGGCGCGTTGATGGGCTGTTAGTAGTGCGCACCCGCCGCCAAGATCAACGCATTGCTTATCTCTTGGCAGAGGAGTTCCCCTTTGTGGCGTTTGGGCGCACTGACCAGGAGTTGAACTTTCCCTATGTGGATGTAGACGGGGAGCAGGGTCTCTTCCAAGTGATGACTCATCTAATTGAGCAGGGACATCAGCGGATTGCTTTTATCAATGCGCCTGAGGAGTTGATGTTCGCTCAATATCGACTTGCTGGCTACCGGCAAGCTTTGGCCGCGCACGGGTTGCCCTATGATGACGACCTGGTGCGCTTAGGTGGATTGGCGGAGACGGATGGCTATCAGGCTGGGTGGGAATTATTCTGTCTGGGTGAGCAGATGCCCACGGCGGTCTGCACCAGTAACGATCTGATGGCGTTGGGCGTGATGCGGGCAGCACGCGAGTGTGGCTTGCAAGTGGGGGGGGATATCGCTATCGCCGGCTTTGATGATATTCCGTTGGCGCAGATGGCTCATCCGCCACTGACCAGCGTACATCAGCCAATTTACCAGATTGGACGTCTGATCTGTGAGAAATTGCTCTGCTTGTTACGTGGCGAGGAGTTAACGGAGCCACAAACGTTGTTGTTGCCAGAGCTGGTGGTGCGAGAATCAACTGACTATCGGGTCTAGTAGAGGAGGTGGTTTGCCCAAGATAATGTAGAAAAATCTTTGAAGTAAGCCCAGTTTGGATTTTCGAGCTATATCTATCTACTTAAATTTGAGGAGGAGTTTTCGATGAAACAGCGAACAATTTTTGTTGCTCTAGGCGTAATGTTAGTCCTGAGCATGGTATTGGGTGCCTGTGCGACGCCGACACCGGAGGTGATTACCAAAGAGGTAGAGGTCATCAAGACGGTTGAGGTTGAAAAGGTTGTTGAGGTTGAGAAAGAAGTAGAGGTAGTGAAAGAAGTGGAGGTCAACAAACAGTTGGTCTTCTCCTCACGTCTCTTCAGCCCCCCACGTGAGCAGGAGTTCTTTATCAACGAAGTCATCAAGCCTTTCGAGGCGGAGAACGACGTCACCGTGAACTTCCAGATTCTGGATGATGATACGCTCCTGGAACGCGCCGAGGTTCAGCAGAGCACCGGTCACGTAACCACCGACATCGTTTGTGCGCATAACGGCAAGATGCCCGATTGGATGGATGCCGACTATGTGGAGGATCTGACGGACATTGTGGGTGGCTGGAATGATCGTCACTTCAGCGCAGCGTTTGAGAGCGACACCAATAACAATATTTCCTGCCGGTCGGCGCGGACGTTTATCTGACGCTGGCGAACAATAAAGCTCTCCCCTATCTGCCTTCAGGCGCGGATGTAGATGCCCTGACCTGGGATCAGTACGCGGATTGGGCAATCAACATCGCTGAAGGCGAGGGCGAAGGCAAAGTTTGTATCACCGGTATTCCCATGAAGTCCTGGGTTTACATGTTCGGCGGCACGGCTCTCTCCTACGGCGCGGGCTTCCCCGACATCAACTCCGCCGCAGCACAAGAAGCTTGGGCAGTGTGGGCCAAAATCGGCGCCGCTGGCGCTTTCGTGCCCACCGTCATGAACATCGACAGCTGTGTTGATCCTATGATGCGCGAAGAATCTTGGCTGACCGTCTTCCACAACGCGCGCGCGGGTCAAGTGTATTCTTCCAACGAGACCCAGTTCACGCTGGCCCCCGCCCCATCCGGGCCTGAGGGTATTGGCTCCATCGCGGGTGTGAGTGGCTATGCCATCATGAAAGACTCACCCAACTACGATATGGCCGTCAAATTCCTAGAGTACGTCACCCGCCCCGACATTCAGGTTAAGATCGCCAAGGGCACCGGCGGCTTCATTCCCCCCGTGGAAGAGGCCCGGGACTTCTTGGGAGCTGAAGCCATTGATGAGGTTATCAACAAGGCTGTCTTGGTGTTGAACAATGGCATCGTTTCCGGCGTCCCCGCTTACTTGTACCAGGATTGGGGCGCGGTCAAGCAGGTCTTTGACAACGTCTTTGAAGAGATGGTTCTAAATGGTGACGGCATTGTAGATGTGGCGCTCCTAGACGCGGCACACGCAGAGCTCCAAGCGTTGGAGAAATAGGTTGCGGCAGTTTGCTCTTTCGATAGCCACGGATACGTGTCGTTGATCGGATAGCAAATCGTTATTTACAAAGAGCCGGGGGATCAGCAGTGGTCTTCCCGGCTCTTCTATTCTTGACTACCGGGAAACAACCGTATCGTAGCTGTGTTTCTTGCCGCAAGGACACCAAGACGCTAAGAAAAAAAGAATTAGTTTCTGGATGAAAACATTTAACCTTGATTTCATTGAGGAAAGAGTCATAGGTAACAATGCGCTAACCTAGCATACAGCGCAACTTTCGACCTTCGACTTTTGACATTCAACCTTTGACCTATAACTTTTAACTTCTACTAAATGACCAAAGGGGGTTACTCTATGCCCAATCTGCTAACCCAAAAGCAATGGAAACAACTAGGCACAACGTTATTTCCCTATTTATTGATTTTACCGGTGGTGCTCTACTACGCCGCGTTCTGGCTGCGACCAGTACTTGTCTCGGTGGTAGGCGCCTTCACGGATCCGGCAACGGGACTGTTCACGTTCCAGAACTTCGTGATGGTGCTCACCGATGAGAGTTTCATCCCCGCCTTGCGCAACACGGCGTTGATCGTAATCTGTTCCGTGACCTTAGAATTCATCGCGGCCTTGTTTCTCGCGCTCCTCATCAATCGGAAATTCCCCGGGTCCGATATCTTCCTCTTCCTTGCCATGGTCCCGATGGCGCTCCCCGCAGCCGCGGCTGGCGCGATGTGGACGACTGGCTTGACCGCGCACGGCTGGATGAACAGTTTGCTTTACTATCTGGGTATTTTGGCCGAGGGCGATAAAATCTACTGGCTGGCCGGCTCGGAGCTCTCGATATTGGCTCTGGTTGTCGTGATCGACGCCTGGCAAGTGATCCCCTCGGTGATGATTATCTTGCTGGCGGGATTGCAAAACATTCCCGAGTCGCTGCAAGAGGCCGGTTACGTTTTCGGCGGCGATTACCTGCTGGTATTGCGGAAGATAACGCTGCCGCTGCTTAAATCGACAATTCAGACGGCCGTTATTTTGCGTTTAATTGCAGCTATCCAGATCTGGCTGATTATCGTGATGCTGCTAGGTTTCTCGCGGCTGCCCATCCTGGTAGAGAGAATTGTCTATTACCATGACGAGGTGGGCGGCTTGAATATCAGTTATCAGATGGCGACGGGGTACACCCTGATAGTTTCGTTTGTCGTTTCTATGGCGGCGCTACTCTATCTGCGCATTTCAGGAATGTCGGATCGTAAGCAGGAGGCAGCATGACTGAGAAAAAACCGATTAACATCGCGAAGGCTGCTAAGACCACCACCTTCTATATTGTGATCGTGGGAATTGTGGTGACG
>DUEJ01000055.1 GCA_011192175.1 Thermoflexia bacterium
CGCCTCTCTACGAATTCCAGGATAGCGCGCTGCGGGTGGCGCTGCCGGCAGCTTTGCAACCTGGCGAACGGGTAGTCATCCAACTGGACTTTGAAGTGGCCGTGGCCCAGGAAATGGGCGGCAACTATGGCTTGTTCGGCTACTTTGATGGCGTGCTGGTCTTGGATGAGTTCTACCCAGTCATCCCGGTCTACGACGACGAAGGTTGGAACGTGGAGGTTCCGCCTCGCGACGGTGACGTAACCTATTATGATGCTAGCTTCTACCTGGTGCGCGTGACCGCCCCCGCCAGCCTGACAATCGTGGCTTCAGGCAGCGTCGTCGGCAGCGAGCACGAAGCGGACGCCCAAATCCGGACCTTCGCTGCCGGTCCCGCCCGCGATTTCTACCTGGCCGCCAGCGAGGACTACACTGTGATCAGCGAGACGGTGGGGGAGACTACGGTCAACAGCTACGCCTTACCAGAATTGACACGGGGGGCGCAGGCCGCCTTGCAGTTTGCGACAGACGCGCTGCGCAGTTACAATGAGCGCTTGGGCGTCTATCCGTACACCGAATTTGACGTCGTGAGTACCCCCATGCAGGCTCTGGGGATGGAGTATCCCGGCCTGGTGGCGATAGGCCTTGAACTCTATGATCCGCATGAACAAGTGGCGGGATTACCATTTCCAATCGTGCTAGAAAGCGCCACCGTCCACGAGGTAGCTCATCAGTGGTTCTATAACGCCGTCGGCAACGATCAGGTGGACGAACCCTGGGTTGACGAGGCCGTGGTCCAATATCTCACCGGGCTATATTACGTAGACGCTTATGGTGAGGGGGTGGCGCGGGAGTATCGCAGTTCGTGGGATGAGCGCTGGGACCGCGTTGACCGGGCCGACATTCCCATTGGATTACCCGTGGCGGATTACGTGGACAAGGAATACGGCGCGATTGTCTATGGCCGGGGGCCGCTTTTCGTCGCCGCGCTGGCTGAGGAGCTGGGGCAGCCACCATTCGACGAATTCCTGCGCGACTACTACCAATCCCACAAATGGGGCATCGGCACAAGCGCAACGTTCAGGCAATGCGCCGAACAGCATTGCCAGTGTGACCTGATTGCGCTGTTTGAAGAATGGGTTTACGCTAAGGAATGACTGAGGGCTGAAAAGTAGCCGAGATTTTCATATCGCGCTCCGGCTGGACTTTGATAACATACCTGTAGACGGCCTCGAGAAATTTAGAAGAACACTTTCGAAAAAAGATAGTAAGATTACACTATTGCTGACTATCAACAAACCAAGGAGATTCCATGATGAAGGCGCGGAAATCACCGGAGGGCGACTGCCGCGGCTGAGAGGCTATCCACGCCTAGACCGCTGGGTTACGCGAAACATTAGCATGACTCGGTTGATAAGTACCGAAGCCGGCATCCGGGTGAAAGCTGTTAGACTCTGGTTCGTTAACTCTCGATTATCTGTTGCAACGGCTTGATCATTTCGTTCTTCATCCGCTTGTTGACCTCTTTCCTAAAGGCGGGCGACTTTGACAAAAGCGACATGATGGCATTCTCAATGCGCCGCTTGTACTGTTTCTGCGGAAAATCGAAGACCCCCAGTTTTTTGTAGGCCAGATAATCAGCCCGGAAAGGAAAGCGGAGTCGGCCCCAAATCGCATCCCGGAAAAGTTTGGCGCCTCCTACACCCAGAAACGTGGCCGGCCGGATATAACCGCTAGCGGCAAACTGGACGAGACGCCCGGCGAGGTCTTGCAGCAAGTGCTCAATTTCGGCCGCATCTCCATATTCGTCGGTCACAATACCGGCTAAGTTGGCACGCTGCATCTCAGCGTGCGCTTCCAAGATCTGTCTGAGATTGGGTATCTGGCTCAAGGGGCCAGAGATAATGAACCCTAGCTGCTTTCCGATCAACGATGGCACGTGCCCGTTGAAAAAAGACCGGTCGAAAAACATTTTCCAGCTCGAAGATAGATACCGATCCTGAATCGTCCCCGCAAAAATAAGAATGTCCGCTGCCTTTAACTTGGTATTATAAAAAGCGACATACTCATCTTTGTAAACGCATTGATTGGCATAGCTGCATTGGAGACAACCTAGGCACGATCCTTTGATGTCCAGGTCGCGCAAATTGATAGTTTCGATCTCGCCAGAAAAGGACGCCTTGAATCTCTCCAGCATCCCGCTCAAGTTCGCCTGATGCTCTTGGGCGTCGGTCACCAGCACAATCTTTTTACCGCCCACGTCTACTTTACTCCTGGCCGCGCCGGGAATATAATCGAAATCTCGCCAGGTTAGCGGCCGGTAGCTTTTCGCGGTGGGAGCGTGGTTTCCAAGGGCCTCGAAAAAAGCCCCGGCAAACAGGCGCAGCCGCGCTCTTTCCGGGGCTTTCAGCAAATCGGTCATATCGGCGGAAAACGACCCCACGTAGCGCATATCCCAGTCATCACAAATAGCATGCAGGTAGTTGTGCGCCGTATGGTCAAAGAAATGGATCGAGGTCGTCAAGACCGCGGCGTACTTGTCCTGAAAAACCTCTTGCCCGCCTCTTTCGGAAACCAACTCGATGAACCTTTTGTAATTGGAGGGCACGAGAAAGTAGTAAACCGGAGAAGCCCACAAAACGCCATCTGAAGCCCGTACCTCAGCGAGAATCTCCTGAAAAGCGCGCTCGTCTGACTCTATCTTCTTAATCTTCTGTGCGATATTGATGATTTTCAGTTCGTGCTGGGGGAATTTTTTCTGGATGTAGTGGACATACTGCATGGTGACGCTGGTTTTCCCTTTGGGGCTACCGTTCAAAACTGTGATTTTCATGATCATAGCTCCTTTATGAGTCTACTGAAAAAACTAGGGAATTCCCCCAGGGGCATAGAGAAAAACAAGGGAACTCTGTACCTCTGGGGTGAAAACTGCCCCGAAATATAGAGATGATACGTCAGATTGTAGCTGCCTCGAAAATAAACGGCGGGGGTAAGGCGGATTGGCACACCACCCCCGTCCTGGGGGGTGTGTAAACACTCATGACAACTTCTCATATTCAATTCCAGACCAGCCCAGGTTGGGATCAACCGCTGTCTCCTTGATTTTCACAAATCCCATCTTCTCATAGAAATGCTGATTGCGAATGGCCCAGCTGGGCGTGCCGAGGGACCATTTCTGGGCCTCTGGAAAGGCCTCAAACATTTGCCTCACAGCCTGCTGGCCTATGCCCAGATTCTGGAAGTCAAGATCAACCCACATCCTGCCCAACTCGTAGCGTTTTTCTCCCAACTTAAAGACGATGATCCCGCCGACGATCTGACCGTCAAACAGAATCTTGTAGTACGGTGTCTTGGCGATCCAGCCGGCGTTCCAGTCCACAGAGTCGTAGCCGGGAGGGCCTCCCATATTGCAACCGGGTGGCTTTAGTTTGTTATCATCCTTAAAGGTGCGCGTTTGTATTTCTGTTAGCCTTGCAGTATCCTTTGATGTGGCTCTCTTAATTTCAATCACTTCCCACCTCCTCGTAAAAGACGCATAATGCCCAAAACGATATTGAACCGTGGAACCCGCCGGAGATACTGCGCGTAGGGTTCTCCGAGCTGAGCGAGACAGTATCTTTCTTCCCTCACGGCTTGCAAGTGGAAAAATATAGCTCCTACGACCGCGAGCAAGATGACTACCCAATGTTGCGACAACCAGGCAAATCCACCGGCGAGAAACATGTAACCGAGGTATTGCGGGTGGCGGGTGATGGCGTACAAGTCCTGGTCTACGACGATTTTTGTCTGCATATAGGGCTGGCCTTCCTTTGCTCCTCCATGCTTTGTGAGCAGGTAGAACGGGGTAAAGATGAAAACACCGGCCAGCAGCAACATAAATACTCCTACTCCACGCAGATATGGGTTGTCGCCCCGCACAAGAAACTGGGTGACTATGATCAGGGAAATCGTAACTCCAGAAGCGAGCCAGACAAAAAATTTCGGCGGCTCCAGTTGGGAGTCATCATCCGAGGTACGCACTTGTACTTTTGTCGTACTTTTCTCTTTTTCGCTCATTTCCTACCTTCATTCGTTTAATGGACAGCCGGTTTCGTCGTTGGCTTGCGGAGTGATTTTCTACGCTGCGGATGCCGAGGCCGTCCTCGGCGCTGAAGCGAGGGACGCGCGGCAGGCCAGCCTGCCGCGCCCGTTCAAAAGCGCGCGCGAACAGTTCCGGGGGGAACCGGGCCTCGCTGCCGCCCAACCCCAACGCCACAACGCCTCAATCTCTGGCGGCCAACGCGATTTCGATTACATCATCCTGCGTCTCGGGGTTATCGCCGCGGCAAATGTCGAACACCCACCCCCAGTCCACGCCAAACTCGGCGCGGGCCTGCGCCCGTCCCGCGTTCAGCCCTTCCAGGATGACCTGCCAGTCCAGACCATTGAACTTTGTATTGGTGGCAATGGTAAAAGTCACCTCGGCGTAGCGGATGTTCTGGCGCGCACAGTCGCTGCCGAACTCGTAGGCGATCAGACTGTACTGACCAGCGCGGTCTCCACGAAGTTTTTCCAGTCTGTTTCCGGGCGGGGCGCGCAAGTCCTCGGCGTCATCCAAATAGAGCAATTTACGGCGGACGGTTCGTTGGATATCCAAGGGTAGCTTTCTGGAAACCTTGCCGGGGAATATCTTCTTGGTTTCTTTGGATGCGAAAGACTCAATCATACAGTAATAGTATCACCGAACGATACTAGCGTCAAATAATAATTGCCAAGTTGATGATGGGGTAAATGTTTTCGACTTTGAGCGGGGCACTGTAGCCGAGGTTTCCATACCTCGCTCAACTAACGCGATTTGGAAATCGCGGCTACGGCCACGTCTCGGGGACAGGTTTGCGTATCTTTTCAAAGAAGCGGGGCGTTGTAGCCCAGTCCCCCCCCACTCTCCACTCATTTGAAACGCCCCTCTAGCTTTTCTCCAACTAGGCCCTAGACAACTTACAACTTTTAACTTTTATTGCCCTCTAGCTGGTCTCAGTTATAATGCAAGGGCATTGACTGTTAGCACATCAACAAAAATTACGGGAGACCTAGATGAAAAAACTAAAGGTACTTATCCTGGCTGCGGAGGCGACGCCTTTCGCAAAGGTGGGGGGCCTGGCTGATATTGCAGTGGCTCTGCCCAGAGCATTGCGCGCGGTGGATGTGGATGCGCGCTTGTTGATCCCGCGCTACGGGAACATCCGCAGCGAAGATTATGATTTTCACCGCGTGGGACGGCCTATTCCTGTGCCCATCGGGCCGAATGAGTCGCGAGTACATCTCTTGGAAACTACGCTCCAGGAGGATTTACCCACTTATCTGATTTGGCATGATAAATACGTCTCTTCCTGCAGAGAAATTTACGGCTTCAACAACGACCCGCAACGCTTCACCTTCTTCTCGCGGGCCGTGATCGAGGTGCTCAAGACGCTGGATTGGAAACCAGATGTGATCCATGCCCACGATTGGCACACCGCGCCGGTAGTGGCTTGGCTCAACTTCTACGGCCGCCATGATCCTTTCTACCGTGATATCGCCACGCTCTACACCATCCATAATCTAGCCTACCAGGGCCTTGCGGGCCGTTTATTGCTGCCTTTCGCGCGGATGAAAGAGCTCCCTCATCTGCCGGTCGAACCACCCGGCAAAGTGAGTTGGATGGCGCAAGGAATCGCACATGCAGACTTGGTGAATACTGTCAGCCCTACCTACGCGCGCGAAATTCTGGCACCGGAAGCGGGGATGGGGTTGGAGCAGCTCTTGGTGGAGCGCGCGGAACGACTCTCCGGCGTGCTCAACGGCATTGATACCGAACTCTGGAATCCCGATACGGATGCAGCCCTCCCCCAACCCTTCAACGCCGAGACACTTTCCATGCGGAGCGTGAACAAAGCAGCCTTGCAGCGCGAGAGCGGCTTGCAGGCGCGTAAGAATGTTCCACTCCTGGGAGTGGTCTCCCGGTTGGATCGCTTTAAGGGCTTGGATATCTTATTCCCCGCTTTGAGGCAGCTCTTGGATGGCAAAGAGCTACAGGTAGTGATCTTGGGGACCGGCGAGTCCGAATATGAAACGCGGTTGCGGGACTTGCAGGAGCAGTTCCCCGCACAAGTGCGCGTCTTCATCAAATTTGATGAGCGCTTGGCTCGCCGCATGTATGGCGGTATTGATCTTTTCCTGATGCCCAGCCTCTTTGAAGCCTGCGGCCTCAGCCAGATGATCGCTATGCGTTATGGAGCGGTGCCGGTAGTTCGTGCTACGGGCGGCTTAGTTGATACCGTGTTGGATCTGGATGCTCAGCCACAACATGGCACCGGCTTCACCTTCGCATCTTTTGAAGCGGCAGCGTTGGAAAAAGCCATTACGCGGGCCTTGGCCCTCTATTCTCAGCCGCAACGCTGGGTGGCCCTTCAACAACGGGGCATGAAGATGAATTTTTCCTGGGAATCTTCTGCCCGAACTTACGTAGACCTTTATCGGCGGGCGTTAGCCATCCATCGCTAGCTGCTAACCGCCAATCACTAATGGCTGATTTCCAATGACCAACTCCAAACCTCTATTATGCGTCCACGGGCATTTTTACCAACCGCCTAGGAACGATCCGTTTACGGATGAATATCGCACCGAGCCCAGCGCCGCTCCTTATAATAACTGGAACGCGCGAATCACAGCGGAGAGTTACGCGCCTAATGCTTTCGCCGGAAATTTTGAGCGGATCAGCTTCAACATGGGCGGCACGCTGGCGCGGTGGATGGATCTCGAAGCACATGCTACTTACCTCCGCATTGTCAACGCAACACAGGCCTACTACCACCGTTACGGGGTGGCGAATGGGGTGGCGCAATCGGTACATCACACCATCCTGCCTCTGGCGCGCGGACGTGACAAACGTTGCCAAATCAGCTGGGGGATCGCGAGCTTTGCATACCGTTTCGGCGGCGTTCCCCAGGGCCTCTGGTTGCCAGAGATGGCGGTCGATTACGCGACCCTGGAGGCGGTGGCCGATCTGGAATTGAAGTTTGTCATTCTCTCTGATGGACAGGTCACTGGCGAACTCTTGCCAGGCGCCGGCCCGTACCGCGTGAGGTTGCCCAGTGGCCGGTTTGTGAGCGTTTTTGTGCGTGATAATAACCTCTCTAATGCCTTCTCCTTCAATATGCCGGCGGCAGGAGAGGCGCGAGATTGGGTAAATGAAGCGTTGCGCGGCGCCCAGCCGGGTTCTCTCACCTTGTTAGCTACGGATGGAGAGACCTTCGGACACCATCACTCGCAGGGGGTGGACGTGTTGCGCGCGCTAACCTTGCCCCACGCGCGCGACGCTTACGCAATTACCACGTTAGGGCGCTATCTGCGCGCACATCCACCCACCGTGGAAGTGGAATTGGTGGAGAATACCGCGTGGAGTTGTCCTCATAACCTGGGGCGTTGGGCGACCGGGTGTGCTTGCACCAGCGGGCGTAATTATTGGAAAGGCGCTCTGCGCCGAGCATTGGATAATCTCTCTCACGATATTGACGATCTGTACGTGGATCTGGTGCGCACCTCTGATCTGGCGTCCTGGTCGCTGCGGGATGCTTACATCACAGTGCTGTTAGGGCAAGTTACTGGCCCGGAGTTTTTAGCCCAGCAGAGCTTAGGACAGCTACCTTCAATTAAACAACGACGTTTACTGCAATTATTAGAGGCGCAGATTTACCGGCAGCGGATGTTCACCAGTTGCGCCTTCTTCTTCGAGGATCTGGAACGGGTGGAACCACGGTATGCCATCGCCAACGCGGTGCGGGCCATCGCTCTGGTGCGATATGCCACCGCCACAGACCTCACCGGCTCCTTCCACCGCGACCTGAGCATCGCCGTGAGCGAGAAGACCGGGCGGACCGGGGCACAGATTATGGATGAGATACTCGTGCAGGCGGATTTGGGACACAGTCCGCTGGGCAATACGATGGAACGCAACGGATTCAGGTGAAGTGATGGTAAATGTGCAAATCAGCAAATGGCGAATGGCAAATCCTCCAGCCAGAGCCAGTGCGCAGAGAAACACCTTCTCCCTAATTCCACGTTACTGATTACCGTTCCCTCGCTTTTTCGCTTCATCGCTCCCTCGCTTCATCGCTCCTTCGCTTTCTCGACGCTCCGTGCTATACTCCGCAGATGGATGCACGTAAGAAGCGGTTATTGTGGGGGCTAGGGTTGGTGGATATGTTGGTGATAGGCTTGCTAGGCAGCGTAGTCTGGCAGCACCGACCGCAACCCAGTCTCCCGGGGCAACCCTCTTTCGCACCTTGTGAACACGCGCTCTTGGCGCAATTACCCGGTTATCTCTCCCCCGCCGTCTCTTGGAAGGCGGAGCAGCTATACATAACGTTCATCGCGCAGTACGCCGGCGCGATTCCGCCTCAGAGCAGCGCGCAGTTACTCTGGGAAGCATTGGACGGGCTGGCTGCCGTGGAGCGACGTGGCTGTCTCTGCCCCCAGAACGTGACGGTGGTGGTGACGGCGCAAGGGGCTGAAGAGACCCTGGCGCATCTAGCGCAGCTGCGGGGCGTGGACGTGACGGCCTGGCAGACAGGGGAAATTTCTCCGGCGCAGCTCGCGGAGCGCGCTACGTATCGTCTGGTCGGGCGCGTTACCCCTCGCGCATCGCAACCTGACCCGTGGTACTATCCTCGCTAGCGCAGACCCGCTCTACGCCAGTTGACAGTGAGGGGGCCCTGCGACTGGGCGTGGTAAGCGCCCCGCGACGTAAATTTTTCACCACAGATTACCCGGATTACACTGATTTTTTTACTTTTTTCCATGCTAATCCGTAAAATTCGTGGTTAGTTTTAGCTCGACACGCAAATTTCCTCAGAGTAACAGTTGCCAGGTGGTTCCCCGGTAAATAGGGAGGTCTTAATATGAAATATGATCTGGTCTTTGAAGGCGGCGGGGCCAAAGGGATGGCCTTTGTGGGCGCTTTGAGGGAATTCGAGGCGCAGGGACATACCTACGGCCGTTTGTTGGGTACTTCGGCGGGCGCGATTACGGCAACTCTGTTGGCTGCCGGGTTCGATGCCGCAGAGATGTTAGCCGCGCTCAATGAAAAAGAAGCCGGGCAGCCAGTCTTTGCTAGTTTTATGGGTGCTCCACGCGAACTTGACGCGGAAGTTCTACAACAGAGCGCGACCCGCGCGCTTTTGCGTCAATTGGATTTGCCGCTGCTTCCCGCTTTCATCGAGGAGCGGGTGGATGATCGAATTGTTAAAATGCTAAATAGCCAACCTCGTCTGCGGCATATATTTTCATTTATCGAATATGGGGGGTGGTTCTCTGCTCAAAATTTCCTCACTTGGCTGAAAGTCAAACTCAACTCTGGCCTTTACCGGGGAGCGCCACGGCGCTTCGGGGGGCTGAGTTTGGCCGAGTTCTACCAGGTCACGCACGTGGAACTCTCGCTGGTAGCCTCCGATACGGCGGCGCACCGTCTATTGGTACTCAATCACCGGACTGCTCCTGATTGCCCGGTGCTTTGGGCGGTGCGGATGTCAATGAATATCCCTTTTCTCTGGCAGGAGGTGCTTTGGCAGGCTGAGTGGGGGCAGTACCGGGACCAAGATATCTCCGGACATTCGGTTGTAGATGGCGGAATGCTCTCTAATTTTCCGGTGGAACTCTTCGTCTCGGAGCTCCCGGTCATCACAGCTATCATGGGGCCCAAAACTAATGGTAAGTTGCTGGGCTTTTTGATTGATGAGACGTTGCCGGTAGCCGGCGCAGTGGTCGTCACGAAGCAGACCGTTAAACAATTCTCGGCAGGGAGTCTGCATACTATCCAACGTATTGAACAGTTGCTCGATACCATGATGCAAGCCCATGACAAACTGGTTATGGAGGCGTTCGAGGAATTTGTGGTCCGTTTGCCGGCACAGGGCTATGGCACCACGGAATTTGATATGAGCGCTGAGCGTAAAAATCTCTTAGTCACGGCCGGCGAGCAGCAGATGCGGCAATATAACGCTCAACAGAGAACTGCGGATGAGCGTGTCTCGTTTTCACTTGCGGGGGTAGGAACGGCTGCCGTGCGGGTTTGGGCGGATAAAATAGCTCAACGTCTCCTGAGATGATGCTTTGCAAAGATAGCGCGCTCCGCTTCTCTCGTGATTTGCAATTGACGGGTTCGTTTGTATAGTTACTCTGTTAGAAGAGAGCTGGTGCCTTTAGATGGTAACTGTGCAGCCTCTGACAACAGAGAGTTAAAGAAAGAGAGCTCAGTTTTAGCAATTTTCGGTGCATCTCAGCGTCTTTCCTCTGATTCTCTCAATAGCCAAGTTGGGATTGGCCGAACACTAGTTACTTCAAATTAACCTGAATAAGGAGGTGCGATTGCGTTAGTGAATTAGAAGGTAGCCCGCAACAAATTATTATCAATTACTCTAGGAGGAAAAGAATGTCTGTAAAACGTATATGGATGCTGTTGGTTTTGGCAGTTTTGATGGTCACGGTGGCGGGTTGTAAGCCCGGCGGTGAGGCGGGCGGCGATACGGATATCCCCCTCATCTACGGCGCCTACGCCACGCCCATCGAGGAGCCGTGGGATGGCGTAATCCACGCGGCATTGCAGGACGCTGAGGACGCCGGTGAGATTCGCTATGAATGGTCGGACGATATCGGCTATTCTGGCGATATGGAGCGAGTGTTGCGTGAGGTGGCTGATCAGCAAAAACCGGATGCCATCTTTGGGGATGCGTTTGGCAATGAAGAAGCCGTGCGGCGTGTGGCGGCCGAATATCCTGAGATCGCCTTTGTCTTCGGCTCCGGACTGGGGCCGGCAGAACCCAATGTTTCGGTCTTTGATAACTGGATTCACGAACCGGCTTACCTCTGCGGTCTTATCGCGGGCGGTATGACGGAATCTAACGTGGTAGGCGTAGTAGGGGGGCATCCCGTCCCAGAGGTCAATCGCATTGTGAACGCCTTCACCGATGGCGTCAAGGAAGTCAACCCCGAGGCGGAAGTTTTGGTCACGTTCATCAACAGCTGGTTTGACCCGGCGGCGACCAAAGAGGCCGCGTTGGCGCAGGTTGATGCGGGCGCGGACGTGCTCTTCGCCGAGCGCTTTGGTGTCATCGAGGCCGCAGTTGAAAATGGTCTCTGGGCCTTTGGCAACATGAGCGATCAGAACGAGCTGGGGCCGGATAACGTCATCTCCGGGCCGATCTGGAATATGGCTCCGACGGTCAATTACGTGGTCAGCCAGGTTAAAGCCGGGGCCTACACCTCGCAGGATCTCAAAGACTTCAGCATGATGGCGAAAGGCGGCGCTTCACTGGCGGATTTCCATGGGTTGGACAAGGAAATTCCGCAAGATGTGCTGGACCTGGTCCAGCAGCGTGAACAGGAGATCACCGACGGTCTCTACCGCGTGAACATTGACGAGGCCGCACCCGCACAGTAATCTTAGCAGAAATGCCTCCTCGGAGCTCTCCCTAGAGCTCCGAGGAGTTCTATATTTTCAACCGGAATAGAACAGGAGCACTCATGTCCGCTATATCTCCCGAAAAAATCCAGGCTTACCGCCATAATTTCCAGGCCCGGCTCAACCGTCAGCATGACGCGCGGGAGGAGCGGCGAGAGCACGCGCTCCGAGCGGTCTACCGGGAAGTGCCCGCGATCCTAGCGCGTTGGCCTTCTATTCAACGCGCTTACCTCTTTGGTTCGGTACTCTCTCCTGGAGCGTTTCGGCAGGCATCCGATATTGATATTGCAGTAGAAGGCGTGACGGCCTCAGAGTATTTCGCTATCTGGCGAGCATTAGAAACGGCCCTCCCTGATTGGGTGATTGATTGCCGGGATATCACCGCTGATACTGACTCACATTTTGCTACTAGCGTGCGGGGCACCGGGAAGTTGATCTATGAACACGCAAATTAGCTTACTGCAAGCCGAGATTCAAGCTGATATAGACGATATCGAACAAGCTTATCTAACTCTGGCGGCTGCCAGTGAACGCATCGCCGAACCAGAGATGGATGTGGTGGTGGGTTATTATCTGCAAGTTATCTACGGTTTGTTTGAAAACCTCTTTAAGCGCATAGCGGTCACATTTGGAGAGCAGATTACTGACCCAGTGCATTGGCACGCGCGGTTGTTGCGCCGGATGACTCTGGCTGTACCTGAGATGCGTATCTCTGTTATTGATAAGGAAACCTATCGTTGCTTGGATGAATTACGTCGTTTCCGCCATCTATTTCACAATGCCTATATTCTGAATTTTGATAGGGCGCGGTTGAGAATTGTTTTAGAAGAGGCTCAAAAGCTCAAACAGCTGTACGTTCCTAATCTAGAGAGATTTCTGGAATTTTTGGATACGCTGGTAGATGTGAAGGACTGAGGAAATGTTAGTGTCTGCTGGTTTTCGCCATTCTTACGCCTACTGAAGTAGACTACAAGAAGCTCAAGCCGGCTGTCCACCTACGTGGACAGGGGCCAGGCGCGTCGCCCTCCGGCGACGCCCAGCGCGCGGAGCGCCTCCGCCAGCGACTTCAGTCGCGGCACAGGGTCGTGGCGTGGCGAAATTCTCGTGACATTAACAGAAAACCAAAAGTTGACTCCACTGCAAAAACCATGATTTTTACCCCAAAGACGCCCAGGCGCAAAGATGTTCAACTTAACTCTTTGACCGCTAGGGGTAAACATTTTCAACCTAATCTAAATTTCTTCTTAGCGTTTGGGTGTCTTAGCGGCCAACTGGCTTATTTCAATGGAATCAAAGTTCGATTTGGCGAACTAGCAACATATAATTTATTAATTTCTTTATCCCCAAACTTTTAGACGAGGACTTATGAATATCGTTGAAATGCAAAATATCGTTAAACGCTTTGGCCCGGTCACGGCCAGTGATGGGGTAGACTTTGAGCTACGCGCGGGTGAAATCCACGCACTGTTGGGGGAGAACGGGGCCGGCAAGACTACTCTGATGCGTATTCTGTACGGTTTATATCACCAGGACAGCGGCGATATAATTATCGGGGAGCAGCCGGCTGAGATCCAC
>DUEJ01000056.1 GCA_011192175.1 Thermoflexia bacterium
AACGGGGGCTGATGTGCTCGAAGGGAGCGGTGAGGTAGCCGCGTTTGAGCGCGACGACGTGATAGCTCAGTGGGTCAAGTCCCAGGGCGCGGAGTTGCGCTGGCTCCTGGAAGCTGGCCCGCGCGGCGGTGAGTATCACGTCAATGCCGGCCACAGTCAGGACGACCATCATCCCCTGTTCCACGCGGCGCGACGCTTTGCGGATGCCGCCGCGATAGTAACTGCCCTCGGAGATCGATTTCACTCGACCGGTGACGCGCAACGGGGAACCATGCGCGGTATCGAGCTTGCCACCTAGGGTCAGGGAGAGCTCCTGGCCTACGCCCACGGCCTGGCACAGTTCCACCGCTGCCACGTCCCAGATGCTGGCGAAGAGCGCGTTGGTCATGCCGCGTCGGAGCATTTCACGGAGCAATGCGGGTACATCGGTGGTGCCGCCCGCGCCGGGATTGTCGCCGGAATCGGAGAGGAAGACGGTGGACTCCGGGGCCGCTAAAGCTTCCGCCACGGCGCGCTCCAGCGGATACGCTTCCGCGCTCACCCCGAACTCCGCCCGGCGCGCCCAAAATTCCTCGGCTAGCCGCTCGGCCTCGCGCTGGGCGACTTCCTGGTCATCCGCCACCACGATGCACGAGACCCCGGTATCGGGGATATCGGCCCAGCAATGCGAGTTGGCGATGGTGGTGGAGATAATCTCCGGGCGTGTCTCCAACGCCTCGGCCCGCGCCATCATCTCCCGCATGGGATTGCGGGCGGTCTGGGCCATCTCGCCGGGCAGCAAGAAGGGGAGGCGGGCGAAGCCCAACGCCGGGCGTGTCCCGGTTTGGAGCATGGCGAGCAGCATCTCGGCGGCTTTGACGCCGGTCTCGTAGGTATCGGTGTGCGGCGCGCGATGATAGGCGACCAGCGCATCCACAGCGGCCACCAGCCGGCGGGTGAGGTTCCCGTGCATGTCCAATGCCACGGTGAGGGGGATTTCCGGCCCCAATTGGGCGCGCAACTGCTCCACGATTACCGTATCGCAGTAATCCTCCTGCTCGGCGCGCATCGCCCCATGCAGAAAAAGGCAGACGCCATCCACGGCGTGGGCCGGGGCGCGCAAAGTTGCCAGGAAATGCCGGAAGACTTCCTCCTCGACCACCCCGCCGGGCATAGCGTGCGCGGTTAACGTGGGGACCAACTCGGCCCCCGCGACCTGCAAAGTTTTCACCAAACCGGCAAACGCACCACGCAAGGGCGGCGTGAGGCTCTCTTGGCCGTAACGCGGCTGGAAATCCGCCAGCTGGGTGGTGAGCGGCGTGAAGGTGTTGGACTCGTGACCTACTGCTCCTACTAAAATTCTCATATTCGAACTCCTGATTTTTGTATCATCTCAATATTTCGGGGGCTTGTAGCGCGGAATGGTATTCCGCCCGCCGGATTGATAATCCGGGATGCAACCGGCCCTAATTTTTTGAGATGATATTGATTTTTATTGGTTCAACCTTTCTGCCAGTGCATTCGCGTGCTACATTGGTGCTGCCCCCGAGAGCGCAGCCTACCCGATGGGGTACGGGAGCGGGGAGCATTGTGGATGGTGTTTAGCATTCTCATGCTCGAATTCCTAGATTAGCAGCTACTCCGCATCTGTGTAATCTGTGGATAAAATCTCAATCCAAAATCTCCGCTAGGGCCGAAGGATCGTTAATCATTAAGCCATCCACGCCCAGAGCCAGCAGCCAGCGCATAATCAGCGGGTGCTCCAGGCCGCCAAACCAGACGAAGATTCGACGATCCGCAGTGTGTGCTTGCCGGATCTGCCAGGGATTGAGCAACACCGCTGTCGCCGGAGGAGCGAGGTAGCGCGCGCTCTCCGGTTGCGGCAGATTGAGCATCTCGACGCCATACAACCGGCAGACTTGGATTTCCGGGGCTAGCGTTTGGAGGGTCTCTAATCTTTGCGCGGAGAAAGATTGCACAACTGTCCGCTGTGTGTACTCGGCCGCCTCCAGCAGCCGGAGTAACTCGCGCTCCATCCCCGCCGCTTTGAGTTCTGGCAGCAGTCCTACGCCGGAGCCTTGCACCAGAGCCAGCACCTCTTCAAAAGTGGGGATTTGTTCACCATCTCCGGCATCTAGGGCGCGGATTTGGGCCAGCGTCAATTCCGCCACCAAGCCGGAACCATTAGTGGTGCGATCTACCGAGGCGTCGTGGATGACAACTAATGTACCGTCCTTCGTCTGGTGTAAATCCATCTCTAGCCAGTCTACGTGCATCTCGAGCGCGTGCTTGAAAGCCGCCAAGGTATTTTCCGGCGCGTAGGCTGGACCGCCGCGATGGGCAATTATTTGAGGATTTGCCGGCCGGGGGCCTCGAAGGATGAAGTAGGTTCCGTAGTAGAGCAGCGGGTATAAGGGCAATAGCGCCAGCCAGCGTAGCTTCTCTTTGCGTCTCACCTTAGCGTGGTAGCCTAAATTGAGCGAGGCGGGCGGAGACATCTGCGGAAAGGCGCGCGATGAACTCTGTCACGTAGGCTTGGATGTCGCGCTCTGGGTCAAGCAACGGTGTAAGATCCATCGCGTAGACCATGCCCGTGGCGGTGTCGGTGGTGTGAGAAGCGTAGTAAGTGGCGTTGGCGCGCCGTCTTCCCATTGTCGCCAGGTCATAGCGTTTGCCACCGGCGACCTGCGAGTCATAGACGCCTACCAGCGCCATTTGCAAGCCCTCGTGCGCCGAGCAATCGAAGGTTACTTTATCCTCCTCCAGCAGCCAATCCAACGCGCGCCAGACCTCGCAGCCGTAAATTTTAGCGGGACGGGACGCAGCCGGCAAGCGGCGCGCCGCTTCGATGAGCCGTAACGTGGCGGCGACGTGGGTGTTATGTTTATCGGCTAAATTGTGTGTGTAGATAATTTCCGGTTGGGCGATTTGGAGCAGTTTAACCAGATCCTCCACCGGTTGCTCATTGAGCGTGTCCTTGATGAGGGCGCTAGGATAATCTAATTGTACTTGCGCGCCGTATTCGCCCAAAATCGCCGCCTTGCGCTGTTCCTGCTGCCGCACCAACTGCATCTCTGCGTCAGTGTACCCGGCGTAGAGCGCGTCGCGGGGCGAACCGCTGCCGTTGGTCAGCACCACACCGGTGAACCAGCGGTCAGTTCGCTGGAAACACGCTAGGATGCCGTCAATCGCCATAATTTCCAAATCGTCCTGATGCGCGCCAACGGCGAGGTGCGTCGTGCGTGCCAACGCCTCGCGCGCCGGCAGACCATCGGGCACGAAAACTTCCGCGGATTCCATATTGAATTTCATTAGTCAAGCCTCCTGGTAGTCGGATAGTCAAATAGTCGTTGGTCGGGTAGTCATTGGTCGGATAGTTGTTAGTCGGGTAGTCAATCGGTTTGTTACGGTACCTAGCTTGTCATTCCGAGCCAGCGGAAGCGCTAGCGACGCGCCCGCGAGGAATCTCCCGATATCGCTTGAGTGCCGTCTCCCGGTGCTGTCGTCAACAGCGACTTCAGTCGCCAGGCGCGCTAGCCTCCGGAGGAGGCTTCCAGCTCGTAGCCCTGGCATTCATGCCGGGGCTTACTTACGGGGATAGTACCGGCAGGCTAGCCGCAGCGATGGCTTGTCCTACCCGGCGACTCTTTTCATCCGGCAATTGGATCTGGATCTGTTTCGCCAGCTCTGGGAATTCCACCGCCAGCACGCGCTGCGCATGTTCCAGCATGATCCCGCCGCCGCGCCCGGAAGTGCAGCGCCCCAAAATCAGCACGTGGTTGATCTCGTAAAAATCGGCGTAGTGAGCGATGGCGTAACCCAGGTAAATGCCCAGCGTTTCCCAAATTTGGCGTGCGCCCTCTTCCCCGGCTGCCAGATGCGCTTGCACGGCTTTGAGTTTCGCGGCTTTGGTGACGCCCGCCGGTACCTCAATCCCCACCTGCGGCGCCAGCCGGAAGACGCATTGCTGCGAGAG
>DUEJ01000057.1 GCA_011192175.1 Thermoflexia bacterium
CAACGTCGCCTTCGCCGTAGCGCTCTATCACGCGCTGGAGGGGAGCGGCGACAATCTCTTCTTCTCGCCGCACAGCATCTCCATCGCACTGGCCATGACTTACGCCGGCGCGCGCGGGGAGACCGCCGCGCAGCTGGCGGAGACGTTGCACTTCACCCTACCCCAGGAGCGACTGCATCCCGCCTTCAACGCGCTAGACCAGAGTCTCCAACCACAGGAACCTTCAGATTCAAACCCTACCCCCTTCACCCTCAACATCGCCAACTCGCTCTGGGGAGAGCAGAGCTACACCTTCTTGGAGGAGTTCCTGGATCTGCTGGCGCAAAATTACGGCGCGGGCTTACAACTAGTCGATTTCAAACACGCCCCGGAGGAGACGCGCCAGGCAATCAACGCTTGGGTGAGCGAAAATACCGAGGAGAAGATTCAAAACCTGATCCCGCAAGGCATCCTCACCCCAGATACGCGGTTGGTACTCGCCAACGCCATCTATTTTTACGCCGGGTGGCTCCACACCTTTGACGAGCGCTTGACCGAGAACGCGCCTTTCACCCTGCTGGACGGCCAAGAGACCTCCGTTCCCCTGATGCACCTAACGAAGCCGGAACAACTCAATTACGCGCGGGGAGATAATTACCAGGCGGTGGAATTGCCCTACGCGGGATACCAAACGAGCATGTTGCTCATCGTGCCAGAGGTGGGAAGGTTCCCGGCGCTCGAGGAGCAGTTAAGCGCGGAGCAGCTAGCGGCCATCATAGAGAAATTGAAGTACCA
The DNA here is from genome assembly GCA_011192175.1 of Thermoflexia bacterium. Lineage (GTDB taxonomy): Bacteria > Chloroflexota > Anaerolineae > B4-G1 > SLSP01 > G713. The sequence goes on from DUEJ01000057.1 coordinate 775, forward strand.
AAGCGTCAACTTGGCGCTGCCCAAATTTGGCTATGAGAGTACGCTAAATCTAACCGAAACGTTAATGAAAATGGGGATGCCCATCGCCATGAGCGGAGAGGCGGACTTTTCGGGGATGGATGGTCAAGGTAATTTGGCTATCGGCGCGGTGCTGCACAAAGCCTGCGTGGACGTGGACGAGAAGGGCACCGAAGCCGCCGCCGCAACCGCCGTCGCCATGACGGTGACGTCCATGCCCGGCGAATCTCTGAGCCTCACCGTGGACCGACCCTTCATCTACCTCATCCGGGATACGGAAACCGGCGAAATCCTCTTTTGGGGCCGGGTGGTTGATCCTAGCCAGGATTAGTCGGGCAGCCGGGTAGTCGATTGGTCAAGTAGTCAGGTGGGAATGATGTAGATTCTGTGTCATTCCGAGCGGAGCGGAAGGCGTAGTTTGCCGGTAGCGCAGCGAGGAATCTACTGCGTTTGGGGGGAATCGCACAACACAACCGGTAGATTCCTCGCTGGCGAGCTCCGCGCGCGGCGCGCGCAGCCCGGTACCTGGACAAGCCAAAACTAAAAAAGAAACTTACCCTAGAGTCCCGGCGGGCATAGAGTTTTCTGGTTTCTCTCTCTGTCCTCCGGGGTAATTTTTTCTTTTTTGTGCCAGGACTTGATTGTTAAGTGCCCTTAAATTATCTGCGGCTGCTATCATTTTGCTCCGATTCAAAAGCCTAAGCAACTTGCGCTGTTAGCGTTCCTGGGGGATAATGCCCCCTGGGTAGCTGCTTAATCCTCTGGTGGACATAGAATTTTGCAGAGCTACATAGAGGAAAACCTGGGCTCCCCTGAAAAAGGCAACTCACCATAGAGACATAGAAGTCGCTAAGAAGAAAATTGGCTCTTTAGGTTTTCGCCTCCACTGTACATAGTGGCGCATATTTGTAAAAAACCGATCTTTTTCGTGAGGTTACATAAACTATCTTGGAGGAGGGATGGGCATTATGGAAGATGAAATTAGACTTTTGTTGGTAGATGACGAACGGTTGGTGCGGCGCAGCATGGAGAAGACGCTCTTTCGGGCGGGCTTTGACGTGACGGTGGCAGCCAGCGCCGGCGCTGGGTTGATGGCCTTCAATGCTGCGCGCGGGGAGGCAGAGCCATTTGATCTGGCGATATTAGATTTGCACATGCCAAATTTGGCGGGCGTAAATGATAAAAATGCGGGGTTGGAGCTGTTGAGCCGTCTGTTGGCAACGCAAGCAGATTTGCCGGTGATTGTCTTGACGGCTTTTGATGAGGTGACGCGCGCGAAGGAATCTATTGTCCGGGGGGCGCGCGCTTATTTCGTTAAGGGCCGGGAAGCGCAGTTAATAGATTTAATCAATGATATTTTAGAGCTATAAGGGGCTTATAACTATGAATGATAAAGATATGGCGTTAGCCACCCGGCGCGCTACGCTACTGCACGCAGCGGCTAAAGTGGCGCGGAATGTGACCTCCATTCTCAATCCAGAGCGGTTGTTAGATGAAACGGTGGATGTTATCTGCGAGGAATTTGGGTTTTATTACGCGGGAGTTTTTCTCTTGGATAAATCACGGCGGTGGATGGTCTTGCATGCCGGTTACGGTGTGGCCGGGCGCAAGATGCTGGCCCAAGAGCATAAATTGCGCGTGAATGGTCATTCGATGATCGGGCGCGCCAGCGGGGAGCAACACGCGCTGATTGCATTAGACGTGGGCGAAGAGCCGGTACACTTCAAGAATCCGATACTCCCGAAGACACGCTCAGAGATGGCGCTGCCGTTGATCGTGGGGACAGAGCTCATCGGGGCGCTCACTGTGCAGAGCACTAGAGAGGCGGCCTTCAGCACGGAAGATATTATGGTCTTGCAGGGCATGGCCGATCAGCTGGCCATCGCTATCCAGAATGCAGAATTGCACCGGGAACACCAACAGCTGTTGGCGCAAGCTGAACGGCAGGCGCATCTTCTGAAGGCAGCTTCTAAGGTAGGTAAGGAAGTCACTGTTATTTTGAGTATTGATACGTTACTGCGCGAGGTTTCTGACGTTATCTGTGAGGAATACGGCTTCTATTACGCGGGAGTGTTTCTCTTGGACCAGGCGGGAGAGTGGGCGGTCTTACGGGCCGGGCATGGCGCGGCCGGCGCGCAGATGTTAGCCAATCACCACCAACTTAAGGTGGGGGGGCTCTCGATGATCGGTTCTAGCATCAGCCAACGTAAAGGCCGCATCGCGTTAGATGTGGGTGAAGAGCCGGTACACTTCAAAAATCCATTATTGCCGTATACTCGCTCGGAGATGGCGCTGCCGTTGCTGGTTAGCGGCCGTCCGATTGGCGCGTTGACGGTTCAGAGCCGAGAGGAGTCCGCTTTTAGCAAAGAAGATATCACCAGTTTGCAGACGATGGCGGATCAGCTGGCCGTGGCGATTGAGAATGCCCGCTTGTTGCAGGAGCTGAAGGCGGCGCATAAGGAGCTGGTGCGCACCAAGACCTTTGAAGCGCTGGCGACTTCTACGATTGAAGCTATCCATTGGATTGGGAACAAAGCCTTACCGATCACCTCGACAATCAAGCGGTTGCACGAGGATGTGCAGGCGCTAGCTTCTCCTGATGAGGAAATGCTCGCTTCCATGCTTGAGGACCTTGATATCATCGCAGAAAATGCCGGCTTGATCTTGGCTGTTAAAGAGCACCTGATTGGGCCGGCGCGTGAGCAATTGCCGCAACCAGTGATCGTGGCGGATGTTTTCAAGGATGTAATAACAGCTGCTGCCGTGCCGGCTGCGCAAATCAGCTGCCAGGGAGGAGCAGATTTACCGTTGGTGATAGCCGATAGCTCGCGTTTGAGTCGGGCTTTTGACTATCTGCTCAAAAACGCGTTGGAGGCGACGGCTGAACTGGAGCAGATTAAAATTCAGGTAGAAATTGAGCCGGCAGAAGAGGAACAGCTAATTATTCGGGTGAAGGATAATGGACCCGGTTTCTCTCAAGAAAATCTAGATCAGGTTTGGGCAGCTTTCTATTCCACCAAACCGGGGCACGCGGGACTGGGTCTTTCAGCTACTTTGCAAATCATCAGACAACTGGACGGCAAAGTGACGGCGTTCAATGCCGAGGCTGGCGGCGCGGTGGTGGAAGTACGCATTCCCTATACCACCGAGAAGCCCCCGGCGGCGGAGCTGCCTACCGCGAAGAAGATCTTGATATTGGATGATGAGGATCTCTGGAGTAATTTCGCACAGGCTAAACTGGTCGAGGCGGGGAATGAGGTGGCGCGCACCGGAGAGCTCCCGGCGCAATTGGCGGAATTCGATCTGATTTTGCTCGATGATTGCCTGGTCAACGGTGACGTTACGCAGTTGCTTAAAGCGCTGCGTAAATCCGGGGTCACGGATAAAGTGGTGGTGCTGGCCTCCTCGCTATCCACAGAACGGGCGACTGCACTGATGGGGTATGCCGTGTATGATGTGCGGCTTAAACCTTACACCGAGGCTGGTTTGGCAGAGCTAATGCTGTAGCTTGCGTTGCTGGCGATACGCTGATAAGGCTCTAAGGGACGGGCAACCGTTTCTTAGAGCCTTTTTTTGTTCTTCTGCGCTCCCCAGTTAGCCGCTCCCGAGACGGGGACGGGGGGAGCGTTGGGCCTCACCGTACTTCCCCGGTGGGGCGCTCACGGAACTGAGAGTAGAAAGGATAGCGTGGTTTTGAATTGGGCAAGCGGGCCATATCTATCTCTGGACGGGGGCCTAGCGCCGCTTGGAACTCTGCACGTAAATTCCCCCGTTCCGCTTCCGGGATGAAGGCGGCTTCCACGGCATTGTGCAGGGCTTGATAGATCATGCGCTTGTGGAGGCCGATGGCTTTGATGGCTACGACGTACTCCGCACTGAGAGTGGTATCACTGATGCTGGGGTCATCAGTGTTGATCGTGGCGTTGAGCCGGAGGCTGAACAGATCCAAGAGCGGGTGGAGCGTTAGCCCATGCACGACGCCGGTCTGGAAATTGCTGGTAGGACAAACCTCTAGGGCGATATTGCGTTCGCGGAGTAGTTGTACGACTTCGGAGTTCTCTACGGTGCTTATCCCGTGGCCGATGCGTTGGGCGCCTAGCAGTTTAATGGCGTCCCGGACGCTGTTGGCGCCGTCGGCTTCTCCCGCGTGAATGGTGATGGCTAACCCCGCTTGGCGGGCGCGATCGAACGGCTTTACAAAGCGACGCGCGGGATAGAGGGTCTCATCACCGGCCAGATCAATCCCTCGAATTAGCGGTCCGTGATAGGCGATGGCCAGCTCAATGATTTCTTCAGCGATTCGGAGCGGCTCATCGCGCCCAATCTGGAGAAGCAGACAGGTGCGCGTTTGGCATTGCGCTTGGGTTTCGGCCACCGCTGCCATCACCCATTCCACCACCTCATGCAGCTGGAAATGCTGGGCGCGCGCCAGTGCGACCGGATTGAAGCGCAGCTCCAGATAACGGATATTATCTTGGGCGGCGTCTAATACGGCTTCTGAGGCGATGCGGGTTACCGCTTCTTTGGAGGTGTAAAAATGCCGTAGTAACTTGAATTTCGCCAGGAAATGGTGAAAATCGTGGGGCCCGTCGGTAACTTGTACGTAAGGCCGGAGCTCTTCGATATCATAGCTGGGCAAATCGATCCCATGCTCTTGAGCGATATCAGAGAGAGTGTGCAACCGTAACGAGCCTTCTAGATGCCGGTGCAAATCAATTTTAGGTAGTGCGCGCGCCCATTCGATGAGAGTGGATGCTGTCATGGAACCTCGGTTTCATTTTTATTTGGCAGGCCCGGTTACTTATGACCTAACCAGTACCAATAGATAAGGGTGATCGTCAGATTAAGTATTACTCCTAGCGCCAGGGGTAGATGGAAGGCGAGTAAAGTGAAGAGCGGGGTTACGAACAGCGCTGGTTGCTGAGCCAGGATGGCGTTATAACGGACAATATAGCTGAGAATACTAATGATAAGAAAGGCGTTGCCCAGGGAGAACCAACGATAATAGGCTTTCATCTTGGTTACTTCCCCCAAGCGTTGGCTGAAACCTTGCAGTAGCCAACTGACATAGAGAGTGCCAATAAGTATCGGTAGGCCTAGATTGCCAGTTATAATTTCTAACTCGGTCACTCGGCATCTCCCATCATTTTCTTATAGAGAGCAGTTCCCAATAATAGTAGCCCCAGGCCGGCGATGGAGAATAGGAGGTTGGCGAGAGGGTCGCCCAGAAAATCGAGACATGGAGAAGACGCCGGCATGAGCAGCCGCCACAGGTAACGTCCGGCGCCTACCCCGGTGCAGAGGATGACGAGGTAATAGAGACGGTGATAAGTTTGTTTCCCGGAGTTCTCCTCAAAGAAACAAGCTATCTTCATCAGCACTGTTTGGATGGCTACAATACCGCTCCAACCAATGAGGGCCACTATAAAATTGATCCAGTTCATAAAGCACGCCTACTTCTCTCTGGCGGTTTTTTGCTATACGTTGTTAGTTTGGTAGCGGGCAAATTAAGGCCCATTTCTTAACGGTTAATAAAGGCTTTGATAAACGATCGGGTCATCTGTTGGGGTGTCCCGCTCATAAGCCCTTCACGGCCCGCAAAAGGCTCTTGGACATGGAACCCGGTTGAATTGATCTCGAATTGGCGAATGTAGGTGTCGTGAGCGCTGCCCCGCATTTTGAGGGCGATGATGGCGCGCTGGATAGCGCTTTCGATCTCCACATAACGGAGCATGATGTAGGAATCTGTCATGAAACTGAAATTGGCGCTGCCGGTTGGGCCTACTTCATCTCCTAAGAGGGTGGCCGATTCGCGGGTTAGGATGGCCGTTAGCCCCGCGCGTTTAAGGGAGTTGAGAAAACCGTAGACTAAGCTGCGCAACTTCATTGGATCTTGACTTATCCGCTCAAAGTGCGTGAGACTATCAATTAAGATGCGTTTGGCTCCGATACGCGCTACCAGGTCTTCTATCTTCCCGTTAAAGCTCTCCAAATCGGCTTTGCTAACCTCGGGGCTGCTCATAATAACTTGTAATACTCCGGCTCTCTCTAAGGCGCGGAAATCCCAACCGAAGGAAGCGGCGTCCCGGTAGTATTGTGCAGGGAATTGTTCGAAGGTGAGGATAATCCCCGGCTCACCATGTAGCGCGCCGTACCGGATAAATTGCATTCCTAACGTGGTTTTACCGCAACCAGGCGCTCCCTCAATCAGGTTAGCTGTCTGGGAGAGGAAGCCGCCATGGAGCATTTCATCCAGTCCCGGGATGCCAGTTGGTACGCGCTGAGCAAGGGGGAGGGACGCCGGGCTAGGGTCTTGAGACTTTTCTATCATAGGCTGGGTATCTCCTCTGGTTAATGCCGGCACATATCGCGAATGACATGATAAGTAGCGCGGATGCGGAACTGTTTGTCTTGACTGGCTGCCACAAATTGCGCGAGGTTTGTTTGTATCTGGGGCGAAGACGTTAAGGCGTAGATCACCATCTCTCCCATTTGCGAGCTCTCGAGCAGTCCACTGCGCGCCAACTGCGCGAGCTCGCGTTGCACGGTATCTGGCGCGCGGCCAGCATACCGGGCGATATTTTCTACGGTGTCAATGGTGTGTGGATTTTGGTGGAAGAAGTGCAACAGGTCCCATTTGACAAATGAAGTTACATATTTTTTGATAAATGAGAGCAAAGCCGGGTCCATATCATTAAAGACACGGCTGGTAAGGTTTTCGGTACTCATGTTGGTTTCTGCCTCCATATTCCACTTTATCGTTGGTGCTAACGCAGCGTAGTCCTAGTGAAGCTCACTTTTGAGGGTCTTGAGAAAACCCAGGATTTCACCGCAGACGCACTAAGCAGCTTGGCGCTGGTCAGCGCGTAAGTGACAATTTTTGTATTTTTTTCCGCTACCACACCAACAGGGATCGTTGCGTCCGGGTAGTTTTTTGCTGGTATGCGGCCGAGATTTTTCGATACTGGGCACATCGCCGGCCGAAGCGCGCAAGTTACGGGGAGCTGCTGGATTTTGATGACTGGCGACCAGATGTGAACGGCGAGAGCGCTTTCTTAACATCTCTTTGGGTACCAAGAAAAGTGAGTAAACGATTTTACGTTGTACCGAGGCTAACATCTCCTGGTACATATCGTAGGCTTCTTTTTGATAGGCTACCAGCGGCTCCTGTTTGCCGATAGCGCGGAGGCCGATCCCCTCACGTAATACATCCAGAGCCGTCAGGTGATGAATCCAATGCTCGTCTAGGGTCCGTAACATCAAGCGGCGGTCGCGAAAGAGGCGGCTTAGCTCAATGGCGAGCCCGCCCAAACGGGTTTCTAATCTGTCCGGGAGCCGGCGGAGGGGGAGATCCTGCCAGCTAGCCAGCGTCTCCGCGCCTAGCTCTGTCGTGGCGCGCTGGGCAAGGGTTTGGAGGAAAGGATCATCACTGACGGCCAGCTGCTTTAAGGAGAGCGTATCACGCAAGCTCTGGTAAGTAGTCTGGCCAAGCTGTTGGTTCAATTGCTGATAGGTTTGTTCAGCCCAGGAGATAAATTGAGCGATCATCTTTTCCGGTTCTTGATTGAGCAGCTTGTCAGCCGTGAAGGGGGGAGGGATTGGGGCGAAACGGCGCAGCTCGGCTAACATCTCCGTAAGGGTCCAATCTTCCGGGTAATCGGCGGCGGTATGTACTTGAACGACGTTCCGAATCTCAGCTGTGATCATATCCAGTAGGTCGTCGTGCAAATCCTCGCGGGATAGTATCTTCTGACGTTCCGCGTACATTACCTCGCGCTGTTTGTTGACTACGTTGTCATATTCCAATAGATGTTTACGGACATCGAAGTTGTAGCCCTCCACGCGTTCTTGGATGGAGCCGATAACTTTGCTGATAACCTTAAATTCTAGCGGGGCATCTTCCAGACCGGCGCGCTCCATCCAGGGTTGGAGCCGTTCGCCGCCGAAGCGCCGCAGGAGCTCATCCTCTAGGGAGACGTAGAAATGACTAGAGCCGGGATCACCTTGGCGTCCCGCCCGTCCGCGTAACTGGTTGTCAATG
>DUEJ01000058.1 GCA_011192175.1 Thermoflexia bacterium
ATATGGAGCTGATACCACTAATCACTCGTTATCTCCACGGAGTTAATTAAAAGATGACAGAAGAATATATTATTGAGACCGAAAATCTAACCAAAATCTACGGCGATGGGGCACAGGTCTACGCGCTAAATGGCATTTCTCTTCAGATTAAGAAGGGAGAGTTTTTCACCGTGATGGGGCCTTCTGGTTCTGGCAAATCCACGCTGCTCAATATGCTAGGGGCGTTGGATCGACCCAGCAAGGGCCGTGTGCTGATCAACGGGCAGGATTTGGCGCGAATCAAGAACTTGGATTACTTCCGCGCGCGCACGGTGGGCTTCATTTTCCAGATGCACAACCTCATCCCCACGTTGAACGCACGTGAAAACGTCGAGGTGCCGCTGCGTGGGCTGAATGTGGGCCGCCGCGAACGGCGGCGCCGCGCGGAAGAGCTCTTGGAATTGGTAGGGATGGGTGATCGCCTGAGACATCTGCCCAATCAGCTCTCCGGCGGGGAGCGCCAACGGGTGGCGATTGCGCGCTCCCTAGCGAACCGCCCTGAATTGGTGCTGGCCGATGAGCCGACGGGTAACTTGGATTCGGAGAGCGGCGCGGTGGTAATCGAGCTACTGGATACGTTGAACCGCGAATTGGGCACCACGCTCATTATCGTCACCCACGATCCGGTGGTCGCCCGTGAGACTCGCCGCGTAGTTACCTTGCAAGATGGTAAAATTGCCGACGATCATCAGGTCGGGCATCCTTACGAGGAAGATTTGCAGGAATTCCGCGAAAGCGGCTTGTGGCAAGCCTTTATCTCTGGTAACGGCGACGTGGAGCAGGTGCTAGGTGAGTTGACGGTTCAGGAGCGGCAGACGTTGCAACGGGTGTTGGGCCGTTAGCTCACCCTGGAGGCTCTGAGGACACGGGGAAAAGATATAGTGCCGCAAAGGCGCAAAGACGCTAAGAAAAACAAATTCTGGAGGGTTAAAATCAAATGTGAATGGACGCCCATGAACGCGAAAAAAATCAGTGTAATCTGCGTAATTTATGGATGAAATTTTTGGAACTACAAGGAGGTGTGGATGTGTTTTTACGGATGTTTATCTGGGTTGTGATGTTGTTAGGAGGGAGTGTGTTGAGCCTCTGGTTGGACTGGCGCTGGGCACACACATTGCTAGTTAGCCCCCCCTTCCACCTGGTAACTCTGGTTGCCGGGGTATTTCTGCTCCGCTGGGTGTTGCAAGTGAGCCGCCATACCGGGCGGTTGCTGGCGCGGCAGGGACGCGAGGGCAATATCCCTCGCATGGAGACCAACAGATTGGTTACTACCGGGGTATATGCTTGTATGCGTCATCCGATGCATTGGGGCTTGCTTTTCTTCCCCTGGACGGTAGCCTTGATTTTAGGTTCGCCGTTTTTTATCGCGGTCGTCGCTCCGTTGGAAATGCTCTTCATGCTGGCGCTGATCAGATTTGTAGAGGAGCCGGAGGCCATCCGCAAGTTTGGCGTTGCCTACCGCGAATATCAACAGCAAGTCCCCATGTTTAGCTTGCGTCTTTCTTGCCTGCGCCAATTGAGCGGGCAGGCACCCGCTCAAGGAGCTAGTGATGACTCAACAATTTGACCGTTCTGATTCTAAAGTAGAGGTTACCGGTTTCGAGGCGCGTTATTATGATCTGTTGATGAATACCATCACCGGCGGTACTTATCCTTTCTTCATCCGTCGCGTTGTGCGGGAGATGGAGATTCGCCCAGCGGATAGCATTTTGCTGTTGGGGTCCGGCACCGGCCGCAACGCCTGCTTGATGAACCATTATCTCTCGGACCAGGGCCGTATCTTGGGGTTGGATATCGGGCCGGAGATGTTGGAGCAAGCTCACCGCCGCTGCCGGCGCTTCCCGCAAATCACTTTTGAGAAACAGCGCATAGATGAGACGCTGCCCTACGCGGAGAGCTTCGATAAGGTCTTTATCGCCTTTGTACTGCACGGCTTTGTCCAAGAAGATCGGCTGCGAATTATTGCCAACGCTTACCGCGCCTTGCGTCCTGGCGGCGAGTTCATTATCCTGGATTATAACGAGTTCGACCCGGCTAAAGCGCCCTGGTTGGTGCGCTTCGCTTTCAAGTTGGAATGTCCGTTGGCGACCGACTTCGCGCTCCGCGAGTGGAAACCGACTTTGCGTGCGCAAGGGTTCGACGATTTTCGCAGCTATCCGCACTATCGAGGGTATGTGAGATTGTTGGCCGCGCGTAAAGGAAAGGGGAACTGAGCAGCGTGACAGCTTGTCAATGATCTTGGCAATAGCTGTATGAGAAAACGCCCGCACAGGCAGGCGTTTTCTCATATAATTCGCTCTACCAGATACGGTTACAAATCTTCCGGGCGCACGGCCAGGAGCGGGATCAACATCTCCTGCGGCATCAACCTGCTGTGGCGAGCAGGCAATTGACCAATCATTGCTCTTGAGCAGCTAACTCAAGATGCTCATTAGGGCAAGTCACGTGCTGCTAGTATAATCTCCACCTCAGTTAAGAACTCAGCTAGACTAACAGCACGCTGTCCCTCAACACTGTGATCATGTTGCTGCGGATTGCCGGCTGGGTGACGATGCCAAACTCCATCGAGTTGGTCGCGTGCATATAGCCGTTGTCCCTCATAGAGCAGTACCAAATTGGTAGTGTTGTATTGGTCGTTACGGTAGACTTGCACAAAAAGTGTAGCTGTTACATACAAGCGTGCTTTAAGCAAGTGGGTACTTTGCGCTATTAATTCTAATCGGCAGAAATAGCTGCGTGTCTGCGCTTCTTGACGTAGATTGCCAAACAATTGCCGGACGTTCATCAATGTTGCACCAGGGTTTGCAGTCTTTCAATCTCGCGCTTCATGTCAGCGATGCCCGTTATAGCCATTTCCCAATCAAAGTAGTCCTGTTCTGCTTCCCATGCCGGTTCACTAGCCAAGATTTTCTGGCGGAATAGGGCAAATTCCTGCTGGTGCTTTTGCTCAAAGCGATGTACCGTAGCGCGATAGTGAATTAAATTCTTGCGCGCCTGTGCCAACAACAATTCCCCGAACGCTTGTTCCAAGCTCAGGTTAGGAAACAGGTGTTGCGCGCTGGCAGTGACTATAGTCATAGCCTTAGTGGTTCTCTGATTTAACACTAGGCACCTCTCTCATACATGAATTGTAGATTGCTACTTAGCCAGTCCCAGGTAGGGACGCAGATAAAAACTGATTTTTCCGATTTGCTCTGCGTCCCCTTAGGGTTACAAATCTTCCAGGCGCACGGCCAGGAGCGGGACCAACATTTCCTGTGACATCAAACCGCCGTGACGGCCCGGTAGCCGTTTCGCGTCCTCCTCGGTGCGGACAAAGGTAGCGTGGCCTTTGGTTATCGCGATAAGGTCTCCCAGCCGGTGAGGAACTTCGCTATAAGGTTCGCCAGGCCCCAAGAGGCCGCTTTCTAGTATCGTCTGCCGCTCCAGGCAGATAAGCTGTTCCCCGAAATGCTCTTCCAAATACGTGCGCGCCTTTTCCAAGTCGCCGCCCCGGACGTAGAAGAACGGTACGCGCGCCTCTCCAACTGGCGGCAAGGTGAGCATATTTGCCAACTCTGGATGTTCCGTCAGTATAATGGCTTGGGACACCGGAGTTTCGAGTTGCCCATGATCGGCGGTAATTAGCAACAACGTGCCCTCGCGATCCGCCGGTGATAAGTTATCCAAGAAAGCGCGCTGGAGCAGGTAAGAGAGCGAGCGCACCTCGTTCAGCCCGGTCTCGTGACGCGGGCCGTAGAGATGCGCCAGCGTATCTACCGCGCTCCAATATGCCGAAATGTAGCAACGCTCTGCGTGATGTTCATGCAAGGCGCGCCGCACCGTCAGCCAAAAATCTGAGGCGGAGTAGTGGCCGTAAACTTCACGGACGCCCCGGAAGTACATCCGGCTCAACGCGCCGCTCTTGATATGGTTAGAGATCACCTGATAGGTGAGCGTTCCTTGAATGGAAAGTTGATGGGCCAGCGCAGGCACGGGCAAGAAGGTCTCCGCGTCCAAGCCCCATTCCACCAGAGCCGCCGAACCGCGATCCACGATGGGGGAGAAGGTGATGCACTCGGCAGCCGTGGCCCACTGGCGCAGGTAGAGTTCATAAGCCAGCAGCCCGTGCCGGATGGGGGGCGCGCCAGTGCGCAGCGTGCTCAAGACGTTAACGGTGGTTGAAGGGAAGATGGAGGTGAGGGGCAATAGCCGTCCCTGCTCCTGCAGTTGATGGAAAATCAGTTCCTCGTCCTTGGCCATCATGCGCTGGAGCTGCTCCCAGCCCAGTCCATCCAGGAGGACCAGCACCACGCGCCGGACGTCCTCGTCCAAGCCAGCCAGCAGGTCGGCGCGCAGCGGCGGGAGCAGATTGACCGTGCTGTTTCCCAACAGTTGGGCAATGGTAGCGGGGATATTCCCTACCGAAAGTCCCTCGTAACGCGGCCAAACAAAATCGCCGGGGAAATTCTCCATTCCCGCCGGGCGATAAGTACGTAGATCGTGTTCTAATGTCTGTAAATTCATTTCACCCTTCCTGTTATAAGTTCCAATGGTTACCGGACAATACCTTGAATTAGATAGCCTACAATCAGCAAAACCCCCGTGACCAAATGTACCTGGATGGTCAGCTCGTTAGCCGGACGCAGCGCGGGCATCTCATCATAATGCGTCCGCGCCACTTTCCAAGCGCGCCAGGCCAGCGGTATGGTGAGCAGACCGGCCAGCGTCCAGGGCGGGGCCAGTGATGTAAGCACGTTGACCACCAGCGATAGGTAGGCTGCTACAAAGAGCAGTCCGTAGATGGGTAACGCGCGTTCGCGTCCCAGCCGCACGACCCAGTGCCGTTTACCAACCGCATCATCGGCAGGGGCATCGGGAAATTGGTTGATCCAGAGCACGTTCATGATCAAGCAGGCTATCGGCAGCGAGGCCCAAATCGGTTCCCAACTCGGGGCGCCGGTTTGCACGACCCAGGTTCCCAGCACCATCAAGGGGCCAAAACTGAGAAAGAGGAAGAGTTCCCCCCAACCGCTGGGCGCTAGATAGGCGGTGTAGAGGTACCCGGCGAAGAGTCCCGCTGCTCCAATGGCCAAGAGCCAGAACGAGCTCTGCCAGGCGAGATAGCAGCCAATCAATGCCGCGATGGCAAAGTAAGCTAGACCCTCGTTGCGTACACGCTCCGGTTTTAGCAGACCCAATTTAAGCATAGGACTGCCGCCGGTAAAGGGCGCGATGGCCTGGCGATTGTGGCGGTCAGTGCCGCTCAGATGGTCGAAATAGTCGTTGAGCATGTTCGCCCCGGCATGCAGGAGCAGCGCTCCTCCCAGCGATAACAGAAAGTGTAGCCAGCTGAACGCGCCGGTGGCTACCCAAGCGACCGCCCCGCCCAGCAGCACGGGAATAACGGTAGCTGTCATAAATGGCGCGCGCACACGTATCACCCAGCCGGGAATGCCGCGCGTGGGAATTGCTGAAACATTGGTTGACATGGAACCTCCAGAAAGTCGAAAGTCGAAAGTCAAAGGTCGAAAGTTGACGCTGATAAGTGTTGCTAATAGCCAATCGCTAATGGGCTAACTGCTAACCGCTAACCGCTGTAATATCTCTCGCATCTCTTGAGCCGCGCGGGCACGATGGCTCAGTTGGTTTTTTTGCTCCGGGGTAAATTCGGCCAGGGTACACTCCGCCTCTGGTACGTAGAAAACCGGATCATAACCGAAGCCTTCTTCTCCCGCCGGGGTGGTGGCGATGACGCCTTCGCAGACGCCCTCGGTGGTGAACTCCCGGCCATCTAAGCAGACCACGGCGGCCAGACAGCGGAAACGCGCGGTGCGCTCGGAAGCCGGCACGCCCTGCAAGGCTTGGAGCAATGCGCGGTAGCGGATCTCATCGGAACCCAGCCGGTAGCGCGCTGAGCGGATGCCTGGCGCGCCATCTAGCGCGTCGACTTCCAGCCCGGAATCGTCCGCCAGGGCCGGCAATCCCGCCGCTGCTGAAAGCGTCCGTGCTTTGAGGAGCGCGTTGGCCTGGTAGGTCGCGCCGGTCTCCGCAACCTCCGTCTCCAGACCAAGATCCTCCGGCAAGAGCAATTCAACGTCCAGACCTGCCAGTAACGCTTGCCATTCGCGGCGTTTGCCGTGGTTATGTGTGGCTAAGAGTAATTTCATGGTAATGGCTCCTCGGAAAATAGGTCTAAAGTCGTAAGTCCAAAGTCGCAAGTCTAAGGTCGTAAGTCAAAAATCTGTTTCAAGACCCAGGTATTGGCGTTAGTGAAGTATTTTCATTAGGGTTACACCTTGATATCATTCCAAGCCAAGCGACGCGCCAGCGAGGAATCTGCTACTGGTGTAACTTGCAACCTGAACTTGGGCCTCAGCCGCGTCGGTAGATTCCTCGACTACGTGCTCCACGCTCTGCGGGTCGCACCGCGCTACTAAGAAACAAATTCTGTTTCTTGCCCAATGAGGGGCGCGCATGCGCCATGCGTAGCTCGGAATGACACTAGGGACATGGCGAGTCTTTCATTCTCTTTACCTCTTTTGTCCATTCCGCCGCTCGATGCGGGCGCCCAGTAGTTTGAGTTTCTCCTCAATGTGCTCGTAGCCACGATCTATCTGGCGGATGTTGTGGATGGTGCTGGTTCCTGCGGCGGCCAGGGCCGCGACCAACATCGCCATGCCGGCGCGGATGTCGGGGCTTTCCATCTCGTCGCCGTGCAGGGGCGAGGGGCCGTAGACCAGCGCGCGGTGCGGGTCGCAGAGGACGATGCGCGCGCCCATCGGGATGAGTTTGTCAACGAAGAACATGCGGCTCTCGAACATCTTATCATGAAAGAGGATCGCCCCCTCACATTGCGTAGCCAAGACCAGTGAGACGCTCATCAGGTCGGCGGGGAAGGCGGGCCAGGGGGCGTCGGCGATGGAGGGAATCGCGCCTCCCATATCCGGCACGATGACCAGGGATTGTTCCGCCGGCACGAAGATATCGTCGCCGCGCACCTCAAAGGTTACGCCTAATCGCTGGTAGACCATGCGCGTCATGCGCATCTGCTCCGGTACCGCGTTGCGGATCAGCAATTCTCCTCCCACCGCCGCGGCCAGCGCGATGTAGCTGCCCACCTCCATGTAGTCGGAACCGATGGTGAATTCGGCTCCATGCAGACGCTCTACGCCGTGGATGACCAGCGTGTTGGTACCGACGCCGGTAATCTCTGCGCCCATGGCGACCAGCAAATTACAGAGGTCCTGGACGTGCGGTTCCGAAGCGGCGTGGCGAATAATCGTGGTCCCTTTCGCCAGCACGGCGGCCATGACGGTGTTCTCCGTGCCGGTGACGCTGGCCTCATCCAATAGAATGTCGGCCCCGTGCAGCTTGTCTCCCTTCAAGATAAAAGCGTCGGAGGTCTCCACCGTCACGCCCAGGGCACGGAAAGCGAGGAAATGGGTGTCGACGCGGCGGCGGCCGATCACATCGCCGCCGGGAGCGGGAATGGCCAGATACCCCAACCGTCCCAGTAGCGGCCCGGCAATGAGGATGGAGCCACGAATGGCACGGAAGAGCTCCCGCCCTTGCTCCTGGTCCTCTGTTACGCTGATGTTGGCTGCTTGTAAACGCCAGGTGTGGGCATCCAAGTAATCAATTTGCACGCCCAACGATTCCAAGAGACGGCCCATGGTGACAATATCTTGAATGGCGGGCAAGTTATGTAGCGTCACCGGTTCGGAGGTGAGTAAGGTCGCGGCCAACGCCGGCAGGGCGGCGTTCTTGTTCCCGCTGGGAGAAATCTCCCCGTGCAGCGCATTTCCGCCTTCGA
>DUEJ01000059.1 GCA_011192175.1 Thermoflexia bacterium
AGCACACTCACGCACCTGGCTTACATTACCCGCCGCCGAGTCCAGATCACCGGTGTGAGTAGTCTGGATGGAATCCACGATCAAGGCTTGGAGGGTGAGCAGCCGGTCAGCTTGCTGGAGCACGAAATCCACGTTGGTCTCCGCCAGCACCTGGATAGTATCGCCCGTAATCCCCAAGCGTGCGGCCCGGCGTTTAAGCTGCCCCGGCGACTCTTCTCCAGAGACGTAGAGCACGGGGTGTTGCGCATCGCCCAAAATGGCAGCGATTTGGAGCAGTAGGGTGGATTTGCCAATACCCGGTTCACCGCCAATCAAGATGATGGAGCCGGGAACCAGACCGCCGCCCAACACCCGGGCGAACTCCGCGTTGGCGACGGGGATGCGGGCATGTCCGGCCAGATCCACCTGGCTAAGTGGCGTGGGAAGCGACTCGCCGCTTCCCACGCGGCCCGTTAAAGACGTAGCCGGCAGCTCGTCACGCACAACCGTCTTCTTCAAGGAATCCCAGGCGCTGCAATGTGGACATCTACCCATTTCCTTGATGAAACTCCACCCACATTCTTGACAAACCCAACGGGTCTCTGTTTTAGCCATAATGACGGCCCTCTTCAATATGCGCCGATATGGTGCAAACGCTCGTCGCTGATGCCAAAATGATGTGCGATCTCATGGCGCAACACGTGATAGATGATATCGTGCAATTCCTGCCGTGTATGCGCACGCAACTCAATCGGGTGTTAATAGAGGCTGATTTTATCTGGCAACGTCAAGTTATAGCCACAGGTGCGTCTGGTACGCGGGACTCCATGATAACGTCCCAATAGCTGCCGGGGATCAGCGACGCCCACTTGAGAGAGCGTCGCGCGATCCGCCCACGGCTCAACAACGATCTCCACGTTAGCGAGATTGGCGCGGAAATAAGCCGGAAGCTCAGCTAAGGCTTCAACCACCAGTTCCTCAAAGCTCTCTGCAGTAGTGGGAAAGGCCATCAACGGACCTCACGCTCACGCACTTTCTCGCCGGCCGGGGAGAGCGACCGCTTACTATTTAGCGTATCCCACCGCCCGCGTCTCGCGGATCACGGTAACTTTGATCTTGCCGGGGTATTGCAACGAATCCTCAATTTTGCGAGCGATATCGCGGGAGAGGCGGATAGCCGCCAGATCATCCACATGGTCCGGCCGGACAATGATGCGCACCTCGCGTCCCGCCTGGATCGCATAAGCTGTTTTCACGCCTCTAAATGAATGAGCGATCTCTTCCAGAGTGCGAATGCGTTTGATGTAATGTTCCAAGCTCTCCCGGCGCGCCCCGGGACGCGCACTGGAGATAGCATCTGCGGCCTCCACCAGAACTGCCTCAAGCGAGAGTTGCTCCGCCTCATGGTGATGTGCTTCAATGCAATTCACCACAATGTCCGAAACACCATACCGGCGCGCCAAATCAGCGCCGATAGCCGCATGAGTACCTTCCACCTCGAAATCCACCGCCTTGCCGATATCATGCAGCAATCCACCCGCCCGCGCAATCTCCTCGCTGGCACCCGTCTCTGCGGCCAGCAAGCTGGAGAGTTTAGCGACCTCGATGGAATGTAAGAGCTGGTTCTGTCCATAGCTGGTGCGGAAGTGTAGTTGCCCCAGCAATTTACGTAATTCCTTGTTCAGACCCGGCACCTCAGCCTCGTAGACGGCCCGCTCTCCTTCTTCACGGATAATTTTCTCAACTTCCTGCTCCGCCTTACCCAGAATCGTCTCGATGCGTGCCGGATGGATGCGTCCATCCGCAACCAGCTGGTGCATAGCGCGCGCCGCCACCTCCCGACGGATCGGGTTAAAGGAGGAGATGGTAATCATTTCTGGCGTATCATCAACGATTACATCCACCCCCGCTTTCTGCTCAAAGAGCCGGATATTGCGGCCGCCGCGCCCAATAATGCGTCCTTTAAGATCATCAGAGGGAATTTCTATATTCCGGGTAGTAATCTCCGCCACCTGCTCGCTGGCCAGTCGCTGGATAGCAACAGTAATGATCTTCCGCGCTTCATCCTCAGATTCCTCTTCGGCTCGCTCAACCTCCTCGCGCATCACGCGGGCCATATCCTGCCGGACATCCGCGGCTACCTGCTCCAACAAAATATCCCGCGCCTCCTCCAGAGAGAGATTAGCTACACGCTCCAGCTCCTGCCGCTGCTGTGCCTCGAGCTGCTGCAACTCATTACGCTGCTTATCCAGGGTGCTCTGCCGTTTATTGAGTTGGGAAATTCGTTGTTCCAACCCTTCAAAGCGCTGGTCCAACTGCTCACGCCGCTGCTGCACCCGGTCAGCTTCTTGGTGTAAACGCGCCTCATCTTTATGCAAGCGTTTCTCATCCTGCCGCCAGCTGGCGCGGCGCTCTTCGGACTCCTGCTCCAATTTGGCCCGCATCTTCTGGGCCTGCTCGCGCGCTGTCAACACTACATCGTGCGCTTGCTTTTCGGCCGCCGCCAGCAAACGCTTTTTCATCGCCTCTAAGGCGCCCACCGCCTGATAGTAAAGCCACTGACGGATCAAGTACCCGGCCACTCCTCCCACCACCAATGCTACCAACACAGATACAGATAGAACAAGATTGGGTCTCATAAATCATCCTCACTTTGCATTATACAATCAGTAACAATATCGCGGATGCTCTCGTAAGAGAAACCACGGCGAGCAAGCCGTTGTGTCAAACGTTGGCGGAATTTCTCCGGTGGCAATTGGCGGAGCCGCCGCGCATGTTTTCTAGCAGCTCTCCGCAACACGGTTAATTCATCGTAATCTTCTAGCGCTGTATCAATCAGAGATTCCGCAATTCCCTTCTGACACAGTTCCTGCCGCAGCGCTAATGCCCCCCGGGGACGAAACTGGCCACGATTCTGAATCCAGTAGCGCGCGAAGGCCAGATCATCCACCAGCCCCACAGCTTGCAAATGTCCCAATACCTGGCTCACCACCGGTTCAGAAAATTCACGCTCACGCAGATAGCATTGCAACTCCCGTAGGCTACGCGGGCGATAAGAAAGATAGCTCAGTGCCCGGTCACGCGCTTGCTCCAGAACATCTGCCGCTTGCAAAGCAGCTATTTTTTCGTCAGCAAGCCACTCCCCTACGCGGAGAGGATAAGCTGCAATATCCGCCAATCCAAAAGCAAATTCACCATCTAGATAAACGTTCACCCGCCGCTCAGAATGTTTTTGGAGTCGCAGCGCAGTAATTCTACCGGCCATACCTCCCTCTCAAACGCAATCGCCCTAGCCCCACAAAAAAAACGGCTATGGCAACAAATGCCATAGCCGTAAGCAGGTACGCAAAGCCCACGTTCTATCTTCATAGAACGGGTACAGGTTCCCAATTAGCCTGTTACACCAATCTCATTTCATGAAAAGATTATTAGTAAGTTCTACCGACGCCCAGGCCAACAGAGAGATCCTTGCACTTCACAGACCGAAAATTACAAAATACTCCAACAAAAGGAGTCTTGGAATCGAAATACTCTGGCTATAGCTTGCTAGCACCGCCGACGATGGCAGTGCGATAAATGCTAAATCGCGTCTTTACAGCAATTTAATCAAAATGCCTATCAGGTCTTGATTATAGCGCAAGATTCTTTAGCCGCAAATGACAGGGAGGAGTCAGACAGTCGGGAAGTCGGACAATCCGGTTGCGGGCACGGTAAAGGGGCCGAGCGCACCCGAGCTGCCCTGGAATACAAACAGCCGCTCTCCTCCCGGAGAGCGGCTGGTGAAATATCTCAATGCGTTCAGGCGCGGCGCCGTGAGACAATGAAGAGAGCGCCTACAACAATAACCAATAACAGCGCTAGGATGCCGCTCACGCGGATGATAGTCATCAGAAGACTAGTTGCCGGTTCTTCCTCTTCCTCTCCTAATGACTCTGAAGTAGCGCCTTCAGGAGTGCTGTCCGCAGTACCGGCGGCGCTATTTTCTCCGCGCGTGTAGCCCAGTTGCAACGCATAGCTCTGCCCCGCCCCCAGTAAAACCCCCCATTTCTCCGGCCCCGAAGCCACGTACCCGGCGGGTACCTGCTGCTGCACCACATAATTCCCGGGTTGCAGATTCTGGAAGCAGTAGGGTTCGCCCAACCCATCAGTAGTGTAGGTTCCGGCCAGCCCCCCAGTACCTACCACGGAGAGAGTGACGTTGGGCAACAATTCCTCGCCGGCGGCTTGGTAGAGCATATCCACATTCCGGTCATTGTAAGCGAGCACACAGAGGGAGGCCCCTCCCCCCACCGCCCCCGGCTCGACAGTTACCTCGGTAGCTCCAGGAGCAACTGTCGGCTCCGTCACCGGTTGTTCCTCAGTCGGCGCGAGAGTGGGAGTAGGCGGACTGATTGGTTCGCCAGAGATCACCACCTCCTGCCCGATAGAGAGCATATCGTTGGGACCTAGCGAACCGGCGTTGAGACGCCGCAACACATCCAATTCAATACCATATTGAAATGCAATGCCCAGCAAAGTATCGCCGGATACCACCGTGTGTATCACAGCGCCATTGGGATGCGGGGTAGCTGTGGAGCGCGGCGTTGGAGGTACGGCGGAGGTAGGCGGAGGCGGCGCAGCCGTCGGCACCACATCTCCTACCGTTACCAGGGAAGCGTCATCCAGATAAACATCGTTGTTGACACGGGGATAAGTATTGGTCCAGTCAACCCGCGAGTAAGTAAACACCGTCACGCTCTCAGCTTGCGCCGTCGCTTCTACCCAAAAGGCCGTCCAAACATCGTGGGTCGCGACTTCCTGGGACCAAACCACCGTCGCTGCCCAGGGGTTGGTCTGTCCGGTAGGGTCTATGCCTACCTTGGTATGCATAGGGGCGGGATCATTGGAATTAGGCGTGGTGGGGCAATCGTTCCAGGCGCCTCCTGTGTCTGGCGCGCAAGACCAAGTTTGCAGGTAGATTTGAAAACGCAGGCGGCTGTCCGGCGTGATGCCGTCCACCTTTTGATATAAGCCGGCCTCATGCTGTTGATTAAAAGTAAAGTATTTCTGAGCATAGTTGCCGCCGTGAACTCGATACGCAAATTCATACGCCTTCGTATCCCGGAACTCAGGGCGCGCCCAAGAACAGTTTGGCTCATTAGCACTACAATAAGCAGCCGGTGTCGCATAAGCAGGCCGGTTATCCAACCAGAAGGCATGCCAACCAGGGGCCACTTGCACCTCCATGATATTATCTTGAAACGGCCAAGCCCCACCACCACCCTGCTCAAAATCACCATTGGTCAGCAAGTTAGGGCCGGTCTCTTGAGCAGCGGTTTGCCCTGGAAACAATACCATCCACCCAAACAAGATCGCCCCAATCAAAACACCGGTAGCTATGATATATCTACTAGAATCGTTCATGAGTTAACTTCCTCGCCCGTTAGAACCTTAAAAGAGCAGCGTACCTCACAGAGCAAGCTCGTTGAGTACACTGCCCCATTATCAAGCTAATTTAATCAACAACTATCAGCTGCGGCGCCGAGAGATGATGAAGAGGCCGGCCACCAAGAGTACCAATATCAACGCGATAATCCCACTAACCCGGATGATTATGTTTAGAATACTACTCTTCGCCCCCGATTCTTCTCCCGTTGTTTCCGCGGGCGGCTCTTCGGTAACAACGGTGGCCGCGCCCTCCCCAGTAGCAGCTGTATCCCGACGGTACCCCAATTGCAATGAAGAGACCTGCCCCGCGCTCAACATAACGCCCCATTCAGCCGGGCCCGTGGGTTGGTATCCAGCCGGAGGCGTTTGCCGCAACACGTAGTTGCCCAACGGTAAATTCTCAAAACAGTATGGCTCACTGATACCATCGGTAGTGTAAGCCCCCGCCGGCCCATTGGTGCCCACCAACGTCAGCTGGGCGTTAGGTAAGAGCTCCTCGGAATCGAGTTGCGGCAACATATCCGCATTGCGATCGTGGTAGGCGCTGACGCAAAGAGAAGCCAGCCCCTCACCGGTGGCCGCAGTCGGCTCGGCGGTCAGTTCCGGAGCAGGCTCCTCCGTCGCCGGCGGGGCCGTGGGGACCGGCGTCGGTGCCTGTGGCGCTCCAGAAATCACTATCTCCTGACCAATGCTCAACATGTCGTTAGCGCTCAGTGTCCCCGCATTCAAGCGCCGGAGTTCATCTACTTCCACCCCATATTGCAAGGCTATCCCGTAGAGCGTGTCGCCAGATTGCACTATATGCACCACGGCCCCATCCGGACGTGGCGTCGGGGTGTGAACCGGCGTGGGCGGCACAGCCGACGTAGGGGGCGGCGGAGAAGTGGGGGTGGCTGCCGGTTGCACGCTGATTAAGGAGGCGTCTTCCCACCAGGTATCCATGTGGGCCAACGGTTGGACGCGGCGGAATTGACTGGAAACAAAAACCGTCACCTTGCCGCTGGCGCCAGCAGTGGCCTCCACCGCAAGTTGTTGCCACCCATCACAGGCATTATTCTCTCCCGACCAGATTACCCCCGCGTGCCATTGACCGCGTCCTTCCGGGTCAATGCCCACCTGCATGCGTGGTACCCAGTCGCCGCCGAAAGAAGGTTCGGGGGGCTGCTCATCAGAAGCCCGTGAATAACCAAAAGCGGTGAAGCGCACCTGTGTTCCTGGCGCCACCTCCACCGTCTGGTAAACACCCGCATGCCAGGGGGTATATTGCGCCCCCACATGCTGGGAAGCGCCGCCGCGCGTCAATCCCAAGCCATTGTAATCCGCTTCCTGTCCCCAATTCGGAGTACAAGCGAAATCCCACGTATCCGGTTTCTCGGCGCAGAGGTCCGCGTTATTTTCCGCCCAGGACTTCCAGTAGCCAGCTACGCCGCCATCATAAGGCTGCTCGAAACCCGGGTTGGCCAACAAGTTCTGCTCTTGCGCCTGAGTAGTGGCTATGGGATTAGCGATAAATAGACCTCCCAGCAAGAGTACTATCGTTCCTAAAACGAGAGAGCGTTTCGTTCTCATCTGACCTATTCTCCCTTTCTTTTCTCTGATTCGCACCAAGCTATAACAGGGTGATTGTAACATAACCCCTCAGAGCGTCAACTACTTTCATTAAAAAGGGGTACGTTTCATTTTAACTTTGAAACGCACCCAGGAGCAACAATCCACAGGAGTTGCCTATTCTCAATAGTTACTTCCTATTTCACTCACCGGCGACTCGTCAGCGAACGATTTTTCCCCTTCCAACGCCAGCAACCCTAACATCCACCAGAAGAGAAAATGCGGGCGTGAGCCCAGGGCGAGAACATCGGTTAAACCGTAGATATGATAGCCGATCAAACCACTCAAGATTCCCAAGGCTAACCATCGCTCCCGTTTCCCGGCTGGAGCTACGCGCCAACTCACAAACCCCGCCGTCCCTAACAATGCTAAGTAAGCTATCAACCCTGGTAAGCCTAGATCCACTGCCATCTGCAAGAAAACATTATGTGCGTGTGATATGTCGTTTGAAGGAGTGATAGTGAACAACGGATAGAGTATCCAGACCACCCTTCGAAACGTTCCTAAGCCGCAGCCAGTAAAAGCGAAGTCCTGAATAGCGTAAAGCGCGCGGCTCCAGATCTCCACCCGTCCACTGAGGGTAAGAGTACCCACTAGCTCGGTTTCAAGTTGCCCGTGGGCGGATTCCTGCAGAAACGCTCCTACCTGCACCGGACCTACCCCCGCCAAGATGATTATGGGGACTAACAACGCGGCTAGCAGCAAACAAGCTGCTCCATATTTCGGCCAACGCTTCTCGCTACTAAGACCACCCAGCACCAAGAGAGAGAGAATCCCTAGCAGCCCCCCACCCCAACCACTCCGCGATTGCGTCAACAATAAAGTCGCCGCTAAGATCACCGTTAGTATCCCCACCAGCCAATGGAATAGAGCAGGGAGGCGAAGATTGCCACCCACAGTTAGGGCTACAAATACCGGCAACACCAGGGCCAGGACGCCACCCAGTTGATTAGGGCTTACGCCACTGCCAGGCGCTCCCGGTAAAGAGTAGATTCTGGGGGGCAAGAGCGCCATCCAATCGCTGAGCAAGGGTATCTTTCTACCCCAACTCACGCTTACCATCCCCAGCGCCCAGATTGCCAGCACCGCTACGATAAAGAGATACAACGAGAGCCGCTGGAATTCCGGCTTACGCAGCGCCGTGATCCAGCGGAAGAGATGCAGGCCTAGAATTATCCCCGTGGCTTTGGACAAGGTAACTTCCGGCCACGGGGAGACCAGTATCCCCACCCCCACCATTATCAGAAAGAGCAACAATGCGCCGTTAAAAACGGTCGCTGGCCAGGGACACCGTTGAAACGTCTCCACGGACCAATACGCTATCAGGACAAGCAAGATAGCGAGAGTGGCTTCCGGCAATTGCGCCGGAAATAGTAGCAGGGGGGCGCTAACACCCAACAGTAATAGTTGGGCCCCAAATTTCAGATGCGCCAGCACCTTAAAGCCCTTCCTCTGCCCGCAACCAAGTCATCAATTCACGACGCGCCTGCCACGCCGCACGGCTCTCGGGGTCGCCACTGATTAACCGCCACAATGCAGGAATATGATTCGCGGCCAAGCCAAATGGGCGTTGAAGATAAAATCGCACCCGTTCTTTCCACGATAGACCTTGCCGAGTCTTTGGATCCCCCAACAGCACTAAACTTAAATAGCGCAACCAGCCACTCACCGTGTATGTTGGTAAATCTCGCCAGATATGCGGCGTCGGTTTACCTCTCTTCACAAGAAGGTCCTTGCTGGCAGCCAGGACAGCATCCGGCGGGGTAGGGAAAAGGGACTTAATCTCTATTGGTATGGGGTTGGCCAAAAACCAAGCCTCTAACGCTAAGAACAAGCCTACACTTTCCAGTAACTTTCGACGAGCTGCCTCTGTCGCCAATGCCTGCCACTCCTCCATACCCCACTCCAACGTCAGGAAATAGCCATCTAAAAATGGTAGAAAACCTATCTCAAATTGATGATGTATCACCTGATGGTGAATTAGCACCAGCAAATGATTAACAACATCCAAACTTTTGAACTGGTCTCTATCTATCAAGTCGTTTTGCAATTGCGAAAATGTAAAGAGCAGCTCCCCCATCTGGTCACGGGCCATAGCCGTATGAACCTCAACCGTCTTGAATCCGCTATGGGGAGGAGTTAATGCGGGGAGATGCCAAGCTCGCTGTCCTGCATACGTAACTCGATACCCCACCTCTTCAAGAGCATTTTGCAGTCTCGCAGCAGCTGATAAAGAAGCCAAAATATCTAAATCGCGATAAGAACGCCATGCGAGATCAGGGTAGTATTGTCCTGCAGCAATTCCCTTAACAATAACTAGGGGAATATCCAGCGAGTCGCAGATAGCTAAGAGGTCGTTAATTTGACGCTTAACAGATAATTGCTCCGCCAGGGCACGATAGCGCGCCTCCTGCACCGCTTGCTGCAACATGGGAGAAAGCGACCAGCCTTCTTGCTCCGCGCGCCAGCCGAGCAGCGGCAACAACCGTTGTGCCCGTGCCCAAGAGATGAGCGCAGCTTCAGAGACGGTCAACTCTCCCGTCCACCAAAAATTCAAATACGGCGATGAATTCATCTGCTTATTACTCAGGAATATCCGGACAGAAATCTACGGCCAACCCATTCTCGGCTTCAAAGAGAATCGCGGCCCGCCCTACCGTCCGCTCCCATTCAGGTTCGACATTAGAGAGTTCGGATAAGAGCTCTCCTAACTTCAACTTGGGAACTCGCAGGAAGAGTATCTCCCGCTCCGGGCTAAATTTCATTTCCGCCGTCAACTCATAGCGTTTAGATTCCGCACGCGCTTGATCCCAAATCGACATATACGGCTCGAATTGTAACCCCGTGGCTGGATTTGAGTGGACGCCCAGCGTGACCTCCGCTCCCATATCAGGATTGATCAGGCCATCTCCCACGGGGCGCCCCGTCTCCAAGTCCCCATCCGTATCTAGCGCAAATAGCCAGTAGACAATGCCCGCTTGTTCCACCGGCACAGCCGTGTGCAACCGCATCCAGAGGATCAGGTTATCCGCCGGCGCCCAATCTGCGACTTGCGCGGCCAGCTCCTCCGGCAACTCCGCTAGCAAGTGGCCAGCCTCGTCGAAGCCAGCTGCTTGAATATCAACCCCCGCGAGAGTAGTGGTCAGAGGAACCAGAGCGTTGAAGTCCACCGCGTCAGCGGAAGCATCGCTCGCGAAGGCCACCGGCGCTAAAGTGGGACGGTTAGGGGGAGTGAGCGTCGGAGGAACCGGCGTGTACGTCGGAGTTGGAATTGGCGTCTCCGTCGGCTCTGGCGTAAGGGTTAGCGTCGGGGAGAGAGTAGCAGTGGCCGTGGGCAGTGGGGCTTGTGGGGAAGCGCTGAACGGCCGGCGCAGAGAACTCCCGCCAGCACCGATAGCAATCCCTACTCCCACCAAGATCGCTAACCCAAGCACTCCTAATCCAAAAACTAACGCTTGTCTCCGTTGATTAACCATATCCCCTCACTCTATCTGAACCAAGAACCAGTCTCTCTCATACAAAATAGAACGCAGATAAATGCTGCCCTAGTTGCCTAACACTTTTAATTTTGGACGCAAATTCGCGCAGATTTTCGCAGATAAAGTAATCAGCGTTTATCAGCGTTCATCAGCGTCCTACCCCTTTACCCCCTGCTCCATAAACGCAGGCTGAAACTCCGGCACAACCACTCTAATGGCCCGGTATATCCCCGCCGCATCCCCTTGCCGGGCCAGCACCAATAATTGCTCTACCTGCTCCGATAACAACCGCGCCGGCCCCCTCCCATTCCGCGAAACGAAGACCTTCTCATGCCTGGTACGTCGATAAGATTCATCCTCCAAAAAGAGCTCTTCAAAGAGCTTCTCACCAGGACGCAAGCCGATAAATTTAATATCAACATCTTCTCGACCAGAGAGCCGGATCATATCCCGCGCCAAATCCACGATCCTCACCGGTTCGCCCATATCCAAGACAAAGAGCTCCCCACTCTCACCCAACGCGGCCGCTTGCAAGACCAGCTGCACCGCTTCGGGGATCGTCATAAAGTAGCGCTTCACATCCGGATGAGTCACCGTCACCGGTCCACCCGCCTCAATCTGCTTCTCAAAGTAGGGCACCACGCTGCCCCGACTGCCCAACACGTTACCAAACCGCACCGCCACAAAACATCTTCCTGTCCGATAAGCCGCTTGCTGCACCAAATGCTCGGCCACACGTTTGGTCGCGCCCATAATGCTCGTCGGATTAACCGCCTTATCCGTGGAAATCATCACAAAGTGCGAGCAGCCAGACTCTTCAGCCGCACGTAAAACATTCCAAGTTCCGCCCACGTTGTTACTCACCGCTTCTATGGGATTGGCTTCCATCAAGGGGACATGCTTATGCGCCGCAGCGTGGAAAACGATCTCCGGCCGGTAGCTTACAAAAATCTGGTGGATACGCGCTTCATCCCGGGTATCAGCGATCAGCGGCTCAACCGCCAAGGCCGGGAACCTATCCCGCAGCTCATGGAGAATATAAAATATCGAGTTCTCCCCATGTCCCAGCAATAAGAGCTCCGCCGGCCCACACTGCGCAACCTGCCGGCAGAGCTCTGAACCGATAGAACCTCCGGCCCCGGTAATCAAAACTCTCTTTCCGTTCACAATCTGCCGCACCTGAGAGACATCCGTCTGCACCGGTTCTCTAGAGAGCAGATCCTCCACCTGCACCGGGCGGAAACGCTGAATCTGCACGTTCCCCGCAAGCATCTCATACATACCCGGCAAAGTCAGCACTTCTACTTGAGATTTCCGGCAAACATTCACGATACGCCGCATCTCAGCAGCAGTAGCGCTGGGAATGGTGACCAATACCTGGCCAACTCGCTGCTCCTCCACCAACTTAGGCAACTCCTCAACCGTCCCCAGAATCCGCACCCCATTGACATTCAACCCTTTTTTAACCGGATCATCATCCACAAATCCCACGGTGTGCAAACCCAACTGTGGATTTTTACGGATCTCTTTAAGCACTAACCAGCCCGCCTCACCCGCGCCCACAATTAACACCCGCTGCAGAGGAACTGCTCCCAGTTCTTCATTCATTATGGTATGCAACCAACGTAAGCCCAAACGCGGAGTCGCCAACGCCGCACAAGTAAGCCCTAAATCTATCATGGGAATGGAACGTGGCGGAGCAGGGAAATCCAACAGCGCTGCCCCGCCCCAAATCGCCGCAGCCGCGAGAGAAACCCCCAGTACCGTACCTTTGAGGATCAATAAGAGCTCCGACATGCCGGTAAAAATCCAATAACGGGAATAGCCGCCAATAATAAAAAAGATGAAAATTTTAATAATAACCGAGCTCAGCGTAAAATATAAAACCGTCTGAGTATATTGCCCTAACACCAAGGATTCCAAGCGCAAAACAAAAGCGAAATAAATAACCAATGAGAGAGTCAGCAGGTCAACCAACACCAAATAACGATTGCGCACCAACAACACCTTCCCGCGTGCCCAGCTTACTAAAGCCTCTCTTTTCATTTCCCTCCTCTCAGCCAACAAAAAATGAGCGCGAGCAACCCGCTACCGGGGTACTACACGCTCATCATTGTAACATAGTTAGTAGATGTTGCTATGGGAGATCAGAGAAAACCAGCGTCTATCAGCGTGCATCTGCGTGCATCTGCGTCCCCATAAATCTCTCAAACGGACGCAGATTGCCGCAGGTACACGCAGATAAAATAAAAAATCAGCATTTTTCTGCGTTCATCCGGGTCCTAATCAATCTCTCAAGTGGACGCGGATTGCCGCAGGTACTCGCAAATAAAACCAAAAAATCAGCGGCTATCAGCGTGCATCTGCGTCCTAATAAATCTCCAAGTCAGACGCGGGTTTCCGCAGGTACGCGCAAATAAAACCAAAAAAATCAGCGTTTTTCTGCGTTCATCAGCGTCCTAATAAATCCCTCAAGCGGACGCAGATTTCCGCAGGTG
>DUEJ01000006.1 GCA_011192175.1 Thermoflexia bacterium
AGGCAAGCCGCTGCCGGACTGGTTCACCCGCGCCGAGACGGCGGAGATTCTCCGCGACGCCTATCCCCCGCGCCACAAACAGGGTCTCTGCATCTGGTTCACCGGCTTGAGTGGCGCTGGCAAATCGACCGTTGCCAACGCGCTGACGGCTATGTTGCTGGAACGGGGACGTCAATCCACCCTGTTAGACGGTGACGTGGTGCGCACACATCTCTCCAAGGGCTTGGGCTTCAGCAAGGAGGATCGTGATACTAACATCCTGCGCATCGGTTTTGTGGCCGGGGAGCTCGCCCGTCATCATGGCACCGTGGTCTGCGCGGCCATCAGCCCGTACCGCCACACGCGCGACGCGGTGCGGCGGATGGTCGGGAGCGCTAATTTCGTCGAGGTTTTCGTCAATACGCCATTGGAGGTCTGCGAATCCCGTGACGTGAAGGGACTCTACGCCCGCGCGCGCCGTGGCGAGATCAAGGGCTTTACGGGGATTGACGACCCATACGAAACGCCCGTTAATCCCGAGGTGATGACCGAGACGGTGGGCCAGACGCCGGAGGAAAACGCGCGACAGATTATGGAGTATTTGGAAGAGCAAGGGTTTTTGGTCTGATATTGTGCATAGGGGCAAAAATAGACCCTTACACAGAGTGGCGCCAAGTAAATAGAGAGGAGCACTAAGAAAAACGTTAGAATTCGGAGGAGGCCTCCGCGCTTCTGGAGACCTTCTCCGTGCTTCTCTACGCGAATGCTGACACCACAGTATCTGCTGCGGCCAGCAGCTCGCGGTGTTGAAAAACATTTTCCAAGAAAGAGCGGCGCAACTCTGGCTCACTGATTTGCTCCGCCCGCGCGCGCAAGTTCAGCGCGCCGGCCCGCAAGATGCTCTCGGCACGCGGGTCGTGGCCGGCTTGCCAGACCCGGTAACAAGTTAGGTAAACGTAGAATGGGTCATAGGCGCCGGTCAGCAGGGTCTCGGCTTTCTGGGCCACCGCGTTAATATCCGCCGGAAAATGAAACTTGGAAAGAGCTTGCTCCACCAACGGCAAAGCCAGCTCCGGTTTTCCTTGCAGCAGCTCTATCTCCGCCAGCCCCACCAACGGTTCAAGGGTCAGATGAAGTTGATTTAGTTCGAGATGCCGCGCGAGGGATTGCCGGTAAGCGTCCCGCGCCGTGGGGAAATCCTGCTGCGCCACGGCAATCCGGCCCAGGTAAAGATAGACGTAGCCTTGAATGTGTAAGTCGCCTAACGTCTTGCCTTTCGCCAGAGATGCCTGGCCGTATTCCCTGGCTCGCTCATAATAGCCTTGCTGGTAAGCCACCCGGCCCAAACTGAGCAAGGCGCCACATTCACCGGGGGAATCAGCGGCCTCCTGACTGAGAAATAAGGAGCGTTGATGGTATTTCCGGGCCTGCTCGTAACGTCCCAGATAATACTCTATCTCCCCCAAGCTAGCATAGGCGATCCCGGCTCCGATTTGATCCCCGATAGCTTCCTTTATTTTGAGCGCTTGCGTGCTGTAATGCCGTGCTTGAGCATAAGCGGCCTGATCACGCAACACGATCCCCATGTTGTTTAGGGTAGCACTTTCACCGCGCTGGTTCTTCAACGCCCGGTAACGGGGAAGCGCCTGTTGATAGTATTCCATCGCCGTTGGATAATCCACCTCGCACCAGTAGATGTTGCCCAGATTGCGCAGAGCTTCCGCTTCAAGTAGCGGTAACGTTGCTTGCCGGGCCAAATCCAGGGCCTGTTGAATGTAGGGGGCCGCCTCTTGATAACGGCCTTGCCGCCAGATACTCCGGCCCCATTGAAGGTAAGCTCCCGTCTCCAATTCCACATTCTGATGTTGCTGCGCCAGTTTGACCGCCCGCTGGGCAGAAGAGACGGAACCGGTGTAATTCCCGACTAACTCCGCATATTGGGACTGGCGTAACACTGCCAGCGCTTTTTGTTCCCCCTCAGCCAAAAAGAGCAAGGTCTGCAAATCTCTCCGCTGGGCCAGACGATTACCCTGCAAGCTATAGAGCTCTTCGCGAGCCAGCAGAATTTCCCCCCACTCTTCCCGTTCTTCCTGTGGGGTGAGCTCCAGAGCACGGGTAAGAAAGTTGACCGCCTCCTCATTGGCGTACTCCTGCACAGCGCGCTGTCCGGCCCAGAGAGAATACTGGCGCTCCTGCTCCTCCAATCCGGCTTGACCATAATGATAAGCCAGCTCTGCATAGTAAGGAGCGAGATCATCGCTATGCAACTCCTCTATCGCTGCCGCTGCCCGGCGATGCAAATCATGCAGCCGCTTGCGCAATTGCATATCATAAACTACATCGCGTAGCAACACCTGTTTGAATAGATAACGCATTACCGGGCCTTTGACCAGATCTGCTTGCTTTCTGCGTGCTCTACTTCAGCAGAAACATCCGTCTGCAAAATATGTCCCAAAATACGATCATCGAATTCTCGCCCCAGGACCGCCGCGACTTTAACGACCTCTTTCACGTTCTGGCTCAAACGATCAATACGCGCCATCAACACCGCGTTGATAGTGGTCGGTACCTGCGCCGAGGTAGCGGTGCATACAGTCCAACCCGCCGAGGTAGCCGGTTCCCCCGCGAGAACCTGCTCCAATAAACCGTTTTCTTGAAAATAGTAGAGGAATTGTTGCACAAAAAATGGGTTGGCCTGCGTACGCTCTGCCAAGAGCGTGAATAGTTCAGCACTGATCGCGCCATCCAAGATACTCTCTGCCTGGCGCCGTAAATGCTGGGGTGCCAGGGGCTCGAGGGCGACAGTGGTGAGCGGCGTCTCCGCCGGCAGGTTCAGCGCGGGGCGGCTGCCATCATCAGCGTAACGGGCTGTGAGAACGATGTAGAGCGGCGCCTCCGCGCTATTACGGCTGAGGACAGTCAATGCCTCACGCGATGACTCATCCAACCACTGTAAATCCTCAATCGCCAGCAATACCGGCCGCAGAGCGCTTTCGGCTAGCAAGAGCGCTCTAATGGCAAAGAGCGTATTTTGGTAGCGCAGCTTACCGTTCAAAGATGCGTAGAGCGAATCGGGCCAGTGCAATCCCACTAACGCGCCCAAGATAGATCTGGTCCGCCGGAGCTCGTCCAGCAGGTAACGGGGGTTCTGAGGTTGAGCAGGGTCAGCTTGCTCCAAAGCGGCCAGCAACCGTTCAAAACGCGCCGTAAACCGGCTCTTATTCTCCGCTGGAGTGCTCTCGGTCTCCTGTTGGAAATAGTCCTTGAGTAGATAGCTGAACGGGCTGAAAGCTCGGTGTAGGATCTGGTCTGTTTGGCCGACCAAACAGGTGATCGCGTGCTCGCGGCGCAGGCTCTCTCGAAGCTCATACATCAAGTGTGATTTGCCGATCCCGGCGGGGCCGTAGATGATCGCCGCGCCCGCCGATTTCCCTTGCAAGAACGGTTGCGCGGCCTCCAAGAGCTGCTGCAATTCAGTCTCGCGCCCGATTAACTCTTGATTAAAGAAAACCCCGGTCGTCCGGCTCGGGCCCAACAAACGGTAAGTAGCACGGGGAACCGCAAACCCCAGATAGGAAAATTCGCCAAGATATTCACTGGAGACCGTGCCCCCCTGGGCCAGCGCCGCCGAAATTAACGTTTCGCTCCAAGCAGCCCGGGCCATCAACCGCGCCGCAAAATTGACCTCGTTGCCAATCGCCGTATATTCGCAACGCTCCTGGCCCCCCACAATCCCCGCGTACACGGTGTCAGCAGTCACGCCGGCCCGCCAGGGGAAAGATTCTGACGGAACTTTCTCTCGCAGAGCCAACAGGAAATCGCTGGCGCGCACCGCATCGTTCTCATGGGCTAATGGCGCCCCGAAGAGCACTAAGATGATGGGGCCTTTATCCCCAAAATTGACTTTGTTAAAATAGCCTTCGTACTCCAGCGCCGTATCCAACACCGTGACCACAAATTCCTGCCAGCGGTCATCATCTTGGAAAGAAGTAAATGAAATAAACACATTGATCAGCGGCCGGAACTCCGCGACAACCCAGCTGGCGACCAGATCCAGCACCGGGTCCCAGACAAATGGGGTAAGAGCCGCCCGAGAAAAGACCGGGAGGGAAATTGGTGGCGCGGAATCCGCCGGGGGCTCCGGCGCAACGCGATAATAGCCAGTCGCCAACTGTCCAGCCGAGAAGACGTCCGTTACGCACTGCCGCAAAGCCTCGTCGCAGACGATAGCTCCACCCACGGCATGCTTCTCCGCGCGCACCGCACCATCTAGCGCTGCCCCACGAAAGAAATAGGTATTCCCCCGCCCACCGCGCAAAATCCCCCAATGCACTGCGCCCCAGGAAACCCCGACCTTGACGCTGAGCTCATAGTTACCGTAGCGAGTTTGCCGCCGGCCATGCTGCGCAAAAAACTGTTGAATGATCATCGCCACTTGGAGCGCCTGTCGGGCTACCACCGAGGTCGTCTCACCGGCGCTGCGGGGAAAGATAGCCGTGAACGCATCGCCCGCAAAGCTGGCAATAAAACCACCCCGCGCGTACACCGCCGACACTAACGGCGCAAAGGTCGTGTTCAAAATCTCCGTCAGCAGCTCCGCGCCATCCGTCCCATATTGTTTCAGGGATTCAGTCAGCATGGTAAAGCCAGAGATATCGACAAAAAGAGTGGCGGCCTCTAACTGTCCCGCCTCTCGTTGCTGTTCATATTGCTGGTAAATAAACTCTGGTATCAAATTTTTCATGCGCTCTCACCCATCGCAACGTGTTTTTTCCGTCCGGAAATCCGTAGCCAGCTAATTCAATCACGCGACTACTATTATGCCATGAATAGCGGCTTAAACAAACGGGGCCAGTCTTCCCCTAACTGTTGATTACTAACCGCTCCTCTCTTACGCATTACGCTACAAATTTGGTATAATGCCCGCTGTTATGGAAAATAAACCGCAGACAAGTTTTTGGGTAGGCT
Source organism: Thermoflexia bacterium (assembly GCA_011192175.1). Lineage (GTDB taxonomy): Bacteria > Chloroflexota > Anaerolineae > B4-G1 > SLSP01 > G713. Next base: position 4,948 of record DUEJ01000006.1, read on the forward strand.
GCTGGGAAGGCGGCTGGTTACTCTTGCCGGTAGTCGCCGTGGTGGGAGGAGCTTATACCTGCACACCCAGCTCACCCGACGGGCGCGCCTCGCTCGCACTGGCGTTGAGCTTGCTCTTGGCGGGATGGCTACCACTCTGGCGCGCCATCACCACGCCGCAGTGGGCCGCAGCTCTGCATCGCTGGCAGAGTTGGGAAGAGCTAGCGCCGCTCTGCCGCTGGCCCTATCTGCAACCGGGGACGCCGGGCGCGGAGCTCTACCAGTCACTGGGACGCGCCCGCGCCTGGTGGCGCGCAGAAGGAGCCGCCGCACTCTCGCGGCCGCTGCACTCGGCATTGCTCGCTGCGCTGGTGAGCTTGCTCTTGAGCGTGGCGCTGGGCCGCACCGCGCTCTTRCTCACRYTACTGCTCCTYACCTGGGCCGARYTGGCCGCGYTCTGGAACGAGGGKCAMGGRACRGTCGGRGYGCTCKGGGAAGCYYTCRCKCTCGYCGGGYTSCCCTGGYTCCTGGGCGCRWCTTTGACCGGCGMACCGCTCTCCGCTCCGRCYACGCTGACCGCGCTAGCCCTKATCTTTCTGGTTGGCGGGCACGCGCGYCCYTCGTGGTTRTCCRTCYTCGGCKCRGCGCTGGCCGGGATGGTRCTYCTCTGGCAAGGCGAKKCKSTRGCCRCCGGMSYGCTAYTGYTCCTCTCYGCGCCCGGCTGGTTGCTGGCCCTGGAGCGCRTGGARCYSKCYRSGCACCGTGYCGCCGTRGCCCAGTGGTTGCTGCTRAYGCTCGCGCTGGTRGCYTGGGTRCTCTGATGWSCTGGCTMGGCTGGGCSGGGCTGGGCGGCGGYCTMGYCGYMCTGGCGGTGCTCCTCTACTGGCARYTGRTYATCGCGGAGGGGGCCTATCTGGGACRCCAGGTGGTGAGCTACCTCTACGATCTCCACGCCAACGACTATGATCGCATCAAGAAATTCAATCCRCAGCAYGAGCGATTYCTCTTAGCCRAACCRCTRAMTCACGCTCTGGCGCAACTTCCCCAACCTTTGCTCTTAGATGTGGCGACCGGCACGGCACGGCTGCCCCGCGCGCTCTTGGCGCTGCCTGATTTCCGGGGTGAGATAGTGGGGCTGGATTATTCCCGCCGGATGTTGCGCGAAGCCGCGCGCCAGACAGAACCCTGGGCAGAGCGGTGTACCTGGGTCTGGCACGGCGCGCGCCAACTCCCCTTCCCGGATAGCTCTTTCGATGCGGTGAGCTCGCTGGAAGCGTTGGAATTTATGCCAGATCCGAAGCAGGTGCTTGCCGAGATGGTGCGCGTGCTCCGCCCGGGGGGCGTCTTCCTGATCTCAAATCGCATCGGCCGCGGGGCGTCCTGGCTGCGGGAACGGAGTTACCGACCGGCGGAGTTCGAGAAATTGTTGCGCGCCCAGGGCTTGGAGATGGTGCGCACTCAACGCTGGCAAGTGGATTACGACCTGCTCTGGGCCCTAAAGCCGGGCCTTTCGCGGCAGGCCCTGGCCCAGCAAGGCGTGGAGACGTTGCGTTGTCCCCGCTGCGCCCAAGAGTTACGCCAGACGAACGGGCAGCTGTTTTGTCCGCAAGGGCATCATTTTTCTATCGGAGCAGATGGTGTGTTAGAGCTAGCCGGGAAATAAAGTTTCACCACGGAGACACAGAGGACACTGAACAGAAAATTAAATTTCAGGATAAAATACTTAACTTTACCTAGCAAAAAGTTAATTTTCTAAAGGTCAATTAAAATCTCCGTGCCTCCGTGGTGAAATGCTTAAACCCAATACTGGTTTAGGCTTTAACTCCGTTCTATTTTCTATAGGAGGCATCCATGGAGCAGGCAGCAATCATTGCGGCGGTAGCGGCTGACCTAACCCTTGAGCGACTGCGTGTCAAACAGGCGGTGGATTTGTTGGATGCGGGCAACACGATTCCCTTCATCGCCCGTTATCGCAAAGAGATCACGGATTCGCTGGATGAGGAAGAGTTGCGCCAGCTCGCTGAGCGGTTGCGCTATCGCCGTAACTTGGAAGAGCGGCGCGGGACGATTCGCCGGAGTATGGTCGAACAGGGCGTGCTTACCGCGGAGCGGGCCACGGAGTTGGCCGCCGCCGATACGCTACGGCGGTTGGAGGACCTTTACCGGCCCTTCAAACCCAAACGGCGGACACGCGCTACAGTGGCCCGTGAAAAGGGGTTGGCGCCGCTCGCGGAACTAATTCTCACGCAATCCCTGGAGGCAGGCCGCACAGAAGCCGCGCGCACATTCTTGAACGCGGAGGTGCTCTCCATCAAGGAAGCTTATGCTGGCGCCAGAGACATCGTGGCCGAGATCATCGCCGATGACCCTCAGACGCGCGGTAAGATGCGCGAACTGGCGCAGCGACAGGGGCATTTATTAGCCACCGACACCGTTAAGGAAAAAGACCCCCAGGGTATTTACCACACCTATTACGATTTTTCCGCCGCGCTGAACGCGCTGCGCCCGCATCAGATCCTCGCGCTCAACCGCGCCGAGCGGGAAGAGGTCTTGAGATTAGGGCTAGAAATCCCAGAGAGAGGCGCGGCAGGCATCCTGGCGAAATACTATCCTACCGATTACGGCAGTTCCTTCGCGGATGATCTACTGGCGGCGCGGCAGGACGGCTTCCAACGACTACTCTTCCCGGCGATTGAGCGGGAGGCGCGGAGCGCGCTGGCCGCGCTGGCCGGCGCGCACGCTATCGGCGTCTTTGCCACCAACCTGCGCTCCTTACTCCTCCAGCCGCCCTTGCGCGGGCAGACGGTGCTGGGCATTGATCCCGGCATCCGGACCGGTTGCAAGGTAGCAGTGGTGGATCCAACCGGCAAGGTGCTGGATACCGCCGTTATCTACCCTGACCGGCATCCGGAGCGCGCGAAGGCGGAACTGCGCCGGCTGGGAAAGCGCCATCAGGTCACGGTGATCGCCATCGGCAACGGGACCGCCAGCCGCGAGACGGAGCAGCTGGTCGCGGAGCTACTCCAGCAGGAAGGCGCGCGAACGAAATACACTATCGTGAGCGAGGCCGGGGCGTCCGTCTACTCCGCTTCCCGGCTGGCGCGGCGCGAGTTGCCCGAACTGGACGTCACGTTGCGCGGCGCAGTCTCTATCGCCCGGCGGCTCCAAGATCCGCTGGCGGAGTTGGTCAAGATTGATCCGCAAGCTATCGGAGTGGGGCTTTACCAGCACGACGTTAACCAGACGGCATTAGCGGAGGCGTTGGATGTGGTCGTCGAAGCGGTGGTGCATAGCGTGGGGATTGATCTGAACACGGCTTCAGCGGCACTCTTGCAACACATCTCCGGCATCGGCCCGAAGACGGCGGAGGCCGTAGTGGCGCACCGCGACGAGCGCGGCCCCTTCGCTACGCGGGCGGCCTTGCAGGAAGTACGCGGCATCGGCCCCAAAACTTTTGAGCAGGCGGCCGGCTTTCTCCGCGTCCCCGGAGGAGCAGAACCGTTGGATAACACGTCCATCCATCCAGAGAGCTACCCGGCAGCGCGCGCGCTCCTGGCGCGGCTGGAGGCACCGCTCGGCGCGCCGCAGTTGGCCCGCGAGTTAGTCTCCCTGCGCCGAGAAACCGATCTGGCGCAATTGGCGGTGGAGCTCGGTGCCGGATTGCCCACGCTGGAAGACATTTTGGACGCGCTGGCCCGTCCGGGCCGCGATCCACGCGACGCGCTGGCCGGCCCGCTGCTGCGCGGAGACGTGTTGACGATGAACGATCTCCACGAGGGGTTGCAGTTGCGGGGCACAGTGCGCAACGTCGTCGATTTCGGCGCGTTCGTCGATATCGGCGTCAAACGCGCGGGCCTCATCCACATCAGCCAAATGGGTAACGAATACGTCCGCAATCCCCACGACAAAGTCTCGGTGGGTGACGTGGTACCGGTGGTCGTCATCAGCGTGGATTTGGAGCGGGGTCGCATCGGGTTGAAACTGGAAGAGTAAGTTATGTTGATTGGGATTAAGATAGCTGGTCAAAAGTACCGCCTGACCTTTATTATATCTGGCAGCAGCTCTGATTTCCGGCAACTCTCGAACCGGACGTCAGATCTACTCCCTCCCTCAATACTCCCGCACGGGACGTGAACGGGCCGCCTCTTGCTGGCGGACCGCGCGCGCCGCACCACGGAAGCGCGTCGGATCCTTGATCTGCCGGCGCTGCGATTTGACGAGCTCCGGGCGGATCAACAACCGCAACTTCCGGAGCGCGTTGACGTCTGGGGCTTGCTTGCGCAGTGCCAAGCCCCGGGCATAATTGGCAGCGCCCAACGCCCAACCCCACTCGCGGCGCAGTTTGTCGGACTTGATATCATACGCGCGTTTGTCCCAGGCCCGCGCCGATTGCTCCGCGTCCTCGTGGATCGCGCGCAACGCGGTCCCGACCACGGCTAACAGATCGCGGGTCAGCGCTGGGTCAGCGCGCAACGTGGCCGGGATATGCACCAGCAAAATCTCCGCGACGACGCGCAATTGACGGTTACGTTCCTGGACTGACATTTAACCTCCAAAATACCGTTGGGAACAACTCATCAGCCCAACAACGACCCAATCCGCTCGCGCCAGGGAGCTAGAGTATCTGGAGAACCTTCCGCATAGTATCCGATCCCCAGTGAGCCTGGCCCGGCATGTACTCCCAGCGCCATCGGCACCCGGGTTAAAAACGACTCGACGCAGTTGCACTGTGCTCGCAACGTCGCCAACAACCGCTGCCCTTCCGCCTCATCATCGCTGTAATGCACGGCTAGATGCAGCGGACGCTCGCCGACCCGCGCCCGGAGTTTCTCCACCAATCGGCGTAGCCCCGTAGCCCGCCGGCGGCACTGCGTCAATAGCGCCAGTCGATTATCCCTCACGCTCACCACGGGCTGAATCTTGAGAATACTGTTCACCAACCGGGCCGCGCTTGCCAATCGCCCACCCCGCACCGCATAATCCACCGATTCCAAGAGCGCGAATAACTCCACCTGCGGTACCACTGCCTGCGCCCTTTCTACAATTTCATCCAGCGAACACGCCTCCAAAGCCGCGCGCGCTGCCTCCAAGACCACGAACCCCTCGGCCATCGCCGTCGTCCCCGTATCAATCACCCGCACCGGGATGGGACTGCTCTCGCCCGCCAGTCGCGCTATGTTACAAGTACCACTCTGTTCTCCGGCCACATGCACCGAAACCACCGCTTTGGCCCACTCAGCCACCCGCTCGTACAATGCCAAGAAACTCCCCAGCGAGGGCGCGCTGGTAGTAGCCGTGAGAGCCACGGGGTCGCGTAATAACTGGTAGAAAGTATCCATATCCAGCACACTAGAGTCATAGGTTCGCCCGCCAATATGCACCGCAAGCGGCGCCACGCCGATGTGATATTGTTTCACTAATGCCGCCGGCAAGCCGGTGGCGGAATCTGTCACCACAGCTACTGGATAAAGTTCATGCATCTCTCTGCTCCTAGTTTGGCAAAACATTGATTTCTGCTAAAGTGTACTTGGTAAGGAAAGATAGGCAAGTTCAAATCATCGAGTTTTCTAGCAGGGAAAAGGAGTAACCATGGCCCGGGGAGCTCTCTTTGCAGGATTGGTGCTGGACAAAACGGACACGCCGGTTGAGGTGGAAGTCATCGGAGGAGAAGCCTTCTACGTGGTGGATAATGGGGGGTTCCACCGCCATATCCGCTCCGAGGTGGTGGATCGCCAGGTGCTAAACGCACTGCAAGAACAGATCTTAGGACAACGAGAGGCAATAGTGGAAGGAATGATGCACTTTATAGGGCAAGAAGACCTCTTCACCAAGGCCGCGGTTGAGAGATCCATTGATCATCTGGACGATAATCTGGAGCAGCTCTTTCACACCGGGCTGCCAGAGACCTCGCGGGCTTGGCTAGGGTTGATGGGGTTTCAAGTAACCATCAATATCCACGGGGACGTGGTGGCGCTACACTTTCCAGACACGGAGTCGCCAGAAGATTGAGAGGTAGAGTTCCTCACAAAGACGTGGAGAACAGAAAGAATTTAAGCTCAGTATCCCGTCCTCATCGGCTCTTTTCCCATTGCCGCGTAGCAGTTCGGATTAAAGCCTGCACCTCTAGGTCGGAGATGTCTCCTACCGCTGAATAGCTCTCCCCATCGACGATAAAAGAAATGCTCCCATCGGGGGCGTCTTGTAAATAAATAGAGCGCCGCGTCAACGAGGGATGTTGGACCAACAACTCCTCTAAAATCTCCCCAATCTCCTGCGCCAAATTGATACGCGGCATAAAAACCGGCGGCTTCTGAGAAAGTTTAGGCCGAGCCTGGCTGTGGAATTGGGGAAGTTTTCCGGGCGCGCGAGCTGGCTCTTGCGGCTGGGCAGTTGCGGCCTGATGCTCTCGGGAGATATATTCCCGGCTGAACCCGGCCAATATCTTGAGCGCGTCCACCACCTCGCGCCGCATGGCCGGTTCCGGGACTTCGGCCAACTTATGATAAGGCGTCCCGCCAACCTGCACCACCCAGATACCCCGTTCGTCCCGACGGATACTGAGCACGCTATCCTCAGAGTTACCCCTCTGCCGAACGGCTGTCCCCAGTGGTTGATTGGTCGAGTCCTTTAACAGGACACTCGCCAACCAGACCGTCAACCCCACTATGCTTAACACTACTAAAACCAATACCGGTAGAATCCAACTATCCATAGCAGCACCCCAGAGTAGAACATTAAATTCACGATATCAAGCTTACACCTCTTGCTAGCGCCTGTCAACAGAACGATGCTAGCGTGGCTGTTGAAATCCTTGTCTTTTTCAGTAACCCCGTGTGGTATAATTTCTCTCGTGTGGAGCGGTAGCCCCGTAGCCCCGATTTTTAGAAAAATATAACAAAACAGATATATTCTTTTCAAGGTTGCTAGAATTCAGGAGGCAACAATAGCTATGAAAGCAAATGAAATTGCGGCAGTAATAGACGGTGAAGTTCTGGTTTCACCGGCGGTAGATGTTGAAGTAGAATATGCTTTTGCAGCCGATCTGATGAGCGATATTTTGGCTTTCGCTAGACCCCAGATACTAATGCTCACCGGCTTAATCAATCCCCAGACGATCCGGACCGCAGAGATGTCTGATATTCCACTGATCCTCTTTGTGCGTGGCAAGCGGCCGCCAAAATTACTCCTTAATATGGCCCAAGCGGCCGGGATTGGGGTTTTACTCTCGGCGCATAGCATGTATGAGACCTCCGGGTTGCTTTATCAAGCCGGGTTATCGGGGATTGGCAAACTCTCCGTGGTTCAACAGCGATGAGCCAAAATTTCTCTCTCTTCACGCGGATGAACAAAGACCTGCCGCTCTCTATCCTCCATGAACTGACCTATGAGATTCAAGTCTCAGAGGTCATGTCCCCGCAGATCTCGACGCTCCCTTCCACCATCTCCATGCGCGATGTTAAAAACGTCATGCGCTCCCAGCGCATATCCGGGATTCCGATTGTATCTGCGGAACAGCAGAAACTACTGGGACTCGTCAGTGTAGAAGACCTGATCCGCGCCCTGGAACAGAATAAACTGGATGCGGCAGTGACCGAATTTATGGCTACCAATCTGATCACCGCCCTAGATGAGGAGCCGGTAGTGGAAGCCCTAAAACGGTTAGAGCGCACCGGCTTCGGACGCTTGGTCGTAGTCGATAAAAAGGGAAATTTAGCAGGGATTCTCACTAAAGGAGACATTATGGCCGGGCTCCTCCGCGCCCTGGAAAAAACCTATCATCGGGTTGAGCAATTACAGCAGGATGAACAATCGCACCATTTCTTCGCGGCTTTGAATTCAGATGAAACCAGTTTAACTTTACGCTACCGGGTACGAGCCGGAGATTTCATCAAGGGAGGCCAAGCCTCTTCAAACATCAAGAAGGCCTTGCAACATATTGGCGCTACCCCTCAATTGGCACGCCGGGTTGCGATTGCCACTTATGAAATAGAGATCAACTTGATTATTCACACCGATGACGGCGGGTATATTGTGGCCGAGGTCCGACCTGCGCAAATCAAGGTAGTGGCCCACGACGATGGCCCAGGGATCGCCGATGTCTCGCTGGCCCGCCAGCCTGGCTATTCCACCGCTTCGTCCAAAGCCCGTGAGATGGGGTTCGGGGCTGGTATGGGCTTGGTCAACGCCGAGCGTTGCGCCGATGAGTTGCACGTCTGGTCCGCTTTGACCGTCGGGACCCGCGTGGAGATGATTTTCAATGTAGCCGTGCCATAAATAGCGCATCACACTTAGTGCCAAATGGAGGAGAGCGCAGATGAAACTGGAGAAAATCGTAGCCGAACTAGATTTGCAGGTGCTGGCCGGAACAGCACAATTGGAGCGTGAAGCGCAAGGTTGTTATATCGCCGATCTATTGAGTTGCGTGATGGCCGGCGCGCAGCCAGACCAGCTCTGGTTCACCCTGCAAACCCATCTTAACATCATCGCCATCGCTTCCATGTTGGAAGTGGCGGCGATTGTGGTAACAGAAGCGGCCCCCATTGCCCCGGCGACGGTGGAGAGAGCCGCGGCGGAAGGGGTGATTCTCCTCTCCAGCACAGAGCCAACGTATGAAACCGTCGCCAAATTGATCCAGGCAGGCTACTAGAGACGGACGTGCCCCCCCTCCGCGCCTACCAGGCCGACCTGCATATTCACACGGTGCTCTCTGCTTGCGCCGAGGTGGAGATGATTCCCCCTTTGATCGTTGCTGAAGCGTTATCCCAGGGGCTGGACATCATCGCGATCACCGATCACAATGCCACAGCTAACGCTGCGGCAGTGATAGCCGCAGCGCGCGGCACCGGGCTGACCGTGTTGCCGGGCATGGAATTCCAAACGCAGGAGGAAGTGGAACTGCTCTGCATTTTCGACACCTTAGCACAAGCTACGGCCTGGCAACAAGAGGTGCATGCGCATCTTCTGCCGCTTCAAAATGATCCAGAACGCTTCGGCCCGCAATTTGTGGTCGATGCCGAGGGGGATTTTGTACGTGAAGAACTCTTTTTCTACCAAGGCCCCACGCAAATTCCGTTAGAGGAAGCCGCCCGCGCCGTCCACGCGCTGGGCGGGCTGGTCATCCCCGCTCACATCACCCGTCCGGCTAAGGGGCTGCTGGGAGTATTGGGTCTCTGGCCCCCCCACCTGGTGACTGATGCGGCGGAAATTTCCTCCCGCTTGCGCTCCTCCGAAGTGCAGCACCGGTACCCCTTTCTGCCGGACGTGCCGCTCATCACCAACTCCGATGCGCATTGGTTGGACGCCATTGGACAAGTAAGGACCACCTTCTTCTTGGCCGCACCGACCAGCGCCGAGTTGCGCCGCGCCCTCCACGGCGCGGACGAGCGGTATTTCCACGTCCCCTAAACCGATAACTCCTAAGTCGCGTAAAGTTGCCAGTGAAAGAACGCTCAATATCACTTTGGAATTAAAAAATCGCTAGTATAATGTCGTCTGATTATGCTCCCTAGTGGGATTTGTTTTTTTACCGTTTACATGCAAAAATATACATATAATCGAGGTGAACTTATGAATGTTACTCCTCCCGGAGAACTGGTAACAGAGCTACAGCCGGAAATCAGAGAAAAAATTGACGCCATTCTGGTCGAAAATCTTGGCAAACCCGGAGCCACCATGTTGGTATTGACTTTAGTGCAAGAAACGGTGGGTTACATCTCTCCTCCTATGCAGAGCTATCTCGCAGAGCAGCTGGATGTACCGCTCAGCCATCTCTATGGCGTATTGACGTTTTACTCCTCTTTTCGCACCAGTCCCATTGGACGGCATAAAGTCAGCGTCTGTTTGGGAACCGCCTGTTATGTGCGTAACGGCCCGACGCTACTAGAGAAACTTAAACAGGTACTGGGAGTAGAGGTAAACGAAACTACCGCAGACAATCGCTTTACACTGGAGATTTGCCGCTGCGTGGGAGCCTGTTCGCAAGCCCCGGTGGTGATGATTGATGACGACATTGCCGGGCGGGTTGATCCTAGCAAGATCGGTCGCATTCTACGTAAATACAAGTAGGAGTCCAAAGTCGAAGGTTGAAAGTCTAAATTCGAGGATCAACATCTGACTACCCGACTAATTGACTAACCAAATGACCGTTTTCCGAGACTTGTCCCAACATATCCTGGATATCTACGAGAATGGCGTCAAGGCTGGCGCCACGTTGATAGCGGTGGAAATTGAAGAGGATTTACTGCAGGACCTGCTCACCATCACCCTGCGGGATAATGGCGCGGGGATGGATGCCCAGATGCTCCAACGCATTGCTGATCCCTGGGTCACGACGCGCACCACGCGCAAGGTAGGGTTGGGAATCCCTTTCCTCAAACAGACAGCGGAGATGTGCGGAGGGAATTTTGCGATGCACTCGCAACCGGGTCAAGGGACGACGCTAGCGGCTACTTTCCAACATAGCCACATTGACCGGCCTCCGCTAGGCGACCTGACGGCGACTATCACTTGTTTAATCGTCGGTTATCCCCAAGTTGATCTTTATTATCGCCACCGGCTCCTAAATCTAACGGCTCAATCAGCAGAGGAGTTTGTTTTTGATACCCGCGAGATGCGAGCTATCTTGGAAGATGCGGCGCCGCTTTCAGATCCCGACGTGCTGGGATTTATCAGAAATACTTTGGAAGCCGGGATACCCAGAGCTAAGCACTTGATAATTTACTAACTCGTTGATCTATAGCTTAGGAGGAAACAGAGTATGAAAAATTTAGCAGAACTACGCAAAATCAAAGAACGCGCCCTGCAGCGTCGCCAATTAAGTGGAGAGGAAGCGCGCGCGCGTGTCACCGTGGCGATGGGCACCTGCGGCATTGCCGCCGGCGCGCGCAACACGATGAAAGCTATTCTCGCTGAGATTGAACAGCGTCAGATCAAAGATGTGGTGGTCACGCAGACCGGCTGCATTGGCCTCTGCGAATATGAGCCGCTGGTCAAGATCCAAGTCGGCGCTGAGGAACCCATCTGGTATGGCAAAATAGATGCGGCGCGCGCGGCCACCCTGATTGCCAAACGTCTGATCGACGGCCAACCGGTGACCGAATGGGAAGTGCAGACCACGCACACGAGCTGAACATCCTATTCTCATCATATACCGAGGAAAATGAAATCATGTCAACTTGGAAAACAGCAATGAAAGAATTGTCCCCTGGAGTATACGCCTATATTCAAGCCGATGGCACCTGGTTCGTGAGCAACGCCGGGCTGATCGTCGGACCAGAAGAGGCGCTAGTTGTGGATTCCCTGGCTAACGCAAAGATGGTACAGGCTTTCATCGCCCACATCGAGCAAGTAACCGACCGGCCGGTCAAATGGTTGATTAACAGCCACGGGCACGGCGACCACACTTGGACCAACCACTTCTTTCCCCAGGCAAAGACCATCTGCCACAGACTCTGTCGGGAGATGACTCTGGCAGAGATGCAGATCGGCCCCCGGACCTACGAAGCTATGTTCCCCCACCTCAGTTTCGAGGGCGCCAAGGGCACTCCCCAAGATATCACCTTTGAAAAACAACTCACTCTCTACCAGGGAGACCGTGAAATTCGATTGGTCTACAATGGCCCGGCGCATACTAAGGGCGATATCTTCATTTATCTGCCTGCCGAAGGAATCGTCTTCTGTCAAGACCTCCTTTTCTACCGGTGTACCCCGCTGGCACTGGCCGGGTACGTCTCCGGCTGGATCGAAACCTTGGATCTCCTGGCTAGTCTAGATGCCAAAGTATACGTTCCCGGCCACGGGCCGGTGACCGACAAATCCGGGGTATTGGAGAGCCGCGAGTATCTGGCTTACATCCGTGACGAGTCCCGGCAGCGTTTCGCTGCCGGAATGGAGGCCTTCGCCGCAGCCCAGGACATTCCTCTGGGGAAGTTCGCCGCTTGGGCGGACCCTGAACGGATTGTTCCCAACGTGGAACGCCTCTATAGCGAATTTAGCGGGAAAGAACCGGGCGCCCCACTGAACGTCATGGCGATCCTCCCCCACATGAAGCGTATGGCAATAAAATTGCACTCGCAGGCCAAGTAACAATCTGTCATAAGGAGGTTTTTTATGGTTTACCGCGCACATGTATTGATTAGCGGCAGCCCGCAATGTATTGACCTGGGGGCACGGGAGGTAAAAGCTACTCTCCTGGAGGAACTCGCCGCGCTAGGGTTGGCGAATGAAGTCCAAGTAATGGAAGTTAGCACGCTGGGCCACGATGAACAAGGCCCAGAGCTGGTCATCTACCCGGAAGGGACCCAGTACGTCGACCTGACTGCCGACGATATGCGACTCATTGTCGCCGAGCATCTGCTCAAGGGCCGGCCAGTAGAAAAATTGACCTATCAAGAACCACCCAGTGAACCGCTCCCTCCGCCTTCTGCTAAAGAGGTGCGCGTGGTGCTAGATAACATCGGGAAAATTGACCCTGAAAATATCGACGATTATATCGCCTTAGACGGTTACATTGCACTGGGCGAAGTGCTCTCCACGATGGCGCCGGATGACGTGATCGCCGAGATGAAGAAATCGGGGTTACGGGGTCGGGGTGGCGCGGGCTTCCCCACCTGGCTCAAATGGACTTTCGCCCGCCGGGCGGAGAGCGAACAGAAGTTCGTGATTTGCAATGCTGATGAGGGCGATCCCGGCGCGTTTATGAATCGTCGCGTTCTGGAAGGTGATCCCCACGCGGTGCTAGAAGGCATGGCGATCGCAGCTTACGCCATCGGCGCGCAACAGGGCTACATCTACGTGCGCGCCGAGTATCCCATTGCCATCAAAATCCTGCGCACCGCCATCAACCAAGCGCGTGAGTACGGCTTGCTGGGCAAAAATATCTTCGAGAGCGGCTTTGACTTTGATATCGAGATCCGCATGGGCGCCGGCGCTTTCGTCTGCGGAGAAGAGACCGCGTTGATGCAATCCATTGAAGGGAAGCGCGGGATGCCGCTCACCCGGCCCCCTTACCCCGCCAACTCCGGCCTCTGGGGAGACTCCACCAATATCAACAACGTGGAAACCTTGGCCAATGTCCCCAAAATCCTCCGGCGCGGGGCGGAATGGTTCGCTTCGATGGGCACGGAGAAGAGCAAAGGCACCAAGACCTTCGCCATCGCGGGGAAGGTAGCGCGCACGGGATTGATTGAGGTACCCCTGGGCATGACCATCCGCGAGATCGTTTACGATATCGGGGGAGGAGTGCTGAATGGTAAAAAATTCAAGGCCGTGCAGACCGGCGGCCCGATGGGCGGCTGTATCCCGGAAAAATACTTGGATCTGCCCGTCGATTACGAGAGTCTGGCTGGAGTCGGTTCCATGATGGGGTCCGGTGGTTTTGTGGTGATGGACGAGGACACCTGTATGGTGGATATCGCCCGCTTCTTTATGGAATTTACGCAGGACGAATCTTGCGGCAAATGTGTGCCGTGCCGCGTAGGCACGCGCCGCATGTTGGAAATACTAGAGCGCATCTGTGCGGGTGAAGGCAAACCTGGCGACATCGAGACCTTAGAAGGATTAGCTACATACATCCAAGACGGCTCGCTCTGCGGGTTAGGGCAAGGCGCTCCGAACCCCGTTTTGAGCACCCTCAAATACTTCCGCGACGAGTACGAGGCGCACATCTACGACAAGAAGTGCCCGGCCAAAGTCTGCAAGGGATTGATTGAATTTACCATTGACCCAGAGGCTTGCATCGGCTGCACCCGCTGCGCCCGCAACTGTCCGGTCAACGCCATCAGCGGAAAGCCGAAGGAGACACACGTCATAGACCCAGAAGTCTGCATCCGCTGCGGTATCTGTGCGCAAGTCTGCCCGGTTGACGCGGTGCATGTGGAGTAAGATTAGTCGGATAGTCAGATAGTCGTTAGTCGAATGGTCATTAGTCAGATAGCCCGCAACCTTTTAATTCGTGGACAATATGACGGAAACAAACTACAAAAAACCAAGAAAAGCCATCCCGGCAGAACTTCGTCGCTCGGTTGAGGTTGAGTCTGGTCATTGCTGCGCTATAAAAGGATGCAATGAGCACACTTATCTTGAATTCCACCACATTGATAAGAACAGGGAAAACAACACTATAGATAACCTCATTTTGCTCTGTGATAAGCACCACAAAATGGCGCATGCAGATGTCATTGATAGGAAAGCACTACGTGAATATAAGAGGCTGCTAACTGGTTCAACTGAGCTATCGGGTGCGTCACTAGATAGCTTGCTTCGCCAAGTATTCGGTGACGAAACTGCGGCGCAATTGCTATGTATGTCTCAGTACTCAATTCCTGTAATACTGAATTCAGCAACGGTTGCCGAGCTTGAATCCTACATGGCTGAAGGCTGGATTTCCCTCCAACCAACCGGGTCAGTTTGTTCAATGGGCGCTGGAAACCGTGTTGGCAATCATGTTGAAGAGCGAAAGAGGCCCTATGGTCTCGGAAGTGGGTTTGTGTTGTCCTGTCACTACAAGGGCTAACACGGGTTGGAGCTGACCGGCTAAGTCGCGGCTCAAAACAAAGATGGTGTGGCAAAGCGATGTGCCCTGTGGCGAAGGCTCTACGGGAAACCCGCCGGCAGCTCAACCCAACCGATAGACGGATAACCAAGATTGGAGATTACCAGACTATCCGACTACCTGACCACCAGACTACCTGACTACCTGACTACCAAAAGAGGTAAATATGAAAACAAATTTAACACAAATTCACGAAGTCATCAATCAACACGGAACAAACCGCGAAGCGTTGGTGGAGATCCTGCGCGATCTGAGCCAGAGAAGCGGGTACCTCACTAAGGAGGCTATGGAAGTGGTAGCCACGCAGCTCCAGCTGCCCCCCAGCGAGGTCTTCAGCGTAGCCAGCTTCTACACCAAGATCAACGTGGAGCAGCTGGGCAAGCACGTGATCAAATTCTGCGAAGATGCGCCCTGTCACATCGCGGGTGGCCGCGAAATCTGGGAAGCGTTGGAGCACAAGTTGGGCATCCAATTTGGGGAGACTACCACAGATGGATTCTGGACTCTCTGGCCCACCAGCTGCCTCGGACTCTGCGCAGTAGGCCCGGTCATGCTGGTGGACGATGAGCCTTACGGGAATCTCACCCCGGAAAAGGTTACGGATATTCTGAATCACTACCGCGCAGGAGATGCGGCATGATCCGCGCGCGCATATTGATTTCTAGCGATTCTCTTAGTCTTTCGCGCGGCGCTGAGGAGACCAAGCTAGCCTTTGAAGCCGAGCTATCCCGCTACGGGCTGCTGAACGAAGTCCAGGTTGTGTACATGGGCCCAGCAAATCGCACCGATGCGTTGCCATTGGTGATCATCTACCCAGAAGGGACCCGCTACGGCCCGGTCACACCGGCAGACGCGGCCTATATCGTGGAAGAACAGCTCTACAAGGGGCGCGTAGTCGAGCATTTATTGGCTCCGCCAGAGATGTTAAGCGGTGAGAGCGCACATCTGCCCGGTCAACAAGGCGACACTTACGCCCAAAAGCGCGTGGTATTGCAACGGGCCGGCAGCATTGATCCCACGGCTATTGAAGAGTACATTGCCGAGGATGGCTATTTCGCGCTGGGCACTGTACTCAGTGAGTTCTCCCCGCACGCGGTGGTGGAGACAATCAAAGAATCCGGTTTGCAGGGACGCGGCGGCGCGGGCTTCCCCACCGGGCTGAAGTGGTCTTTCGTGGAAAGTCAGCAGTCTGCCCAGAAATTCATCGTCTGCAATGCCGACGAATCCGAACCGGGCACCTTCAAAGACCGCCTGATTTTGGAGGGCGACCCGCACGCAGTATTAGAAGCAATGGCGATTGCCGGCTACGCTGTCGGTGCCGACCAGGGTTGGATTTACATCCGTGGCGAATACGGACAAGCCCGGGAGCGGCTGGAACTGGCTATCCAGCAGGCAGAAGAGTATGGCTTGCTGGGCGACAATATCATGGAGAGCGGCTTCTCCTTCCACATCCACCTCCACGCTGGCGCCGGCGCTTACATTTGCGGCGAAGAGACCGCGCTGCTGGAAAGCTTGGAGGGCAAACGGGGCATCCCGCGTATCCGCCCGCCCTATCCCACCGTGGCCGGGTTCCGTGATGAACCTACCGTGGTCAACAATGTGGAGACGCTAGCCAATATCCCCCCCATTATCCGCAACGGGGTGGAATGGTTCCGCTCCATCGGAACCGAGCGTTGCCCGGGCACCAAGGTTTACACCATGTTAGGTGCTGTCAACGTCACCGGGCTGATTGAGGTCCCGATGGGGATCACGCTGCGGGAGGTGCTGGATATTTACGGCGGCGGCATGAAGGATGGCAAAACGTTCAAATGTGCCCAGACGGGCGGCGCTTCGGGCAGCTTTATCCCCCCGGAGATGTTGGATGTGCCGCTGGATTACAAGTCAATGCAGAAGCAGGGAGCGTCACTGGGCAGCGGCGCGCTCCTAATCTGTGGAGATGATACTTGCATTGTAGACTTGGCCTATGTACTGGAACGTTTCTTTGTAGCCGAATCCTGTGGCAAATGTACTCCCTGCCGTGTGGGCACCGTCCAGATGTTAGAATCATTGGAACGGTTACGCCGGGGTTACGGGACTCAGAAAGACTTGGAGCACCTGGAAGAGGCCGCAACCTATGCCAGTACCGCCTCTTTCTGTGGGTTAGGGCAAGCTGCCCCGGTATCGATCATTACCGGTCTCCGTTATTTCCGCGAGGAGTTTGAGGCCCACGTCCGGGGTGAATGCCCGGCTGCGGTTTGTCCGATGGATAAAAAACAAGTAGCCTCTTGATAATGTGTCAGAGGTTCAGCCCAAAAACCATCCAGAAAAAATGCTGATCAACTACAAAGTTATCGCTTGCCAGCTTACCAGTCACGCTTAAACCAACTGCTAACGGGCAAACCCTGACTTTCAATCAATTAGTAAGGAGACGTTACAGAAGATGAGCAAAATAAAACTGACTATCAATGACAAAGAGGTTATGGTAGAAGAAGGACAGACCATCCTAGAGGTCGCCAAAGAGGTGGGAGTAGATATTCCAGTTCTCTGCCATCACCCGGCGTTGACCAACTGGGGTGCGTGCCGCATGTGTCTGGTAGAGGTAGCCGGTATGCGTGGCTTGCAAACGGCTTGCACCTGTCCCGCTACGGAAGGGATGAATATCCAAACCGAGACCGAGCAAGCGGTCAACGTCCGTAAATTTGTACTGGAACTGCTCTTTTCAGAGCGCAACCACTACTGCATGTTCTGCCAGATGAGCGGCGATTGTGAGCTGCAAGATGCCGCTTACCGTTACGGCTTAGAGCACTTCACCTATCCCCGCCCTTACGAGAAATTTGAAATAGACGCTTCCCGCAAATACTTCATCCAGGACCCCAACCGTTGTATCCTCTGCTCGCGCTGCATTCGCGCTTGTGCTGAGATTGCAGCCAATCATACTCTCAATCTCAAGGGACGCGGCGCCGGCACCCGGGTTATCGCGGACTTGGACGTCCCGTTTGGCGAATCCACTTGTATCGAGTGCGGCACCTGTTTGCAGGTTTGTCCCACCGGCGCCTTGATCGACGTGCGCAGCGCGTATGGCGGCCGTGAGAAAGATGTGACGCATACTCAGACCACCTGTCTACAATGCAGCGTCGGTTGCCAACTCGACGTGGTCACGCGGTACGAGCGCCTGCTGCGCGTGGACGGCATCTTCGGTGCCGCGCCAAACGATGGCCTACTCTGCGTCAAGGGCCGCTTTGAGCCGCTCTATGACGAAGAGCGTCAGCGAGTCCAGACTCCGTTGGTACGCAAAGATGGGCAACTCCAGGAATGTAGCTGGGAAGAAGCGCTGCCCTGGGTGGCCGAAAAGCTGGCTACCGGGACAGCCCAGGGATTGGCCGCCACTGCTACCACCAACGCAGCGTTCCAGGCGTTTGGCAAGCTCTTTGAAAAGATCGGGGACCCAGCCGGCCTGCTCTGCGGCACTCTGCCGGAGCTGGGTTACGGAAAAGGCGCCACCATCCCCGATGTGTTGGCCGCCGATTACATCGTGGTCGCCGGCGCCAAGCCGCTAACCACTCACAAGGTGGTAGGATACTTCATCAAACGCGCGGCGGATAACGGCGCGACTATCGCGCTGGTGGGCGAACCGGAAAATGAGCTGCGCAGTTATGCCCAGCTCAACGTCTCCTACGCCGAGATGGACAAAGTTAGCGTTGACATACCCGATGCGGCCGCAGTCGTTGTCGTCTATGGCGCTGGTCTAACCGCTGAAGGTATCGCGGCCCTCAAGCCGCTGGCCGAGAAAGCCGTTTTCTTGGGTCTGGAACCGGGTCGTAACGGGCGGGGGGCTGCCGCCGCCGGGCTGGCCCCGCTGGCCCCCGCACCCGCCGAGACCCGCTTGGTGTTGCTAGGTGAACATCCAGTTAAGGCCGCGTGGGTTGAACAGCTAAACGGAGCTTTCACCGTGGTGCAGGCCAGCTACCACTCCCCGCTCACTGAAAAAGCCGATGTGGTCTTGCCCACGCCCATCTGGGCCGAGCGCAGCGGTCACGTCACTAACCTGGAAGGCCAAGTGCTGCCGCTACAAGCAGCCTTAGAGCTGCCTTCTGGTGTGCGCGATGAGGCGGAAGTCCTGGTCGCACTGGCGAAGTTGATTGGTTAAAGTCTGGAAGCTAGCTAAATTAGGGGTGCATTTTACTATCGGCTAGTTTCTCTATTTACTAGGAGTTGTTATGGAAAAAATCACCGTAGCATCACAATGGTTGGAATCATGCGCCGGTTGTCACATGTCTTTTCTAGACATCGACGAGCGCATTATAGAATTACTAAAATATGTGGAGCTGAGCGCTACTCCCATCACCGACCTGAAACATCCGCCTAAAGAAGGCGTAACCGTCGGGATCCTCACCGGAGGCATCGGCAACGAGGAACATATAGCCGAAGCGAAACTCATGCGCGAACGCTGCAAAATACTCATCGCGATGGGCGACTGCGCCGTAACTGGCGGAATCTGCACCATGCGGAACTTCTTTGATAAAGATGCAGTGTTGCGTCGCGGGTACATTGAAACCGAGAGCACCGTTGATGGCGTAATCCCCGAGCATGAGGATCTCCCCCCGTTGACGGAACAGGTCTCTGGCGTGGATGAGATAGTCCCGGTAGATATCTATCTCCCCGGTTGTCCGCCCAGCGCCGATGCTATCTGGTACGTGTTGAGTGAACTAGTCGCCGGGCGGATGCCCAAATTAGAAGGCGATGTCCTAAAATACGGTATGGATGGAGGTTAGACACTATGGGTAAAAAAATTACTATTTCCCCAGTAACACGCATTGAGGGCCATGCGAAAATCACCATCCATCTGGATGATGACGGCAAAGTAGAGCAATCATTCTTCCACGTGGAGCAGTTCCGAGGATTTGAGAAGTTCAGCGAGGGGCGCATGTTCTACGAAATGCCCGAAATCACCCCCCGTATCTGCGGTATCTGCCCAGTGAGCCACCATTTGGCCGCGGCCAAAGCCGCCGATCAGGTGGCGGGGATGACCCCGACCCCCACGGCCAATAAATTACGCGAGCTAATGCACATGGGGCAAGTAATCCAATCACACGGCATGCATTTTTTCGAGCTGGCCGGACCGGACCTGATCTTCGGTTTCGACGCCGATCCCAAAGTCCGTCACGTGGGCGGGATAGTGCAAACCAATCCCGCGCTGGCTATCAAGGCCATAAAGTTACGCGCCTACGGCCAAGAGATCATCCGCCGGTTAGGCGAGCGCCGGATTCATCCTATCTTCGCGATCCCCGGCGGGGTAACTAAACCCCTAATGTCCGCAGACCGCGAGTGGATGCTCAAAGGGATCGACGACCAGTTAGCCACCACCCTGGTGGGGATCTCCTTCCTCAAGAATTGGATGCAAGAGAACCAACAAGTGATGGATGAATTCGCGGTCTTCCCCTCGGCCCACATGGGCTTGGTACAAGAAGATGGCGCGTTGGAACTCTACGGAGGCCAGCTGCGCATCGTAGATCAGGACGGTGAATTGCTAGAACAATTCGATCCCTGTAACTATCTGGATTATATCGGCGAGCGGGTCAACAAATATACTTACCTCAAATCCCCGTACTATAAACAGCTGGGCTATCCCGCAGGCATCTATCGTGTCGGCCCGCTGGGCCGTCTCAACGCTGCCAGCCACATCAGCACGCCGCTAGCTCAGAGCGAGATGAAAATCTGGAAATCGCTCAATGGGGGTAAACCAGTAGAAGGCACCCTCTATTTCCACTACGCGCGATTGATTGATATTCTCTACGCGCTGGAACGCACCCGCGAGCTACTGGAAGACCCGGACATCCTCAACAACGCTGTAGTAGGTGAACGGGGAGCAATCACCGGCGAAGGCGTGGGGTGCATTGAAGCGCCGCGGGGCACGCTTTTCCACCACTATTGGACCGACGATCTGGGCGTGATACAACGTGTTAACCTCATCGTCGCCACCGCCGGCAACGCTTGGTCCATGAACCACTCCGTCAACATGGTCGCCAAGCGGTACGTGGACGGCAACCAGCTCACCGAGGGGATGCTCAACCGCGTTGAGGCTGCCATCCGCGCTCACGATCCGTGCCTCTCCTGCTCCACCCACGCCATGGGGCAAATGCCCATGCACATCGAACTGTACAGTCCTGCTGGAGAATTATTGGACACCGTCCACCGCGACTAGGGGAGCGCCAGAACTTAGAGCACCCACCGCAGAGAACGCTGAGAGCGCAGAGAAAAAACGCACCCTGGCAAAAGCAGCACTTACCCTGCTCCCAGACCCCGGGGACGGGGACTTAGAACAAAAAATACGGGAAGTTATACAGAGTTTTCTTGTTTCTCTCTGGGTCTGCTGCATCTCTGCGGTGAACTTTTTGTTCTTTGTGCCCGGATTTGAGTGTTAAGTGCCTAACGCAAGAGAGGAGTAACCTTGAAACGAACTTTAGTCGCTGGCTTTGGTAATACTTTTCGCCGTGATGATGGTGTCGCCCGGGTCGTCATTAACGCCTTGCGCGCGCAACTAGGTCGTCCCCCCTTGGGACCACTGGATGACGGCTTCGATGATTTGGGACATGCGATTGACACGGTAGTCTTGCATCAAATGGTTCCGGAGTTGGCAGAGACCGTGGCGGATTACGACCAGGTGCTCTTTGTGGATGCCCACGTGGAGACAATCCCCGCCTCTCTACACGAGGAGCGGATTGCAGTCGCCTATCGCACTCCTTTTGTGGCTCACCAATTCCATCCCTCGACGGTGCTGGCGCTGGCCCAACAGAGCTATGGTCATGCACCGCAAGCAGTACTGCTCTCTTTGCTGGGACATGACTTTAATTTTGGGGAAGAGCTCTCTGCGGAGACGGCGGCTTTAGTCTCCCCCGCCCGAGATCGTATCCTAGAGCTCATCGCAGAGGAGTAAATCTAAATGCACGAGCTGGCTGTCACCGAAGATATTCTACGCATCGTCACCGAACACGCGACCGGGGCCGGCACCCACCACGTCACCGATATTCATCTAGTGATTGGTGATATGTCCAGCTTCGTCAATGACTCTATTCAATTTTATTTTGATCTAATCTCGCCAGGGACGGTTGCGCAGGGAGCTACCTTGCATTTCCACCGGCAGGCCGTCCGTTTCCGTTGCTGGCAGTGCGGACAAGAATTCTCGCCTACCAAGCTCGACTGGGTCTGCCCCAAATGTCACGCCCTGGGAGGCAAGGTGCTCGCCGGGAAAGAATTCTACGTCGAGAGTATTGAGGTTCAGTAAACAGGATCTAGTGTTCTGTCAGCCCTGATTTGAGTGGTGGCCAGTAATGTTAGCCGGGCGACTAAAGTCGCGGCTACCCTCGCGCAGTCCACCTCCGGGGACTAGGGAGCGGTCGACGGATGGTAATCAACTGCTCATTTTACACTTGACAGAACACTAGTAAACAGGTAACTGGGACCGAACAAAGGCCAAGTCTAATCGGCGTAATCTGTGAATTAAAAATTAACGAACACTCGAATAGGAGAAATTATGTGTGACACCTGCGGTTGTGAAGAACATACTCACGCACAAGAAGTAACTCCCCCGGTAAAAATCCCGGTAGTGCAAAAAATACTAGGGGCTAATGCTCAAGCGGCCGAAAATAACCGGGAGCACCTACAAACTCATCAAATCTCCATGTTTAATATCATGGCCTCACCTGGCGCGGGGAAGACGACACTGCTGATAGCCACCATCGAGGCCTTGCGCGCCAAGAAACACATTGGCGTTATTGAAGGCGATGTGGCTTCACAAATAGATGCGGAGAAGATCGTTCCCACCGGCGCACCAGTGGTCCAGATCAACACCGGCGGCGGCTGTCACTTAGATGCACCGATGGTCCATCAGGGCTTACACAGTTTGCCGCTGGCCGAGCTAGATCTGATTTTAGTAGAAAATGTTGGCAACTTAATCTGCCCCGTAGCCTTCGATTTAGGGCAAAGTCGCAAAGTAGCTCTGCTCAGCGTTCCAGAAGGCGATGATAAACCTTACAAATATCCGGCCATCTTTGAGGCCGTGGACGTGGTCGTCGTCACCAAAGCCGATCTCTTACCTTACCTCGATTTTGACCTAGCGGCTTTCGGCAAATTAGTCCACGGCCTTAACCCCGATGCTCCCGTCATCCCACTCTCCGCTAAAACCGGGGCAGGAATGGCTGTGTGGTTGGATTGGGTAGAGAAGAATAGCTAACCGTAGAACTAACGGGAAGGTTATTGTGAAACCTAAAATGACCATTAGGGCTGTGCGCCGATGAAGTTATCGTACCAGATGATTTCAACGCTCCCTGGCCGGCAGATATGTGGCAGCTCTTTGAGCGCGTTTTAGTTAGTGAGAGTTCCTGTGAATTCACCCCATCTAAAGACCGCCGCCCACATCACCATCACTGGCATCGTCCAGGGCGTGGGTTTTCGACCCTTTGTCTACAACTTGGCTGGACGGTTGGCGCTCGCCGGGTGGGTGCTCAACCACTCCGGCGGCGTTGATATCGAAGTAGAAGGGGCGCCAGACGCGCTGGACGCTTTCGCCGTAGCGTTAGAGAAAGCAGCACCGCCATTGGCGCAAATCACTTCGTTGCAGGTAAAGCCAATTTCACCGCCGGGTTATGCGGATTTCGAGATCCGCCGCTCAGAGCGTAAACCTGGAGAACATCTGCTCATCTCGCCCGACGTCGCGACCTGCGCTGATTGCTTGCGCGAGCTCTTCGATCCCGCCGACCGCCGCTACCGCTACCCCTTCATCAACTGCACCAACTGCGGTCCGCGCTTCACCATCATTGAGGATATCCCCTATGACCGCCCCCAAACCACCATGCGGGTCTTCCCGCTCTGTGCTGCCTGCCGCGCCGAGTACGAAGACCCCACCGACCGCCGTTTTCACGCGCAGCCCAACGCCTGCCCCACTTGCGGCCCGCATATCTGGTTGAGCGAGAGAGCGAGTCAGCGAAAAGGCGAGAAGACGAGAAGGCAAGAAAGCGAAAAGGCGAAAAAGCGAGAGGGTGAGTCAGCGAGAGAGCGAGAGGACGCACCGGATACGCAGCCGGAGCTCTCCAATGCAGCCGCTCTGGGGCGTGCCAAAGAGCTACTAGAAAATGGCGCGATTTTGGCTATCAAGGGCTTGGGCGGCTTTCACCTGGCCTGTGACGCCACCAACGCCGCGGCCGTCCGCACGCTGCGCCGGCGCAAACACCGCCCCTACAAACCCTTCGCCATCATGGTGCCCACACTTGACGATGTGCGCGCTTACTGCGAAGTTCCGCCAGAGGCAGCCGCGCTCTTCAAATCACCGCAGTGCCCCATCGTGTTGCTGGAACGCCGTAAGCCAGCCCCAGAGCCACCCCGGCCGCCAATTGTGGCCGCAGTCGCGCCGCACCAGCAGACTCTGGGCATGATGATTCCCTACACTCCCCTCCACCATCTCCTGCTGCGCGACGTGGGTCGCCCGCTCGTGATGACCAGCGGCAACGTCACCGCAGAACCCATCGCCCAAGAGAACGCCGAGGCTTTGCGCCGCCTCGCCCCGCTGGCCGACGCTTTCCTGCTCCACAACCGCGAAATTTATGCGCGCTACGATGATTCTGTCTGGCAAGTACTCCCTGTGACAATCGAGACTGGTGCCCCCCGCTCCAATCTGAAAATAGAACACCTCACTCAACCTCTCCGCCGCGCGCGAGGTTACGCTCCCGTCCCCATTCCGCTGCCGTTCCCTGCCCGTCGCATCTTCGCCACCGGCCCGCTGCTCAAAAATACCTTTTGTCTCACCCGCGATACACACGCTTTTCTCAGCCAACATATCGGCAATCTGGAGAGTTGGAAGACCTTGCAGCATTATCAGAGCGCGCTGGCGACTTACCAACATCTTTTTCGCCTCCAGCCGGAACTCGTCGCCTGCGATCTGCACCCCGACTATCTCACCACCCGCTTCGCGCGACAATACGCTGAGGAGCACGGTCTCCCCGCGCCGTTACCCATCCAGCACCATCACGCGCATATCGCCGCCTGTCTGGTGGATAACGGGCGCACCCTGGAAGCCGGCCCGGTGCTCGGCGTGGCCTTCGATGGCGCCGGTTACGGCACCGATGGCGCTATCTGGGGCGGCGAGTGGTTGGTAGGCGATTATCGGGGCTTCCGGCGCGCCGCGCAGCTGGCATATCTCCCGCTCCCCGGCGGGGACGCGGCCACGCGCCATCCCTGGCGGATTGCCGCCGCCTACAGCATCGCCCTACTGGGCGTGGAATCGCTGCCGGCCGGGGGCTTCCCTCCCGGCGAAATTGACCTCTTCCAGCAGATCATCGCGCGCGGTGTCAACGTACCGCAAACCTCTTCGATGGGGCGTCTCTTTGACGCCGTCAGCGCGTTGCTCGGCATCTGCCGCGAGAGCAGCTACGAGGCGCAGGCCGCCATTGAATTAGAGCAAATGGCCGCGTCCTGCCGAGATTCCTTTGCCCCTTACCCCTTCACTCTGGGGGATCACGAAGGCGTTCTTCAAATCACCGTGGCGCCGCTCTTTGAGGCGCTCTTAGCCGAGCTGGCGCGGGGCACCGCTGTAGCGCAGAGCGCCCGGCGCTTCCACGACACGGTCGTCGAAATGCTCCTCCGCGTCAACGGACGTTTGCGCGACCAGACCGGGATCAACGTAGTCGCCTTGAGCGGCGGCGTCTTCCAGAACCGACTCCTGCTCCAACTCGCCGTTCCGCGACTCCGCGCGGCTGGCTTCGACGTGCTACTACATCACCGGGTGCCTTCCAACGACGGTGGCATCTCCCTGGGGCAAGCTACGCTAGCGAATAGCTGTTAGCGATTAACGAGTGACACCTAGTGTTCTGTCAGCCCTGATTTGAGTGGTGGCCAGTAATGTTAGTTAGTTAGCCTGGCGACTAAAGTCGCGGCTACGGTGGCGCAGTCCACCTCCGGGGACTAGGGAGCGGTCGGCGGATGGTAATCAACTGCTCATTTTATACTTAACAGAACACTAGACTAGAGAGGTAATATGTGCCTAGCTATACCTACACAAATCAAATCCATCAGCAAAAACCACAACGCCGTCGTGGAACTGGGCGGCGTCCAGCGCGAAATCAGCCTGATTATGACGCCCGAGGCCAAAGTAGGCGACTACGTCTTGATCCACACCGGCTACGCCATCAACCTGATGTCGGATGAGGAAGCGCAAGCCTCCCTGGACGCCTTCGCCGAAATTGCCCTTATCCAAGGGGAGAGCATCGCAGCGTTTTAGCGTGTCAGCAACATAGCGACGTAGCGGCACAACGTCTAAAATGCAACCCGATTAACTTTCGACTTTTGACTTTCGACTCTTGACTTTTGACTTCAGGTTTACCCATGAAATATATTGATGAATTCCGCAACCCTCAATTAGCCACGCGGCTCGTCGCCCAAATCCGGCGCGAGGCCACCCGTCCGGTCCGCCTGATGGAGTTCTGCGGCGGGCATACCCACGCCATCTTCCGCTTTGGATTGCGGCAGCTGCTCGCGGGCAAAGTCGTCCTCAGTTCTGGC
Source organism: Thermoflexia bacterium (assembly GCA_011192175.1). Lineage (GTDB taxonomy): Bacteria > Chloroflexota > Anaerolineae > B4-G1 > SLSP01 > G713. Next base: position 31,007 of record DUEJ01000006.1, read on the forward strand.
CCCGGCTGCCCGGTCTGCGTCACCGCCGCCGCCGACCTGGACCACGCTATCGCGCTGGCCGGCGTACCCGGCGTGCTCCTCACCACCTTCGGCGACATGCTCCGCGTGCCCGGCTCTCGCGGAACCCTGCAGGACGCGCGCGCCCAGGGCGCGGACGTGCGCCTCGTCTATTCCCCGCTGGACGCGCTCAAAATCGCCCGCCAGCACCCCCAACGTGAGGTCGTCTTCCTGGGAGTTGGCTTTGAGACCACCGCGCCTGGCATCGCCGCCACACTGGTGCAGGCGCAGCAAGAGTCGCTCACCAACTTTAGCGTGTTAAGCCTGCACAAACTGACCCCTCCTGCCATGCGCGCTATCTTGGACGCGGGCGAAGTAGCCCTGGATGGTATTATCGGGCCGGGGCATGTCAGCGTCATCACCGGGAGCCAGGCGTGGCAATTTCTCCCGCGCGACTACGCCATCCCCTGCGCCGTCGCCGGTTTCGAGCCGCTGGATTTGTTGAGCGCCATCTCCGCGCTGGTACAGGCCAGCGTGACCCAAACGCCCACCGTGACCAACAGCTACGGGCGCAGCGTCCGGCCGGCCGGCAATCTGGTAGCCCAACAGCTGCTGGAGCGCGTCTTCGACGTTGTCCCGGCAACATGGCGCGGCTTCGGTGAGATTCCCGCCAGCGGCTTACAACTACGCGCGGCCTTTGCCGCTCACGATGCTGCCCTGCGTTTCCCCCTAGCCCTCACCCCGGTAGCCGAACCGCCCGGCTGTCGCTGCGGAGAAATCCTGCGCGGCGTCATTCAACCGCCCGCGTGTGGCCTCTTTGGTCGCGGCTGCACCCCGCGTCACCCCATCGGTCCCTGCATGGTGAGCGCTGAAGGCGCGTGCGCAGCATATTTCAAGTATGGGATTGGCGTAGAGTTAAAAACGTGATGGACAAGAGAGGCCCGAAAAATGAGTAACCAGATTTTACTATCCCACGGCAGCGGCGGCCTGTTGAGCCACGAGTTGGTGCGCGACATCTTTATCCGCCATTTTGATAACCCCACGTTGAGTGCGGAGGGCGATTCCGCGCTGCTGCCAGCCCTCCCGGCGGGCCGGTTGGCGCTGACCACCGATTCCTACGTCGTCCAGCCGCTAGAATTTCCCGGCGGGGATATTGGTAAATTAGCCGTCTGCGGCACGGTGAATGACCTGGCCGTCGCCGGGGCGGCGCCGCATTACCTGACCGCCGGTTTTATCCTGGAGGAGGGTCTTTCTCTGGATTTATTGGAGCGGGTCGTTATTTCGATGGCCGCTACCGCGCGCGCGGCTAACGTCCAAATCGTAACTGGGGATACAAAAGTAGTTGAGCGCGGAGCCGCCGATGGTCTCTTCATCAACACCGCCGGACTCGGCGTAGTGCCCCCCGGACTGGCGCTCTCGCCAGCGCAATTGGAGCCGGGCGACGTCCTCCTCGTCAACGGCACATTGGGCGATCACGGCATGGCGGTGATGATGCAGCGGGAGGAACTGGCCTTCACCTCGACATTGAAGAGCGACTGCGCACCGCTCAACGGCCTCATCGCCGCGCTGCTGGCGGCGGCCCCCGGCGCGGTACACTGCCTGCGCGACGCTACGCGCGGCGGCCTCGTCACCGTGCTCAACGAGTGGGCCGAGAGTGGCGTCGGCATCACCATCCAAGAAACCGCCATCCCCGTGCGGGACGCAGTGCGCGCCATCAGCGAGCTGCTGGGCCTCGACCCCCTCTACGCGGCCAACGAGGGTAAATTCGTCGCCGCCGTCGCCCCGGAGGCCGCTGAGCGCGCGCTACGCGCCTTGCGTGCTCAGCCCCTGGGCCGCGAGGCCGCCATCATCGGGCGCATCACCGCGAAACACGCCGGGCGCGTCGTCCTCGAAACCCCCTACGGCGCGCAGCGCATCCTGCAAATGCTCACCGGCGCGCCCCTGCCCCGAATCTGTTAGCGCTAGCAGCTGAGAAGATCGCGTAGGTTGTGAGATACCCAACGCCCCCAGGCAAATACCTGGGGGCGTTTTTATGTAGAGCGGGTACAATTGTGACTTTCTTTTTATTGTGATGGTAAACGCCGGAGAGAGGGCGGTCTCGCGGAAGGGCTGCTAGTCACCCAACAGCCCCCGCACAGGTCCCGGTATGTGGCCCTTCAACTACGCTCAAGACAAGTCTTTCCCGCACCGGGATCTTCAGGTAGCCTCGCTTCCGCAATCCAGCCTAGATTAGTTGAAGTTGTCTCATCTTTTGATTCGTGGACGCGAATAGTTGACCGTCTGCCCGCCTCAATCATATCCCTCCACCGCCCACCCACACCGGCGGCGCATCCCACTTGAGCGTCAGGCTTGTACGCTTCGAGTACCTCGATTTAGGATCGCAGTCCAGCAGGAGCGCGATTTGGAAATCGCAGCTACTTTTCAGCCCTCAGTACAGATAATCCTGATTGATTTGTAGAAAATACAACCTTAGCGTCTTTGCGACCTGGCGTTAAAAAACGCCCGAATATCTCAAAAGGCACCAGCCGTTTAATGGTCATTTCTTAGCCACTCTTATCCATCCTCACACAGACGCTGCGCACTGCGCCAAAATATCCTTGAGCTCCCCCGGCTGCTGCACGACGGCCCACCGCCAGCGACCAAAGCCGCCGTGGGTGTTGACGGCGTTTACCCACTCGTCCAGAAACCGCCGCTTGACGCGCTCTTGCTCGCTGTCTTGCCCCTTGGTCTCCAGCACCAGCTTCTCGCCGGAAACCAGGCGGATCAGGAAATCCGGGCGGTATTTGCGCACCACGCCGCGATAGATGTACAGCACCTCAAACCCCAGGTGGTCGTTCTTGACCCACGCCGCGACCCCCGGATGGTAGTCTAGCACATACGCATCGGACGCCTCCCATGCGCTGTCGTAGACGCAAAAGTTGACGTGCGACTTGAGCGTGCGTTCGCACGGCTTGCCGGTGTACCAGGTACTCATATCGCCGGTGGCGCGGATCGGGTGGTCGCGGTCAAAGACCGGTTCCAGCCGCTCGGTGTTCTCAAAACGCAGGGCATCCCACAAGTGCTGCACCACCCTGGTCATGTTGAGTGTAATGATCAGGCGGCGACGCAGTTCGTCCTGATAGAACAGCGGCGGGTGGATGGCGATTTTGTCGGAGCGGATGAACTGCTCCACCAGGCGCACCAACTGCGCCAGCAGCAGTTCCTTGCTTCCCTGCCAGGTGTGCTGCATCTGGTCGTAGACGTCGCGCGCCGCCTCAAAGATAATGCGTTGGGTGCGGAACTCGCGCGCCAGCCGTTCGAGTTCAATGCGATTTACCCGCGTTACGTCCGGCTTGCCTTCGAGGATGGGGGAGAGTTCGGCCACCTGCGCAGTGCGGGCGGCGTCCAGTTCCAGCGGCCGGACGCGGCCCCAGTCCAACGTCAGGATGGGCCGGTACACGTGGTCAATGCGCACCAGGTTCGGCCAGCGGATTTCGTACTGCGCCTTAGCCGGATCCGGTTCGATGGCAGTCTTGGGCGCGGGCGGGGGGGGAATGACGCCTTCACTGCTCTCGTGGGGCAAGAAGGTGAACGGCACGCCAAAGATGTTGACGTACTCAGGGTCAAACAGGCCGGTCTCGGGGTTGACTTCGTAGGACGTGCGCCGCAGCCCCCGCCCGACTACCTGCTCGCACAACAGCTGGCTGGTAAAGGCACGCAACCCCATAATGTGCGTCACCGTCCTGGCGTCCCACCCCTCGTTGAGCATCCCCACTGAGATGACGCTCTGTACCTTTTCCCCGGGCTGGCCGGGACGCCCAATCGTGTCCACCTTTCGGCGCAGCAACTCCGCCTGCTCGCTCTTGGTCAGTTTGCGGGCCGGCGCGGCATCCCCCTCTTTGTCTTCTGGATTCAGTTCTACCGAGGTAAGCGGCTCCTCTTGCGCCTCGGCTTTCTCAAGCACCCGGGAGTCAATGTGCAGGATACGCGCCGGGTCGCACAGTTCGTCAATGTGTACTTTTTTGTGGTCAAAGGCGTACTTGACCCGCGCGGCCGTCTGGGTGCGGTTGCAAACGGTGATCATTACCGGCGGGGTAGGCATACCGGCCTGGGCCCATTCCCGCGCCGTCTCGCGCCAGTCGTAGCCCAGCAGGTAATAGGCGTTGAGCACCAGGTCGGGCAGCTGCTCGTGCGGCCGGGCGCGGCGGTTCAGGTCGTCCTTTACCTCCGGGTCGTTGTAGATGTGATAGAGGCGCGATTTGTAGGTTTTGGCGTCCGGCACGGCATCGTCGCGCACCACCACGCGCGGCGTCTTTACCAGCCCCGACTCGATGGCATCGTTCAGGCCGAAATCGCTCACGATCCAGCCGAACAAGGCCTCCTCAGTGCTCTTTCTGCCAGATGGCGCAAAGGGCGTGGCGGAAAAATCATAGCAGGTCAGAATCCCCCGCGTGCGGTGCAAGCGATCCAGGCCGCCGACCCATACAGTGGCTTGTTGGGCGCTGTCCTTCACGTCGCGTGTGCGCCGATACTTGCCGGTGGCTTCCACGTTTACGCGCCAGGCGTGGTGCGCTTCGTCGTTGATGACCAGGAGATTGCGTGCTCTGGACATCTCACCCAGCACCTCGCGAGTGTAGGCCTCGTCGCTCTTGGCCCCGCGCTTGTCCACGCTGCGTTTTTTGGCGACCTGCTCCGCGCTCTCCCAGTTGAGCTTGTGCCAGTTATGCACCAGCACCCGCCCCTGGCGCAGTTTGTCCAGCAGCGCCGAGGGCACGATGCGGAAGGCGTCGTAATAGTTGCCCGGCGTCGAGGGTATCAGCACCGCCAGACGGCTCTTGACCGTCAGCCCCGGCGCGATGACCAGCACGTTTTTGGCAAAGCGGGTGTCCTGCGGGTAGGTAACTTTGTTCAGGACGTGCCAGGCAATCGCCATGGCCATCACGATGGTCTTGCCGGCGCCGGTAGCCATCTTGCAGCAGCGGCGCAGGAACTCGCCGCCGTCGGAGGGGATATCCACACCCACACGCCCGGCGGCGGGCGCTTCGGTCAGCCAGATCAGCGTCTCTATCGCTTCCAGTTGGCAGAAGAAAAAGCGCCGCGCCTCGTATTCCTCCGGGTCTGTCCAGTGCTCCAGCAGCCGCCTGGTGATGCTGCTCACGCCAGGATAGCCCGCCGCGCTCCAGGCCCGGACGCGCGGGCGGATCTGGTTGACCAGCGGAATCTCGACAAAGATGCCCGGATCGTCAAAAGCCTGGGAACTCTGCGAGGCGACCACGTAGCCCGCCGGGCGGCGGCCCTCGGCCAGCGAAAAGGTGCGTGTCTCGCGTTCGTAACGCCAGTGGCGCGCGGGTTCGGTGTAGGGCGAATTGATTATGAGGCGGTCAATGGTGGTTTTTGCCATTCGTCAGTTCCTGCGATTATTGGTCTGTCTACGAATTACCACTTTGAATAAATTCCCTTCAACATCATTGTAGAATTCAATATCCGGATAGGCTTTTAAGGATCGGATAATCCCGCTGCCCAGACCACGATATGGCAATATTCTTGTGGCAAAAGAAGCAAGGACTGGGTTGCGAATGTTCGAGTTTCCGCTCTTGATGTTTTCGACGGTTAGGTTATTGGGAAGATGGCCGGGGCTGATTATTTCCACTCGATCAGAATATACAAAGATTCTGATCGGCGCCGATATGAAGTAATCCCGGTGAATCAGAGAATTGACAATCAGTTCCTCAAAAACGATCTTGGGAATTTCAGGAACGCCGGGGAAATTGATTCCCTGCTCTGCCTGCGAGTACCTGAGGTTGCCCAAAACAAAGCTCATGCTCTTTTGAAAAACATCGGCAATCTTCCCCGAGATATCCTGGCTGTCAATATAGTGCTTTTCATCAATTTCCGTTCCAGGATATACGACCGCTTTGACTATAAATACCGGTAGCCGAAAACTCGGATTCTTAGCAAACAACAAGGCGCCGCTTATATTCAAGATCCCGCCCTTCATGAGATTCATGTTCTCGAGAATCTTGGGTAACGGCACATCCTGTTTGGCAACGGATTCACCATAGTTTTTCAAGAAGAAGGCTTTGAAGTATTCCAGATCCAGGTCGGCTAGCGTCAGCCCCTGGGCGGGTATCTCATCCCCATGAATCAGACCCGCGCGTTGGAATATCCGCTGGATTTCCTCGCGAGAGGTCACTTTACGTTTGTCCGCTCCACTCTTGACCCATATCGCCCCATTATTATCCATGTAAGGTTTGCTGATGCCGTCGGCCACGGTCACAACCATGACCAGGCCATTGGGCGTGGAGATATTTTCCGTTTGCACGTTGATGGGAGGACGGACATTATTGGAACTCGTGTTGGCAACCAGTTGATTCAAACGCCCCATGTCTCGCCGCGTCAAACCGGAGAAGGTCCCATCATCACTGACACCAATAAATAGCTGTCCGCCCTCCGAATTGCTAAAGGCAACCAACTCTGCGGATAGAGATTGCGCATTCCTGACGTTCGCCTTGAATTGATGCTTGCCATCTTCGTCGCGGGCGATAATTTCTAAGAGTTCCGTGGTTTCCATATTTCGTATATCCTTTTTCTGCGATTAAAGGCTTCTGCGCCGCCTTCCATAATATCGATGATTTCTTTTTGCATCACGGGGCTATCAATGCTGCCGCTCTGGATGCTGATGGCGTTATCGGCATAGGCGCACGAAAATACCTGTTCGGCATCGCCCAGAACGGGGAAATTCGCGTTGTGGGTGGCAAAAATAAACTGCGCCGTGGGCTTCATTTGATGAATAAGCTTGATGACGTCCTCATAGATAGTCTGGTTGTCCAGATCGTCTTCTGGCTGGTCAATGATGATAACATCGTTCTCCTGCTGACTCAACACAAACAGAATCAGCGCGGATGCCCGTTGTCCAAGGGAGTGGTGCTTTAGCTCTTTTCCGCGATATTCGATCACGAAGCGATTGGGGATTTGCCAGGTCAGCAGCGCCGGCAGATTTTCATTAAAGTACTGCGCAAAGGTATCGGCGGAACCGCCAACAGTGGCCCTGGCATTATTGAAATCTTTGTAAATAGCGCCGAAGTCTGCATAGTCATCAACAAGCTTAGAAAAAGTGTGTCCCCGTATACGGCTACCTCCGAACAGATTCTTCATAAAAGAGAGGAACGCATCTTTGTCACCTTTGTATTGGGCCTTGATTTGCAGCGCGGAATGATTCTGATTCACCTTATCCAATTCGGCTCGGAGCGCCTGGTATTCCTCCCACCAAAGGTCATTCAATGCCCCCAGTTGCCTGAACAAATCGTCCTGATATTCTTTCTTTCGCGCCTCCTGCTTCTCCAATGCTTCGAGCATCTGTTTCGATATGTCCACGGTTTTGCGCAATGCTTTGAACTCTTCCGGGAGGACGGCGCTTGCGCCAGCTTCTTTCAATTGCGCGGCCAGTTCTCTCTCGATCGCGGCAAATTCTTCCTTCAGCCCGTGGTGTTGCTTCTCAAACTCACTGGCCTGGGCCTGGAGTTCACCATAAATGAACTGGCTCTCGGCTAGTGTGCCCTTGATCTCGTCGAATGTTGCCACAAGTCTGTCGAAGATTGAGAAAAACTCGTCGAAAAACGTTTGGTTCAGCCGGGATGTATAGACTCGTTGATTTTTGAGATCGTCCTCATGTTGATTGATGAACGATTCAAGGTCCGTAAGGTATTGACGGACAGAATCGACAACCCACGAGCACTTGCGTGCATCGGCGTCAAAGTCCATTTGCCTTTGGAGTTTTTCCTCGACGCCATGATCTTTGTATATTCTCAGTCTGAATTCCGCATCCTGCTTTTTGTCCTGATATTCCTTTTTCCGCTCCTCCATATTGGACAGGTCCATTAAGCGGCGAACTGCTTCGCCTACTCGCTGGCGCTGCTCTTCGATGCAGGCGCGAATCGCGGCGAGTTTTTCTCCAACCAGCTTTTCCACCAAGTCCTTCTCAAAGCCTTCTCCCGTGCTGGATAGATCCTTCTGGCCGAAGTATATCGGTTTATGAACGACAGTCTCGCGGATCGAGACGCCGGGCTGTAATCTGCCATCCACGTAAACATCCGGCTGTTCACGATAAATACGTCGGATTTCGTAGCGCCGCCCGTGCTTGTCCACGGCACGTACAGACACCTTGCCCCCGCTGCCCAGGGTATGCCCAACGAGGGTTTCCTTATAAGCGCGATCGACGGTTTTCTCTCCAAAGGAAATATCCAGCGCATAACGAATGCACTCCAGAATGGAGGATTTCCCGCTGCCGCGAATCCCAATAAAAGTATTCAACTCTGGTGAGAGATGCACTGTCTTGCCGTCCAGGGTTCCACCCCCGCCCTCGAAAGACACGGAGGAAATGTAAGACCGCTCATGTTTTTGGGGCGCTGTGGCGACCCGGTTGGAGTAGTCCAATAGAGCATACCTTACTGCTTTGAAAGAAAAAGCCCCCAGTTTGAGGAAACATTTTTTTCCCTTGCCGATATCTTCGATCGCCTTGCAGTCCGAACCCTCCACTTCGGCGGGATACCAATCGCCAAGCCATTGCTTGACTCGAGTCTGGATGTCTCTGGTTCGAACCTTCTGGAATCCAAGCGTTCGTTGACGGAATAGTTCATTCTTTCCGAGCTCTTGTATTCGTCCACCCGATAGCCCGCGCCACAAGCCGGTATTGGTCTCGACGTGCGCAAAAATGAAAAAATAGTCCTTCCTCAACTTGTCGAGTTCGCGGATTGTCTCGAGCAGACCGTGATTCGATCTGCCGTTCTCATTCTCGTAATTGCTCAGCCCGGCGAAAGTCACGCCGAGAAAACTCTGAATGTAGTTTTGATTTTCCTTGTTGCAGATCCATTCGTCGCTAAAGACAACGAGCGTATGAATCCCGTTAGCGCCATCATTGACCGATAGTTCCACGCCTGGAAGCAGGTATATTTCTTCTTTACGCGCTCTCTTTCTCAAAGCGCGAAATTCCTGAAAATCGAATTTGTTGTGATTGGTGATGACACCAATGCGAATACCAGCCTGCTTTAAGCCGGCAACGTATGACTTGACGAACTCGTTGTCCGGTCCGTCATATTTAAACTCTTTATCCTGGCGCGTATGCAGATGAAAATCAGCTCTCACCCAGGCGCTGCCGTTTTGGAAAACGGTGGATGTATTATCTACCATCATGCCACCTCCACTACTTTCAGACTCTCACTGCCCCGGTCGTCCACGATCTTGACGGCGATGCACCGGCCCTCGGCCAGCGAAAACGCGCGCGTCTCGCGCGCGTAGCGCCAGTGGCGCGAGGGTTCGGTGTAGGGCGAATTGATTATGAGGCGGTCAATCGTGGCGCTACTCATAGATTTGTCTTTCAACCCAGGCACGGGCATTCTCCATCATTCCCGCGACAGTGTTGATGTCAATGAGAGTGATCTCTATATCCTGGTAGCGGACTGTTACGGCAAATGGGTTCAGGCGCCTCAACTGGTCTTTGGGCAGCGGTAGCTCGATACCCTGCCGCTCGAGTAAATCCGCCAACTCTTTCAGATCGTGGGTGCGACGGAAAATCAGAGCATTTGAAACCAGCACCGCCTTCATGACTTTTTCCAGGTATTGCTGGGCGTGGAAGCATACGCTGGCAACCGGGGCGTCGTGATGTTGTAATAACAGTTCGACCGTTTTCCTGTCCCTGCCCGCCGCGCGTAGCAACGCTTGTGCTTCAGACGTAGCCGGTTTAGGTTTGTGGGGCGACATAGAGTGACCTCCCTTCCCGCAAGGCCCAATAAATGGGACTTGTACACCAGTCTCGACGTTCCTCGATCTCGGCCTCCGAATAGACCAGCACATCCACCCCCACGCCGATGCTGCCTACCGCCTTGCGCAGGCGGATCATTTCCGTGTACTTGTCCACCAATTGCGGCTTGATCACCATGAGGTCCAGGTCGGAGCCGGCGTCGGCGTCGCCGCGCCCGTAAGAGCCGAACAGGATCACCCGGTTCGGCTGCGCCACGGCGACGATCCGCTGCACGGCTTGTTGCAGCGTTCGCTCGTCAAGCATCATTCCACCTCCATCACTTTCAAACTCTCGATGCCCCGGTCGTCCACAATCTTGACGGCGATGCGCCGGTGCTCGCCCGGCTCAAAGGGCAGCGAGACCGTGCCACCTATCCTTTCAACACACGTTCCAGCACCGCGATCAGAGGCGGCAGGTCGTATTGCACGGTTCGCCAGAGGATCTCCAGGTTGATGTCAAAATAGGCGTGAATCAGCCGATTGCGCATACCGACAATGTCCGCCCAGGGAATCCCTGGCAGTTGTTCCCTGGTGGCTTTCGATACCTGGTTGGCTGCCTCGCCGACGATTTCGATTTCCTTGACCAGTGAAAGAACCAACATCCGATCACTGTCGAGGTCGGTGCGGGCCCTGCCTTGTACAAACCCGATGGCCTCGCGCGCTGCATCCAGCATGTGTTGCAAGCGGACTTTATCCTTGCGCATACTGAACCTCCGCTTCCCTCAACACATCCTGGCGGAAATACCGGCTCAGATCCTCGGCGGTGCGCAGATCGACTTTTCGCCCACCAAAGATCGCGGAAAGTTCTCGTTCCATGCGCGCGATACCGAGAAGCCCAGGCACGTGCGCAGGCTCGAAATCCACCAGCACATCAATGTCACTCTCAGGGCGAAAATCCTCTCGCAGAACAGATCCAAATAGCGCCAAACGCCGGATCTGATTTTTCTGGCAGAACCTGGCAATGCTTTTTTTGTCAAAGATTTGGGTCATATATCTACCTCCACCACTTTCAAACTCTCAATGCCCCGGTCGTCCACGATCTTGACAGCGATGCGCCGGTGCTCGCCCGGCTCGAAGGGCAGCGAGACTGTGCCGCGATAGGCTTCAATGAGATCGGGATCAATCTCGGCCTTAAGATTGCGCGCCAGCCGCGCCCAACCTTCTTTCGGGCCGGCCAGGGGGAAAAAGACCTGGCGCGGAAAGAGGCTGCGCCCGTCGAAGTCGGTGTCCAGCAGCCAGACGGCGATCTTGTCCACGCCGCCCGATTCGATGTTGCCGGTTTTGGTGTTGTAATAGTCGAATCCGAGAACCTCCACCTGGTACTCAACCTCACCTCCGGCCCCCTTCGGCAAGCTCAGGGCAGGCTCTCTCCTACCAGGAGAGGGGAGAATGCGCACATCCGGCTGGCCGATGAGCCAGAACGATTCGTTGCTGCTGCGCTTTTTCTTCAGGTCGCCGGTGAGCAGGTCGGCGTTCATCTGCGCCTTGAGCAGCGTGACGCCGGGCCAGTTCGTCTCGTCAATGTCTCTGGCCGCTTCGGGGTCGAATTGGAAGGCGGCAAAGATGACCAGTTTGGGCCGGGGCACCAGCGTCTGCGCTTCTTCCAGCGCGCTGGCGACCTGGCGCTGTTCCAGCGGAGCGTGTTCCGGGCCGAAAGAGACCACGGCGCGCATGGGGTCGTAGGCCGGGGCCTCCTCGCGCACCGAGTCGGCACCCTCGGCGCTGGGACGGGTCTCGCCGTCGGCGTGCAGCCAGCGGCAGCCGGGCAGCGGCTCCAGGCGGGCGAAGCGGATGTGCTGGCCCGCCTTGCCGCGCAGGCCGGTCTTGAGCAGTTCGTCGCGCCATTCGGCCTGGCGCAGCGTCTCGCCGGAGCGGGCGACGGAGGCGTCGGCGACCTCACCCCCAGCCCCTCTCCCAACAGGAGAGGGGAGCAGCAGGTCATCCACCGACTTGACCGCCGGGGCGGGGACGGCTTCGACGGTGAAGGGGCCGGTGACGCGGGTGATCTTGCGGTTCACGGTGGGCCGGTCGTAGAGCGTTTCCGTCACGGGCGGCTCATTCCTGGCGATAGATCCCAGGGTGACGTGTGGCACGGTCTTGTACTTGAAGCCGCTGCCCACGCCCTCTTGCGGGTGGGCCAGCTCGTAATAGTCGTAAACCGCCGTCATCAGCCGCTGCTTAGCCAGCGTGAGGGCGACGCGGGAAGTGTCGCAGGTGATCCAGCGGCGGCCCCACTGCTCGGCGACGAAGGCCGTGGTGCCGGAGCCGCAGGTGGGGTCGAACACCAGGTCGCCGGGGTCGGTGGTCATCAGGAGGCAGCGTCTTGCTATTTCTCCAGAAGTTTGAACGACATAGATTTTGTTGGATGCTGCCCCGATCCCTTCCCAAATGTTGTTGATGGCCATTACCGGGTAATCTTCTGGATATAGTTTCACTCTCAGTGTATTTCCTTCCGTCAATAAACGATTATCATCTTTCAATTTATCTAGACCATCAGGGTATGATGTTTTCCATTGTGTTCCTCTTGGAGGATAATAATCCTTCCCTTCGAAATGATAAGCTTTCTGTTTTTCTGTACCTTGTGCATTTAAGCTCCAAGTTCCAAAAATCCTCCAATCGGGATCTTGGTCGAGAAACTCATTTATGTTGCTTCTTTCAACAGGGGTTGCCTTGCGGCATTCTTTTGTTTTAGTATTTTCGGCCCATAAATGTGAACCCGTATTACCCGCAAACCATTGTAAATTTTTATCGGTGAATAGCTGCCTATATTTTATCGCCCCTTTGTTCTTTGCATACCAAATAACATAAAAGCAAGCATTATTTAGTAGTTTCTTGGCGAACATCACAGATCCTTTTTTGATAGTTATCAAGG
>DUEJ01000060.1 GCA_011192175.1 Thermoflexia bacterium
ACATTTAATGAGATATTAGTCATAACTGGCGGCGGGCTAAGGCTCGCCGTTTTTGGTTGGATTTTTGACAATTAGGACGAGTAGTCGCCGTAGGGCGACTTTGTAATCGTAGCCGCGAATTTATTCGTCAGGCTTTCATTGGCGCGGGTGACTGTTATCAAACAGTCATACCCAACTCCTTATAAATTGAACTTTTAGTCCTCAGTATGTGATTTCCAATAGCCCCTCCGCAATTTGCCGGAGGGCGCCGGCCGGCAGAGCGGCCAGATGCAGGGCAATTTCCAGATAGCTCTGGTTGATAGGATACAAAACAAATTTGCGTACTTCAGGCGCCAGGTTGCAAAAAGTCTCAAATTCTTTTTGTCGCCTATGCCACGTTCCCACGCGACTGTCTTGATCTAGGAACTCTGTGATGGGCGTTTTTAATTCCCGCGCCAAGATCTCCAATTCAGAGAGGGAGAGAGACCTGCGGCCATATTCGTAAGCGGAGATAGTAGAGGCCGAACAATCGATTGTTTTCGCCAGCTCACTTTGTGTGTAATCCGCTGCTATCCGCGCCTGGCGCAACCGCGCTCCAATAATACGATTTCGTAAGAAGAGAAAGGAGGCGGCCTTTGGAGTTGGATGGTCATCTTCAAAAGCCGATTCTTCATCGCGCAATACGTGTAAGGGGATTTTCAAGTAGTGGCCTAATAATTCCAACTCAGGTAAAGAAATAGAACTGACACCAGCTTCGTAATCCTCATATTCATTGACGGATATCCCCAGAACCTGGGCACACTCTTCTGGGGTAGCGTGTCTGCGTTCACGCGCGTCGCGCATCAGAATCGCTAAAATTCGATCTCGCAGCTGGATAATTTGTTGACTAGGCATCTTCCCTCCACCCACATGGTTGCGAATAGGAACTCGCTCTCAGTATTCCATCCAGTGCCGCCCCCTAGAGTGCGACAATGCGTTTCATTATAGCATACTCCCCCTTTGCGGCAACGATTATTTAACTTGCGGCGTGGTTGTCAGCGAAGCGATTGCAAGAGGCGGAAGATTTGATGGTGTCAGGGGCCTAGCCGCGTCTGGCCCGGGACATGCGTCCTCCTGGTGATGAGGGCTATGGAGAAGCACCAGAGGCTTTTACTTGACGAGATTTCGCTTTCGCGTATAATGCAGAAGTCAATCCTCGGTAGCTCAACGGCAGAGCAACCGGCTGTTAACCGGTTGGTTGCTGGTTCAAATCCAGCCCGAGGAGCACCAAAAAGGGTCTGGCTTTAAGCCAGACCCTTTTTATATGCAGGGGTTTTGTTTAGTGTAAATTCCCGCAACCTCTTTTTGTTCAGAGCAGCTGTAGCCAATCAGTTCCCATGCAAGTTGAGCAGGCTAGCAGCAGAAAGATGATCAAGAGTATCACGCCACAACCTATGCCTCCGCAAGAGGCTCCCCGTCCAAAGCCAAAACGGTCCTGTAACCAATCAAAGAGCACATTGAGAAAGGCCAGTTTTAACAAACCAACTAAACAACCGGGACGTCGTTCCATTTCTTCCACCTCCAATCAATAGTTAGCCAGCCGATGTTCCTAATACGCAGGGCCCAGGTTCCAAGTTGCAGTCCGGTGTTTGGAGGCTAAGGGCGCGGATGGAGGAGCGCGTTATCGTTCAACCAATCTTCCTCGGCGGTTTTGATGAATTCCCCTTTCTGCAAGGCCCCATCGTAAGAGCGGGCACCAGCTTTGGCGCGCCAGCCGCTCAGTATCAGCGGCCACGGTGAATCAGCCGGGACCCAGACGCCATTGTAACGCCGGGCAAAGTGGAGGTGGGAGGCAGTCGCCGGGCCGCCTTCACAGGAGGGATGGCCGAGCATGTCACCGCGCTCCACCAGGGCTCCGGTGACCACGCAGTCTTGGGCCGCGATGTGCATGTAGATGAGCACCCACCCGGTACCGATAAATTCATCATGATCCAGCTCCTGCAAGATCAACCCCTCACGGCTATACGCGATCTGACCAGCGGCAGCGGCAGTGACCCACTGCTGGCTGACGCGGCAACCCCAATCCCGTTCACCGGTAGCAAAGTCGAGCGCGGCGCGCGCGCTGCCTTCGCCCCAGCCGCCGTGCGGCCCGCCAGTGAAATACCAAGTCTCGCCTTGTGCCCAGGGGAGCGCGAGGGCGGGGATATCGCCCGCTGGGGGAAGCAAGGGTTCCACGGTGTAGCTGAAGGGATTACCCCAGAGGCGATAATAGGTGCTCTCGAATTTTTGGAGCCGTTCTTGGAAAGCGGTGAAATCCGCGCTATCCGCCAGAGCGCGTTGCACACCAGCCGTCCCGGCATTGAGGTTGGCGGCAAATTGCACGTAGCTCCTGTCCGCCAACCGAAACGTCCATAAATCGTTGAAGAGCCAGCCGTAGAACCCGGCGTTGAGGTCATCTGCGGTCCAGTGTAGTTGCGCCGTCAGTCCTTCCCAGCCGTCGCGGACATGGCCCAGGGGATATTCACGCGCTACTGGCGGTGGGTGCGGATTGGTCAGCCAACCGCTCTCCGCCTCCAGCAGGGCTAGGAGCACGCGCGGGCCGACGCTGTACTGTATCGCAATCCGCGTGACGATCTCCGGCCCGGTCACTACTTCGCCGGTAACGAGGGTCTCTGTATAGGTCTGGAAGTAGCCAGAGTATTGGGCGGTGGCCGTGCGTAACTCGAAATTGGCAAATGCGGGGCTATAGACCAGTTCGCTATCTGGCAATAATACTGTTTCTGGGCCTACCACGGGTGATTGTAGGGGGAGTTTTAATAGCTGCCCGCTCCACAGTTGGTCAGCATTCGTCAACTCGTTGGTTTCCAACAGTTCGTCTACGCTGATGCTCAGGTAGGCCGCGATACCCGAGAGCGTGTCGCCAGCTTGCACCGCGTAAGTGCGTGTCAATTGCGCCGGGGGTTGGCGGGTGGGACGGGGGGTGGATGTAAGGAGTGGCGTGCCGGTCGCGGTAGGGGCGGGTTGGGTCGCTAACAAGAGTGAGGTAGAGAGCGTCGCTTCTGGCCTAGGGGAGCTGTTACAAGCGGCTGCCAGTAGCTGGGAGAGAAAGAGTAATGATAACCATAATTTCCGCCGGATGAGACTTGATTTCATTAGAAAGATCTCTTGTCTACGGTGAAGACCCGAAGAGTTTTTATGATCTTCGGGTCTCCGGATTTAAGGTGGATATTGATTCTCTTTAGCGGTCTTACTTAGCACAGCGTGTGCTAATTTCATAGAGCGGGAGCAAATCGCGGTAAAGTTCCACAATAATATCGGCTAGCTGAGTACCTTTGGCAATAGCTTCTTCCTTCTCCAGATGGGCACAGAGATAGATATTGTAAGGCTCGGCGGCGGAAACCTCCTGTAGCTTATGGATAAACTCATCCCAAGTAAGAGTTTCCGTGATTTCTGGCCCGGGCCAGAGTAACTGCCCGTCTGCGGCTACCGCGACATGAATTGGCGTATCCTCCGCACCATCGGGGTAGAGGTTCCACTGGAGGTTGTGCATTTGCATAGCGCGCACAATTTCTTGTTGAAGATCGGTATCTTCTGTCAGCTCGACAATTAAATTCTGCCAGTCATTTGGCGTCTCTGGCGTGATTATACCCTTTTTAATGTGGAAGCCATATCGCACTCTCGCTAGATTAAGATCGAGAATGAATTTGGCACTCTCACCGCGATGTTTTTTGTCATAATATTCGGGAATCACGTAGTGCCCTACTGGTTGCCCATAGACAGCGTAAGATTGGAACTCATAGCGCGTCTTAGCGGTAAGGCCATCGCTGAGTAATCCTGATAGTTTAGTGCGAGCGCGCCACGAGGTTCCCTTGACGCCCTCCCGAAAATCCTCGTCTCGAAAACCGGGGAATTTGGTTTTGCGGTAGGAGAGTTTTCGGGAATGGCTGGAGGCCTTAACCTCTTTTTTGTGTTGTTTCTCCCAGCGTACACGCTTCCAGATGCGTGCTTGTAAATTCACGGTAGTATCAACAGTCCGACCATCTGTTAAGCGGATGGTCATAGCGGGGCCATTTATGCTGACTACTTCATATTCACCCAAATTATTGCGATATTTTTCTCCTACCTTAAAGGGATTTTTCATCACATCTCTCCTTTTTACCCACTCCGTATTTGAAGAGGACCAAATCTAACTTTCTCTTTCTCATTGTTGATAGCGGAAAATAGGCAATTGGTTAACCTTGCTTATTATACCAGCTGTGCGATTTTCTTTTTATGTTTAGGGAGGAGGGTTAGAGCGTGGGGTGATTAACGTTTACCTCCGTCGGAACTTTGACGAACCTGAGATCGCGCTATTGTTCGCATGTTGAATAATGGTATCCTCTCAAAAAATTAGGGCCGGTTGTATCCCGGATCGTCAATCCGGCGGGCGGAATACCATTCCGCGCTACAAGCCCGCTACAAGCCCCCGAAATATTGAGATGATACGAATAATGGTTAGGAGAAGCCGATATTTCTATCGACATATTCATAAACTTCGTCCAAGTCCAAGTGGTTCATAAAACGCTCCTTATGCTAATTCTATCCCGCCATTCTAAGATAAAAAGGGACAAATTCAAGTGCCGTTTAATTTGCTTAACTAATCAACACTTGACAAATTTATCCCTTTGAGTAGAATGTGGCTCGTTGAATTTAATTTTTCGATAAGGAGTAAGCGCTGTGGCCAACAACAGAATGCGGGTTCAAACCAGTAATGGGGAAGGGGTAGGGTGTTCCCTAGTCGCAGTGTGCCTATCGGAGAATTAAATTAGCCGAATTTGATGTTAGAGGCCGTGGGCATCTGCGATGCTCACGGCTTTTTTGTTTGCTAAGTTGCTGCTAACAAGAGGCCGTGGGAAGAAAACCACGGCCTCTTGTTGTTTTAGCTAACATTTGCAGTTCAAAAGGGAGTTACTCATGAAGAGGAAGAGGATGGGAATTACGGGATTACCGGAAAATTATCTTATGCGCACAGTTACCTTGGATGACGTGGAAGCGGTGGTTGCGCTAGTTAACGCCTGTTCCCAAAAGACGCTAGGTAAAGACGTTTGTGAAGTCAGCGAGTATCGCAATGATTGGCAATCCCCCACCATGAACATGGGGACCGATCTGCGAGTAGTTTTATCCCCAGAAGAGAGGATTGTCGGTTATGCAGGAGTGTGGGATCCGCAACCACATGTGCAGATTTACGGTTTTGGGTACGTGCATTCGGCGCATCGAGGCCGAGGTATTGGCACGAGTTTAGCTAACTGGATCGAGACGCGCGCCAGTGAGTCTATCGCCCTCGCCCCGGCGGGAACGCAGGTCAAGGTGAGCCAGCGGGCTTACGGAGCGGATATTTCCTCGCAGCAGTTGCTCAAAGAGCAAGGTTATACGCTGGCGCGACATTGGTTCCGCATGTTGATCGAGTTGGACGCCTCGCTGCCCGCGCCGCAATTACCGGACGGGTTGACGATACGAACCTTTGACCGGGAACGGGATTTGAAGTCGCTGATTCACGCAGATCGAGAGGCCTTCCGGGATCATTGGGGATATGTGGAGCATCCTTTTGAGGAG
Source organism: Thermoflexia bacterium (assembly GCA_011192175.1). GTDB lineage: Bacteria > Chloroflexota > Anaerolineae > B4-G1 > SLSP01 > G713. The sequence continues at coordinate 5,551 of DUEJ01000060.1, forward strand.
GATTGGAAAGAATGGATGCATTGGATTGAGACTGACCCGGATTACGATCCGACGCTCTGGTTTCTGGTCATGGATGGTACGGAGATCGCCGGTTTTTCCATCTGTGCGCCCAAGACCGCCGAAGATCCGGCTGCTGGATATATACACATGCTTGCCGTGCGGCGAGCGTGGCGCCAGCAGGGCGTCGGATTAGCGCTGTTGCACCACACCTTCGGAGAGTTCCAGCGCCGAGGCAAGAAACGGTGCGCGCTGGGAGTGGATGCGACCAGCCTCACCGGGGCGACGCGCCTTTACGAGAAGGCCGGGATGCACGTCCAACGTCAATCCGTGAGCTATGAGAAGATGCTCCGCGAGGGAGAGGACTTGAGTACGCAAACGTTGTAGCG
>DUEJ01000061.1 GCA_011192175.1 Thermoflexia bacterium
ATTTTCTGTTTTTGCATGATTACCTCCTCTGAAAATAAGTCGAAAGTTGCAGGTCTAAAGTCTAAAGTCGGCCTCAAAACCCAGGCGGTTGCGTTAGTGAAGCATTTTCATTTATGTTCCTGCCAGGTGGCGCGGTCAGGAGACCGACCACAGCTACTATTTAGAACGTCTCAACAAAATTCTGTTGACTAACGACTATTCAACTATTTGACCAATCGACTAATCGATTAAGATCAAGTATACTATGAATTCACTAGCACAAAACCATTATTGGAGAACTACATGACTACCAGACTACCTAACTATCTGACTAACCGCACTTACGATAAAATAGCGGCGCGTTACGCGACCCGCGTGCTCTACCCGATGACGCGGGAACTGGACGCCTTCCTGTCTTACGTGCCCCACGGCGGATTGGTGCTAGATATCGGCTGTGGGCCAGGGGATTACGCGCAGCTAATCGCGGCGCGTGGCTACCGGGTGCTGCCCTTGGATCTTTCTAGCGGCATGTTGCAGGTCGCGGCGCGACGCGGGACTCCGCGCCTAGTGCGCGCGGATATGCACCGGTTGCCGTTGCCGCGTCACGTGGCGGACGGGGCCTTCCTGAGCGCGTCGTTCTTGCACTTGCCCAAATCCACCGCCGGCTATGCCTTACAAGAAATCCACCGCGTACTGCGTCCAGGCGGCGCGGCCTACTGGGGCGTGAAGGAAGGTCACGGGAGCGCGCACGTCACCGCCCCGGAGGGTGGCGCGCGCTTCTTCGCCTACTACCAGGCAGAGGGATTTGACGCGCTCTTGCGAGCCGCCGGGTTCACGCTGCTGGAAGGCTGGATCGGACTACCAGGAGAACATCAGAGCCACCGGTGGATCAACCGCGTCGCCAAGAAAGGTAGTTAGGCGGCTAGCCGGACTGAGATAAAAGTTGAAAAAGAGAGAATACTGGGGTTTATTACTGTTGCTCGGCTTAGCTTTTGGGGTGCGCGTGGTATCCCTAGACGCGCAGGGGTTATGGCGTGATGAGGTAGACGCGCTCAACTTCGCCACCGCGCCCTGGGCCGAGATGGTCGCGCGCTTCACGCAACCCGGCTGGAACGGCCCGCTCTACTTCTTGCTCCTGCGCGGCTGGATCGCGCTGACCGGACGGACGGCGTTTGCCATGCGCTATCTTTCGCTGCTCTGGGGCGTGCTGGGAGTGGCTCTCAGCTATCCGTTAGGAAAACGCCTCGTGGGCCGCCGTGCGGCGTGCTGGGCGACCCTGCTAGCCAGCTACTCTCCTTACTTGGTCTGGTACGCGCAAGAAATCAAGATGTACACTTGGGTGCCGGCCCTGGTACTCTTGGCACTCTATGCGTTAGAGCGCGCCTGCGAGCGGCCACGCTGGGGTTGGTGGTTACTGGTCTTAATTACAACTAGTTGCGCTTTTTATAGTCATATCCTCGCCGCGCTCTTAATTCCCATCGAAGTGCTCTGGTTCCTCCTCCGCCCCCGCCGCCACCGGCGCGCTTGGCGGGGAGGATTGCTGACGCTGGGACTACTCACGGCGCCCTATCTTCCTCTACTACGCTGGCAACTGCCGTTGATTTTCCAGACACGCCAGACTGGCTATCCGGCCCACTCCCTCAGCGAAATGGCGGCCGCGCTAGCTTCCGGGTGGAGCGCCGGCATTGCCGCGCAGGGACAACCGCTACTCGCCTGGATCTACAGCGGGCTGGCGTTGCTCGGCTTGGGCTGGCTACTCTTGAGCCGCCGCGAGCAGCGACGGCAATGGCGTTACGGCTTGCTCCTAACCGGCTGGCTGACGTTGCCGCTACTGGTCATCTGGGATATCTCCCTACGCGCGCCGCTCTTCACCGACCGCTACCTCATCTGGACCGCGCCCGCCTACTATTTCCTGATCGGCGCCGGGCTGACGTTTTTGAGCCAACGCAAAGTTCAAGTAGCGATATTGTTAGCCCTTACGCTGGTGAGCGCTGCTAGCGTGAATCTCTATCATCAAGCCTACGATCCCATCAAGCCACAGTTCAGGGAAGCGGCCGCCTATCTCCACCAAAAACGGGGACCGGAAGAATTACTTCTCTTCCAGATCCCCTACAACCAGATCACGCTGGCTTACTACCTGCCAGCACCCATGTCACCCTGGACAGAAGCCCCTTACACCAACTGGCGCACTCCGGAGGGCGAATATCAAATCACCCCGGAGGTGGCCGGGGAGCGGACGTTCGCCGCTTTAGACGGTCATAAACAGGTATGGCTCGTCTACTCCGAGTCGTCTCTCTGGGATGAACGCGAACTGGTCAAAGCCTGGCTAGATGCTCACGCCCACCTCCTCACCGTGCAAGAATTTCACGGCGTAAACCTCTACCGCTATCAGCTAGACTAGTGTTCTGTCAGCCCTGATTTGAGTGGTGGCCAGTAATGTTAGCCTGGCGACTAAAGTCGCGGCTACCCTCGCGCAGTCCACCTCCGGGGACTAATGAGCGGTCGGCGGACGGTAATCAACTGCTCATTTTACACTTGACAGAACACTAGTGTTCTGTCACTCGCTTTTTCGCCTTCTCCAAATCTTGTCTTTTCCTCGGGAACAGGTAGAATTTGTCTTGCTAAGGTGAATAAGGAGAGAAAGATGCCCAAAAATTACACGGAATTACGCCAAATCCTACAAGCAAAAGAGCAAAATCTGAGTCACCAGTTGGAGAGCATTGAGAGTCGCGTGCTTGAAGAAGGGGTAGGGTATAGTAACCACATGGCCGATGCTGGCAGCGAAGTTTTCGAGCAGGGCCGGAATGTGGGTTTGCGGCGGCAATTAACGCGTTCCTACGAGGATGTCCAACGAGCATCGAAGAAATTTGACGATGGCACCTACGGAATTTGTGAATCCTGTGGCGGCATCATCAACACCCCGCGCCTGGAAGTGCTGCCCGCGGCGCGCTACTGTATTACCTGCGCCACCCGGCTTGAGAGCCGTCGATGATCTCCACATCCAAAAACAGCTTCCTAATCTGGTGTGGAGCGATATTTGTCCTGATAGTAGATCAATTATCCAAGCACTGGGTATTGCAAAATCTAATCGAATATAAGACGGTGGATTTCATCCCCTGGCTGACACCGGTGCTCTCTCTAACTCGTTTATCCAACACGGGAGTAGCCTTTGGTCTCTTCCCCCAACTGGGTGGTTGGTTCACCATTCTCTCCTCAACCATTATCCTCATCATTATCTGGTTTTACCGCACCCTGGAAGTGCAAAGCTGGCCCATCCAATTAGCCTTTGGAATGCAAATCGGCGGCGCGCTAGGAAATCTAGTTGACCGGCTGCTCCGAGGTTCGGTAGTAGATTTCATCGACCTAAACTTTTGGCCTGTCCAGGAATTCGCGATCTTTAATCTAGCCGATTCCGCCATTGTAGTCGGCGTGGGCATCTTACTCCTCTGCATCTGGCTGGAGGAAGAGTTCAGAGAACAACCAGAGGAATTACCAACCCATGCAGAGTGAACTCAAACGCGAGTCAGTAACCCAGAAAATCCGTTTAGGGGTATTCTTAGTCCATCTCTGGCCGCACCTAACTAAGCCAGCTGTAGAGCAGCTTATCGCGGCAGGGAAGGTTAAGATCAACGAGCAACCCGCGCGCAAAGCCGGACAGTATCTACATTCCGGAGACGTGGTGACCGCCACTGCCCCAGCCTTCCTTGATAAATCAGAGCAGTCTTTATTTCCCCCACCGCTCCCCATGACGCTACTTTACGAGGATGACACGTTGCTAGTGGTGGAAAAGCCCGCCGGGATGTTCACCCACGCCCCCTATCAGGATCAAACCGGAAATTCGCTCTCCTACCAATTACAGCAACGTTACCCCGCGCTAGCCCATGTCGGGGGAATTGACCGGGCCGGTATCCTCCAGCGGATGGAAAAAGAGGTCTCTGGCCTGCTCCTGGTAGCGCGTAACAGCGAGAGCTACCGCGCCTTGAAACATGAAATAAAACGCCGTCGCGTGGAGCAAACTTACTCGGCCCTGGTAAGCGGGCGACTTAAAGGCCCAGACACCATCACCGTACCCATCGGCGATTCCAAGCGCGGGCGCGGAATGCGACGGGTGGTTCATGCCGGACGCCCGGTTTCGACCAGCTACCAAGTACAACGCCATTACAATTCGGCGGGCGAAGCATATACACTCCTGATTTTGGAACCAGATGCCGCGCGTCTACACCAAATGCGCGTCCACCTGGCCTGGCTAGGTTGTCCCATTGTCGGCGACACCCTCTATGGGGACTCCCGTCAGCCTATTCTCTCTGACCGGCTCTTCTTACATCTCAGCGTTCTTAATTTTTCTCATCCTCTCACCGCAGAACGAGTACGGGTGGAATCAGCTTTGCCAGCAGCCTTAGCTTCTATCCTCCGGTACATGGCGCGCCCCAAACACTTGCGTTAATCCCCAATATCCAACAATCAATAGACGAGGTGTAATATGCGTGAATTAAAAATAGCAGTAGTCCAAATGCAACCCCAATTAGGCAAAATGCAAGCTAATATCAGCCGGATGGTGGAGTTAATCCGCAAAATTGCTACCACCCAACCGGTCGATATGATTGTCTTCCCTGAATTATCAGTCACCGGCTACGAAGGCGGTCAACGTTTTACGCAAATGGCCCAACGAGTGCCCGGCGCCGTGACCAACATCATCGGTCAAGCCGCCCACGATTTCGCCGTGCATGTGGTGATTGGCATGGCGATCCGGCGGGATGTGGAAGCGGTCTTGTACAACGGCGCAGTGCTCATCGCCCCGGATGGCGAAGTGGAAGCCGAATATCGCAAGGTGCATCTGCAAGCTGACGAACGGCTAACCTTCCGCCCCGGACGCACAATCAAGCCGGTAGAGACTGCGGTGGGGACCATCGGTATCATGCTAGGCTGGGACCTGGTCTTCCCGGAAGTGGCACGCAACTTGGTGCTGCAAGGCGCCGAAGCCTTGATCATTCCCGCCGCCTGGGAAACCAAAAACATCGCTATCTGGCGGACGCTCCTGATGGCCCGCGCCTACGAGAATGACGTCTTCATCGCCGCCGCCAACCGCTTTGGCGAAGAACCCTCTTACGTTTTCGGCGGGCAGAGCGCGATCTTGGCTCCCGGCGGCGAGGTGTTGGCTGCGATAGCGGATGATACTCACGAAACCGAGGCAGGCGAAGTCATCACCACGCCGGGCGAGGGCTACGCCGTCGTGCGCCTGGACTTGGACGCCGTGCGCCGCCGCCGCGAGGAGACACAGATCATCTTAGCGCGGCAGCCCGGTACCTACCGCGCCATCGTGAGTAAGTATTAGGCGCAAGTAGGCAATTCAAAAGCCAGGAAGCCATGCTTTTAACCAATGAAGAAAGAGATGTGGAGGTCTATACAGACGACAACTCACCGACTGTAGCGAGCGCAGTAGTACCTGAGACTCCGCTAGAGGAGCTAAACCTCAATTGGCGTGAAAAAGATCTACCGCAAAGACTCAGGACCAAACATGTTCATGGCTTGCACCCTTACCTAGGTAAATTTGTCCCTCAATTAGTTGAGATCTTCCTGCGCAAATACTTCACTCCAGGACAAACGATACTGGACCCTTTCTCTGGGTCTGGAACTGCTTTGGTCCAAGCAAATGAGCTAGGAGTACACTCCATAGGCTGCGACATTTCGGCCTTCAACGTACTGCTGTGTAACGTAAAAACTGCCCAGTACCATTTCGAGCAGGCTAAACGGGAAATATGGGATATTCTAGAAAGAACACGAACTACTACACAAGACGGAGTGCATCAACTCGTATTTTGGAAGAACCAGCTTAACCCACAAACCACTTATGAAACCGCTGATCCCTATCTACTTAACTGGTACGCTCCCCAAGCGCGTCGGGAATTACTGGCCTATAAACACTACATTGAAACCGGCGACTATCAATATAAAGATTTGCTTAAAATTATCCTTTCGCGTTCCGCACGATCAGCACGCTTGACTACACATTTCGATTTGGATTTTCCCAAGGAACCCCAAACAGAACCTTATTGGTGCTATAAACATGCTAGAACCTGCTCTCCGGTGCAAGAAGCCTTCAAGTTTCTGAGCCGGTACAGCGCAGACACCTTCAAACGCATCAGTGTATTTGCCAAGAAACGCACCACTGCTCACGTGACTATCCATCATGCAGATAGCCGCACATTTAACTTCCCCCCCATAGATGGCGTAATTACCAGTCCTCCTTACGTCGGTTTAATCGACTATCACGAACAGCATAAATATGCTTACCACTTACTCAACTTGAGAGATAGACGGAGCGAGGAAATTGGGCCTGCTGCGCGAGGTACCAGCCAAAAAGCGCGCAAACAATACCAAAAAAGTATAGCCGAAGTATTCCGTAATGCACTGACCTCAATGCCCGTCGGGGGAAGAATCATTGTTGTGGCGGGAGACCGTCATAATCTATATGATGAGATAGCTCAAGCGCTAGACGTTGAGGTAGAAGGCGTCGTAAAACGGCATGTCAACCGCCGCACCGGACGCCGTTCAGGTGAATTTTACGAATCTATCTTTATCTGGAAAAAGGTCTGATTACAGGACTATGAATATGCCAGCGATAAATGACATCACCAGACAAAAAATCAAAGCCTACCTTGAAGTTTTCATTGAAAATAAGGTAGAGGAATACAAGAATCGTGAAATCCCCGTCTTTGATGAAACAGCCGCATATCTTGTTAAGCAATCAAAACAGGGACGCCTCAAACCCTTTCACGCCGCTATCATCCCTGAATCTATTATGCGCATCAATGCTTTTGAGCGCGGGTTCAGCACTACTTTAGGCACCACCTTTGAAGAATGTGCCCGTCTCATTGCTCTTGAACATCACCAATGCGCCGAGAGAGGATACGATCTGACCGGATCAGTAAGCCAAGCCGCCATCAATGAGATTGAACATCAAGTGTTATTCTACGACAGAGGTGTTCAAGGGGAGCCAACTAGACCAACCCTATTCCAAATGATTACCAAAGTCCTAGCCGCGCGCAAAGCAGATGATTTGACAGAACGCACCGTCCGGGCGGATTTATACATCCGCACCCACAAAGGCGAGGAACTATTTTTTGAAATCAAATCCCCCAAGCCTAACAAAGGGCAATGTTTAGAAATCACCCAACGACTCTTACGTTTTCACCTGCTGCGTGGCAAAAACCAGCCTGCGGTTCGCGCCTATTTTGCCATGGCTTACAATCCCTACGGGCCTGACCGCGCTAGTTACCATTGGGCAATCCCTCAAAAGTATATGCCTTTCGACAGCACGGTAGTGATCGCACAAGATTTCTGGACTCTTATTGGCGGCCCGACCACTTATCCAGAATTAATCGGGATCTACCGTACCGTTGGTAAGGAAAAGAGCAAATACATTATAGACGCTCTGTCTTTTGGCTTCTAACTCGTTAAGCTTGGAATCACGTAAATTGCGGAAACTAAAAAATAAGCAAGGAGGCTAGATCCATGGAAGCCATTAGAGTTCAACAAATTATGGCAGAAGATGGAGCAGTAATGCTCACCGGATTGCCTTACAAGAAAGGGCAAGCCATTGAAATTATCTTGCTCCTCCAATCCTCTACCAGTACCACACCACGTGCTTGCTTAACAGTGCAACGGCTACGAGCATCAGGGTTGATTGGCCTATGGAAGGACCGCACTGATATTCAAGATAGTGCCGCCTACGCTCGACAATTGAGAAAACAGGCAGAACGCCGTGAGGGCATCAGCTATGCTCCTGTTAGATAGTGATGTGATGATAGACCTGCTACGGCAATATCCGCCAGCGGTTGAATGGTTCAATACCCTGGAAGACAAAGAGGAACTAGCTCTGCCTGGATACGTTGTTATGAAATTGATACAAGGTTGTAGAAACAAAACAGAACAAAAGAGTCTAAAGCGAGAATTAGCAACTTATGGAGTAGTATGGCCTTCATCAACCAATTGTGATAAGGCACTCGCTATTTTCACGCAGTATCGTCTCAGCCACAATGCAGGTTTGCTGGATGTACTAATTGGTCAAACTGCCGTAGCACTCAACACGCCCTTGTACACATTCAACCAAAAGCATTATCTGTTCATCTCGAAGTTGCAAACCATTCAGCCCTACCAAAAAAGCACCAAGTGATCACGTTAGCTAACCGTTACGTAGCCAGAGCGTTTCATGCTCTGGCTACTTTGATATGACGAGAACATCATGGACCCGGAAAAACCACGCAAAACCCTACCTGAAAATGAACATCAAGTGACCGGAAATTCCTCCTGGTAGAGCAGCCAGACGGCGACCATGTAAGCCATCGTTTTAGGCAGCATCATCGCGCCCCAATAAGGCTGCCAGAGCGTGCCCACCAGCGTGGCGAAGTAGAAACCAAAAGAGATGAGGATCGAATAGGCGATCCCCCGCAACCGCCGCGCTGACTCAGGTGACAGCTCTCCCGCGTGACGCAAGAAGATTACTACCACTCCCCCGCCCTGCACCGCAAAGGGCAGGTTGCGATAGAATTTCCAGGCCGCAGGAGCCGCCCCGAACCAATCATTCCCCGGAGCCAGGAGCAATACCAACCGCACTCCCAGAGCCGCCACGAGCAGCCAACTCCAACCGTCCCAGGCCAACTTAAATTTGCGCTGCGCATATATCGCCAGAAAGAGATAGAAAAACGAGATGATGAAGGAATCCACCACCAGTCCCCAAGTCACCCAGTATTCCATCTCGGTCGTCAGGGCTGCAAATATGCGCGGCAACAAGTGGAAGGAATCTCCAAAAGCTAACGCGAAAACCGCTGCCAGCGCCCAAAAAGAGTGCTGCCGGCTAATTGCCGCTTGGGGGACATACCGCCGCAGCATCTTAACGAAAACTCCCCACGCAAAGCAGAGATAGACTACCAAAAATACCGTCTCAACCCAGAGGGCAAATATTTTCATAATTCTCCTTGTTGATATAACTTGACAAAGTACGCGAAGGAACGATCGTAGGTCTTTTCCGCCTCTGGCGGGAAGAAACAGGCTGGCAACTCTCCCCGGCGGCGATGATAAGCCACACATTCGCAGCAGATACCCTTAAGACTGCAAGGGTAAGTACAATTGCACCACTCTTGGTTACGTTCTTTTTTACATTCCATATTCTCCTCCAAATTTATTGAATAAAACAAACTCTGGAACTTTGCCTGAACATGTAAGATCAAGGTCATCCACAGATTACGCAGATTACACTGAATTTGATTTTTTCGCGTTCATTAGCGTCCATTCGCGGTTGCTGGTGACTCACAGGTGTTCTTTTCACTCGCTTGCCAACAACGCCCGCGCTTCCCCCTGCCGAAAATGCTTCCGATAAGCCGCCGTCTCCGCCAACAGCGCCTCAAGTTGCGTAGTCAGTTGCGCCAGCTCTGCACCTACCTCGCCCTCACCCGCGACAATCAGCAACACTCCCTCCTCTTCCCCCTGTACCACCAGCTGGCCCCGCGCTGCCAGCCAGGCGATTCCCTGGCGCACGGTTGATTCGCGTTGCGCGGTCTTTGCCGCTAACGCCGCCAACTCCAGACGCCCGTCTTTCTGCTGGAGCACGTGTTTCACCAAACCGGCCAACCGCGTGAGGAAGAGTCGCGGCCCATCCAATCCCGGATCGTGAGCGAAGAGCGTCACCTTCTCCGGCTGGACCAGTTCCAGCACCGTTTGGAGCTCCTGGGGGCCGGGCGGTATGGTCCAGATGACCAGGTGAGCTGCCGGTCCCAGCGCTTCACGGGATTGCCCCGGAACCCCGTTGGCGGCCTCAACCCAGAGCGCGACATCATCCGCCGCCAACAGTGGTTTGAGCAACGTGCCGGGATGCGGCTCCTGCCGGTAATCAACTATCTCTAACTCGCATGGCTCCGGTTCCGCCGTCACCTCGACTGCGGTTTGCACCGGGCGCGCCGCTTGCCACGTCACCTGCAAACTGCGCTGCCCGCGAAAAAAGTTGTCCTGCACCGTGTAGGCCAGATCGAAACGCCCTGCCGGGAGCTCTTCCTCCGTGGCCCACCACCAGAGCACCTGCTGCGTAGCGCCGCTCTCATCCTGCACCGTCACCTTGAGATGCGCCCGATCCCGGCCCAAAGTACGATGTTTGAGCACCTTCAAATTCCGCGTGGCTAACGTCAGCGAAGGATTCCCGGCGCCAAAGGGAGCCAATCGCTCCAGCTCATCGACCAACTCCAAGGAGAGCTCCTCCAACGTCAGATAACCCGCCAGGGGCAGCGTAGCTGGCGGCGGTTCCGCGCCCAATTGCTCCCGCACCGCCAGCGACACTCCTCGCCGGAACTCCGGGATGCGTTCCGGCTCAATCGCCAAACCGGCAGCCATCGCGTGGCCGCCGTAGCCTGCCAACAGGTGCTGCTGGGTAGCGATGGCGGCGGTGATATGGCAACCCTCCACGGAACGCGCCGAGCCGCGCGCCAGCTCCCCCTCCGGCGCAGAGATGAGTATCACGGGACGTTGGTAACGCTCGACCAACCGGCTGGCCGCGATGCCAATCACTCCCGGATGCCAATGCGGGTTAGCCAAGACCAACGCGGCATACCTTAACAAGGAAGGATCGCGCTCTAACGACGCCTCCGCGCCTTGCAACAGATCTTTGCCCAGAGATTTCCGCTGGTTGTTCAGGTTCTCCAGTTGCGCCGCAATGATGCGCGCCTGCACCAGATCGGTGGTGGTGAAAAACTCCACACTGAGGTTAGCATCAGCGAGACGGCCCAGCGCATTGAGACGCGGGCCTAGCCCGAAGCCGATATCCTCCGCGTTTAACCGGGCGGGATTGATTTGGGCATTCCGCATCAGTGACTGCAATCCTACTCGCTCAGTATTGCGTAACGCCTCCAAGCCCAGCTGCAAGAGGTAGCGCGCATCGTCCCGCTGCGTCGCCACATCCGCCACAATGCCCAGAGCCACCAAATCTAGATACTGCGACGCCCCCGCCGGACGCCCGGCGCGCGCGTAGAGCGCCTCGATCAACTTATAAGCCACGCCGACGCCGGGCAACGTCGCCAATGGATGCGCATCCGGCAGCCGGTGCGGATTGACGACGGCATACGCAGCGGGCAACCCCTCCGGCGGTATCTCGTGGTGATCGGTGACGATCACCTCCACGCCGCGCTCAACGGCGTAAGCGATGGCCTCGTGAGCCGCCACGCCGGTATCGCAGGTGAGGAGTAATTGCGCCCCCGCGTCCAACTCTTTTGCCAGGTAAGGGATGGTGATACCGTGGGACTCCGTGGCCCGCACAGGGATATGGTAGCTGACCACACCGCCCAGCTCGCGCAACGCCGCGACCAATAACGCCGTCGAGGTCTGTCCATCCACGTCGAAGTCGCCCCAGACGCAGATCCGCTCGCCGCGCTGCATAGCGGTTTCCAGGCGTGCGACGGCCCGGAGCAGGTCAGGTAACTCGTCCGGGGATGCGGGGAGATAAGCTGCGGGATCGAGGAAAGCGCGCGCAGCGTCCACGGTGGAGATACCGCGCCGCACCAACGTCCGCGCTACCAGGGGATGCCCGCCCACAAATTCCCGCAGCGCGGGGGGGACATTTACAGATTTAGGTTCCAGCCAGAGAAGATTGGTCATTAGTTTTTAGCAATTAGTTGCTCGTAAGCGGCGGATAAAGGATGTGAGCATTTTCTCTACCTCGGTCACCTGATTGAAAAAGGGTTCATAGTCTTGCTCCGGTAAATAGCCCAGATCACGGGCCAACAACAATTGATACTCAAGCTCACTGGCAGACCCCATCGCAATTTGAAGAAAGCGAGCGAAATCATGATCTGTGCGTCGTCCACACCCCTCGGCAATGTTCGTCGGGATAGAGGCCACCGACCGCCGCATCTGACTGGTCAAGCCATATAACTCGGCTGGTGGAAACCTTGTCGTTACCTTATAAATCCCCAACACCAAATCGTGGCTCTTCTCCCAAACTTTCAAACGTCGGAAATCCTGCATTTCACGTCCCCTTTACCACTAATGGCTAACCGCTAATCGCTAATCGCTAATAGCTAACGGCTAACCACTAATCGCTAATGACTAACTGCTAATCCCTAAAATTCGATCTCCGCTATCTGCTCGAGATCCAGGTCAAAGTCATCCAACGACTCCGCCAGCGGCACCTCATCCATCTCATCCACGTCCCCGGCTTCCTTACCCCGGTCACAGAGCGAGCGATAAGAGCAGTAACGACAGTGACGCTCTTGGGTGGTCAGTGGGAAATCCGCCGCATCCTGCCCAGCGCAGACTTCCATAATGAGATTACTGAGATATTCTTCATCAGCGGCAAATTGTGTCGCGTCGTAGGGAAAATGTTCCGGGTCAGCAGGATGGTTGGCAAACCAATAGACCATCTCCAGCTGCGCCGGTGGGGGAGTCACTCCGCCGGCAAGGCAAGCGCCAGCGCGCGCCAAGAGGTAACGATAAACGCGCGTCTGCAAGCGAGCCAGCAGCTTGCGGCGGGAGGTGCGCCGCTGCGCGGTCTTCCAATCAAAGATCAACCAGCGCTTCTCCGGCGTGACCACCACCAAGTCATACTTCGCCATCACCCGCCAATCAGCCAGTGAAGCCGAGAGCACCAATTCCGGGTAACGCTGGCCGGCGACTTGAGCCGGGTGCGCGCTCAGATAATTCTCCCACCAGCGCGCCAACAGCTCATCCGCTTGCACCGCACGCGCCAACAGTTCTTCTGGTACCCCCAACACATGTTGCTGTACCAAGCGGTGAAAGAGCCAGCCCCGCTGCAACCGTTCCTCGTGTTCCACCAACGGCTGCGCCTGCGGAGCCGGCCACCGCACCCGCCGTACGTAACGCCAGTAAAAGCGCCGGGGGCAATCCATAAAAGCCTGCAACGCAGCCTGGCTAAACTGAAAATCCGCTGACAACAACATGGCAACTCCCCTAAAACAATTTCCACTTTTTCACATTACGGTAAAAGTGGCGCCTGTGTTATTTACTAGACAGAGAAGCACGGAGAAAAACAAAATGTGGTTCGCGGTTTCCTTGGTGCTACTTCTACCTCCATACGTATTTTTTCCTTCTGACGCCAGAACAACCTCTTGGCATTAAACAACCAAGAGGTTGTTCCATTACTGACATTCGGTATCAACCAACCAGTTGCAGGGCAGTTAATCAAGCCTGTTGACGAAGGTAAACAAATCCACATCGGTTGCCACGTGACTAAAAAATTCTCGTAACGTATCAACGTTATTAATCCTTCGCAATTGACACATGATTAAATGCTTCTCGCTTAAGGAGGATTGATTCGCGCATCTGTTCCCCCTCCTCGCGGAAGAAGTAGCACCAACCATTTACCGATGTCGGACCGCTAATCAAAGTGGTTGATGAAGATGCTCAAGTCTTCATCAGTTAGCGCATAACCAAAGAACTCCTGTAACGCCTTAAAATTTTCTATTTTTCGCAGTTGGCGCGCAATTAAAGATCTCTCAATTCCAGAGAGTTGAAAACGCACTTCCAACAAGCGCAAGGTATTCTCTAAAATTGTCCCCCGTTTTCCTTCCTCAATGCCTTGCTCAATGCCTTGCTCAATGCCTTGCTGCAATTTCTGCTGCAGCCCCTTTTCAATTCCTTCCTGCACCCAATCTTCAACAATCGTCGATTCACGCATCTGTTCCACCTCCTCGCGGAAGAAACGCCACAAAAACTCTTTCTCAAAATACCGGTTCGCCACCGTGATCGCCAACAGCAATTGCTCCGCTCGCTTTTGCACATCCGGTTCATGGCGGATTAGTTCTCGTTCCTCCGCCAAAAGTTGCGCGTCGGGCTTAGGAACCAACATGGTCAACAGCGGCGCCAACCCTGGATATTGCCCTTGCCGAATCGCGTCGGTGTAATCCCAGAGCCGCAAGACGGCGTATGAAAAGCGATTGACTACGCGTTCCCCCAACATCACTTGGTAAGCCGAGGGCAACTCACTCTGACGTGGTCGCAAGTAGAGCACTAACGAGATTACCGGTAACTCGAACTGCGTGGTCAACAGGCCATAATAGCGGCACATCCGCCGTGGAAAATCCACCTCATGCTCCAGCTGGAATTCCAGATGCAGCAGATATTCCTGCCCCTTGTACTCCAGACGATGTACGAAATCCACCGGACGGACCGGTAGTGAAATCTCCACGTTCTCCAACGTACCCACCAGCTGCAAAGGAACCTCCGGAAAAGCCATCTCCAGAAATGTGTCAGCGTAGTTACACGCTATGATTTTGAGCGTGCGGTCAAAGATGTTAAAATTGCGCATGATTTACCCCGTTACCTTTAAGTGGCTTAACTCTTGAGTCTACTGAAAAAACTATGATTTTTTACCACAAAGGCGCAAAGATTTGAAAATCAACTTTTTGACTGATATCACTAAATATGCTTAACCCAAAACTAAATTTTTTTCTTAGCGGCTTGGCGTCTTAGCGGCGAACTATCTTTTTGCAGTAGAACCAACTCTCATTCCTCAGTATAGCATACTGAGGAATGAGTACCAACTATTCTGACGAACGTTGCTCCCACCAGGTCTGTAACGCGATGAAAGCGGCGGCCGGTTGCTGTTTGCCGTACCGCCCGGTGTTCCAGGTGATGACCAGCTCGCGCCGGGCGCGGGTGATCCCCACGTAGAGCAAACGCAGCCGTTCCTCGGCATACTCGCGTCGGGCAGCTTGAGTAGCGCCGCCCTCGTCATAGGGGAAGAGTTGCGGCTCCCGGTAGAGCGCCTTGAGTTGCGCCAACGTCTCCGCCTGGAGATTGAGGTTGTCCCGTACAAACCATTTCTCAGCGATGAAACTGTCGCCGGGCAGCGCGGCAGGGAAATTATAATCATTGACCGAAAGCAGATAGACCTTATCCCACTCCAACCCTTTAGCCTTGTGCAGCGTGGCGATCACCACTTGCCCCTTATACTTCTCCGGATCAAAGCCGGTATCATCAGCCGCCATACCCAGGAACTTGCGTTCGTTCTTCGCCACCACTTTGAGCTCCTCGGCAAGTTGCGGCAATCGCCAATCCGTATGCTGCTCAGCCAGGTGCTGTAACACCCCGGCTAGCTTGTGCGCCAGAGCCAGGTCGGATGGCGCCGTGAACACATCATGGGCCAACGTGAGGAGCAACTGGTCGATGGGCAGCGCGGTCGCGTCCTGCCAGCGTCGCACCAGCCGGCGGAACTCCACCAGCTGGGCGTGGATAGCAGGCGACTCCCCCTCCACACCCAACGCCGCGAGCCAATCACGGTCAGCGCGCGGCCAGAGGTAATCTTCAACGCGGCGGATCTTCCGCAGCCGCTGCGTCACCCACTTCAGAGCGCGTTGGAGCTCCTCATCCTCACGGTCAGCGCGCCGCCAGACCCGGTACGCCGTCGCCAGCTTGCGGGACGAGGTCGGCTCGGCTAGATAACGGAGCAAGTGCGTCAACGCGCCCGCCGTCTCGCGCGTGGCGCGAGTGCTGCGCAGTAACTCCACTACCGGGATTCCCTGCTCCTTGAGCAGATTAGCCAGCTCAAAGCCGCGATTATTGCGCGGTGCCAACACCGCCACCGTCTCCGCTGGATGATCCGGCAGCCAGCCCTGCAATGATTTCACCACCGCCCGGAGCTCCTCTTGCGGCGCGAACCCGCGCGCGGCCAAGAATATCTTGTCGGGGTCGTCCGGGGGGTTGGACTGCGGATCGCCGGGCGGCGCCGGCTCGATGTACGGCAACGTCAGCGCGTCGCGCACGCCCGGTGTGGGATGAGATGTGCGGCTCCAAGTGATGAGATAGTTCGCCAGCTCAATAATACTCTGCATGGAGCGCCCGGAGTTGGGTAGATCCAGCGCTGTGACGTCCGGCGCGCGGAGGAAATCGCGCAGATAGCGCGGGCTGGCGGTGGTGAAGGTCTCGTAGATCGCCTGGTTGGTATCCCCCACCCGCACCCAATTGCCCTGCGGCCCGGCCAGCGTCGCCAGAATCTCCTCTTGCAGCTGGCTGCTATCCTGCGCCTCGTCCTCCAAGATGTAGGGCCAACGATAACGCAACCGCTCCAAGAACTGCCGATCCAGCCGCAATGCCTGGAGAGCCAGTCGCATCAGATCATCAAAATCCACCGCACCACGATAAGCCAACGCGCGCTGATACTCCACGTAAATCGCCGCTCCCATCTCCAGCAGCGGGAGCGGCTCCGCAAAATTATCCAGATGATAGCGCAACTCGGCCGGCGTGAGACGCAGATCCTTCGCTTGCTTGATAAAACTCGCGGCGATGCGGCTCACCAGCGCAGGCAACTGCTCGCGGCGAATCCAAGCGGCTTTACGCTCCTCAATTTCGTGAGCCAGAAAGTCATCCAGGGCGTGCGGAAACTCGCGCAACCAAGCCTCCGCTGCGTCTTGCAAAATCCCGTTGCCCTCCCGCTCATCAATAATCTGGAAATCGTTCGCCAGCCCGGCCAGCGCGGGACGCTCGCGCACAATATCGTGGCAGAGGCCGTGCAGCGTGCGGACGCGGTATCCCAGATTGGGCAGTAACCCTTGCGCGCGGACAAACTGTCCCACCCGCGCCGCGAAATTATCCACCGCCGCGTTGACCAATGTTACCACCAACACCTCTTGATTGTCGTGCAGCCCGCCGTCAGCGACCAGTTCCGCCGCCAGAGCGGAGAGCGTCCAAGTCTTGCCGCTGCCCGGCACCGCAGAAACGCCCAGCTTGCCACCGGGATAGGCTAAAATCTCTTGTTGTTTAGGTCTTGGATTAAAGTTAGTCATTAGTCGGTTAGCCGTTAGTCAGTTAGTTGTTAGCGTGTTAGCCGTAGCCGCGAAAAAAATGGGACGCAGACTGACGCAGATGAACGCGGATAAAAAGCAAATGGCGAATGGTAGTAGCCGCGAAATCCCTTGCGCGCCAGGCAAGCTTGTCATTCCGAGCCAGCGCCAGACACTGTCTGTCTGGCGTGCCTGCGAGGAATCTTCCAAGTTTGCGGGGAGACTCTCTTTAGTCGCTAGAGATTCCTCGCGGGCGCGGCGCTAGCGCTCTGCTGGCTCGGAATGACCCGGTTCAGGCGCCAGCCTCTCTCTTTTCCGCTCCCGCACTCGCCCTCTCGCTTCCTAAAGCGCGCCGCACCACGCCGCCGGCTTTATCCAACCGTTGGCGCGCCTCCGCCGGGGTAATATCCATCCGCAGCGCGACGATAGCAGTCTTGACTTCTCCCGCTGCCGCCGTCAGAGCCACCGCGGCCTCTTCCTCGCTCACGCCGGTAGCCTGGGTTACGATGTGCCGGGCGCGGGCGCGCAGTTTGCTATTGGTAGGCTGCACATCCACCATCAAGTTGCCGTAGGTCTTGCCCCAGCGGATCATCACGCCGGTGGAGAGCATGTTGAGCACCAGCTTCTGTGCGGTGCCCGCCTTGAGCCGCGTGGAGCCGGTGAGCACTTCTGGGCCGACGTTGGGCGCGATGGTGAGCGCGGCCAGCTCGTGGAGCGGTGTCTCCTGGTTGCAGGTCAGGCCGATGGTGAGCGCGCCCCGACGGCGCGCCTCGCGCAATCCACCTAACACGTAGGGCGTCCGCCCGCTAGAAGCGATGCCGACCACGCTATCCAGGGCCGTAACGTCCAGCGCGGCGAGTTCCTGCGCGCCGGCCTCCGCGTCATCTTCCGCTCCCTCAACGGCGGTGGTGAGCGCCGTCTCTCCCCCGGCGATCAGCCCCACCACCCGCTCCGGCGTGGTGTTGAACGTGGGCGGACATTCGGAAGCGTCCAACACGCCCAACCGCCCCGAGGTCCCCGCGCCCAAGTAGATGAGCCGCCCGCCCTGACGCATCCGCGCCACAATTTGATCAATAGCCGAGGCGATGACGTCATTTTGGGTGCTCACGGCCTCGGCCACCAGCCGGTCTTCGGCGTTCATCAGGCGCACCAGCTCCCGCGTGGAGACCTGATCAATGTTACGGGTGGCCGGATTGCGGGATTCGGTGGCTCGCGTGGCGGCGACGCTGCTCACCGGTTGGCCTGGCGTGAGAGAACCTAAGATCACCGGCGCGCGCGCTCCGGTCGCCGCGGGGAGGTTACCGGGACGCCGGTGCCAGCTCTCGTAAGCCAGCACCGCAAAAGCGATAGCTTCTTTAGCCTCCGCCGGCAAGCCGTAAGCATCTGAGAGCCACACCTCCGCCTGGGGAAGCGCGTCGCGCAACATCCGCAACAAGGTCCGGTTACGCACTCCGCCCCCGCTCACGATCACCTCATCGGGATTGCGCGGCAAAAAATCCGCGTAGGCGCGCGCAATGGAACGCGCGGTGAAGGCCGTCAACGTCGCCAGAATATCGACCGGGGACAGGCCGCGCCGGCGTGCCCGTTCCCAGACCTTTGTCCCAAATTGCACCCCGAAACGCTCGCGCCCGGTGGTTTTAGGGGGAGTTTGTCTCAAATAGGGGTGAGCTAAGAGCTCGGCCAGTAGCCGGGGGGAGATTTCTCCTTGCGCGGCTAACTCTCCTGCGTGGTCGTAGACCCATGCGCCCTGGGTAGCGCGACCGGCGGCGTAGTCGAGCAACATATTGCCCGGCCCGGTATCGAAGGCGAAGGCTTCTCCCTCCCCGGCCGGCGGCAGGTAGGTGACGTTAGCAATCCCGCCGAGGTTCTGCGCAGCGCGCACGCGCTGCTTGTCCGTCAAGAGCAGTTGATCGACGTAGGCGACCAGCGGGGCGCCCTCTCCGCCTGCGGCCATATCGCGCGCGCGGAAATCGCTGATGACCGGCACGCCCGTCAACTCCGCGATGACGGACGGCGCGCCCAACTGCAACGTCGCGGCTTGGGGACCGGTGGGGATATGCCAGAGCGTCTGGCCGTGGCTGCCGATAAGCTCGATCTGGCGTGGTTCCAGCCCGGCGGCCGCGATAGCGTTTAGCGCGGCCTGCGCGAACGCGCGGCCTAGCGCGAAGTTCAAGGCCGCGAGCCGGTCTACCGTGCCCGTCTCCGGGCGGAAACAGGCGAAGATTTCTTCCCGCAGCGCGGGGGGATGTGGCAACTGCGTGTGCGCCAACAGCTTCCATTGCAACGCGGGGGGCGCGCCGGTGATACGAATTACCACCGCCTCCGTGCCATCAGCCGAAGTGCCAGACATAAGACCTACAACTAACATAATAACCTCCAAAGGAACGAAAAAGCGAGAAAGCAAGGAAGTAGTAATCAGTGACCTGGGATGAGGGGTTTTTCTGCAGGCTGGCTCTGGATGGCAGAGAGACCATTTGCGATTTGCCATTTGCCCCCGTAGGGGGAGACGGTAGACAGATGATTGTAGAGACGTAGGGAATGTCATTTGCCGATTTGAAGCCAACAGGCCCCAGAAAGAAATTTCCCAGGGCCTGCACACTTACAACTCGCAACTATCCTTCAAAAATCAGCTGGGCCGGGGTGCGCTCCTGATACCAGGCGCGATACTCCGCTTGCTCTGCGGCGGGAATACCCCATAAATGTACCTCATCCCCGCTCTGATCCGCAATCCGGGCCGCATCATCGTGCGAGAAGAGGATACTGCGCCGTTGGGCATAGGTGGCTCCCAAAATCTCTTTAGCCTGCTCCAACGTGGCACCCTGCGATACGACGTGGATCACGCATTGATAGTTACGCGCCGGCGGTTCTGGTTCTGGCTCTGGCTCTGGTTCCGGTTCCGGTTCAACCGGTGGCGCATCCAGAGGTTCTAACCGCACTCCCCAAAACCACCAGCCGTTATTGGAGAGGCCCCACTTGTTTTTGACCTCTATCTCGACGGTGATCTCGCCAGCTTCTTCAAATTCAACTTCCAATTCAACGATGTTGTACTCCCCAAAAGTCAACGTGCCATGTCCCGGCGCGTGCCAATCTCCAGTATGCTCGCCGGCATGTAACCGGATTTCCCCAGCCCACGGCCCGCCCCAGACCTTACCCCCGGAGTCGTAGCCCGCCACCACATCGGGATAGACCCACACGCGCAAGAGATAGCGACCAGCCACAACCGGTACGCCATCCTGCTTCAGAGAAGCCTGCAAAGGCGCCATCCCCTTAAATAATTTAACTGTATAGCGATGTTGCTCACCCGCAACCTGGAAGAACTCCTGCTGGTCTCCGGGGGAGACCGAGTACAAATCCACCGTTACAATTTCTGGACGGCACGCAGGTTTATCGCCGCCCTCTACCGGTACTCCATCTAGCCATTCAGCATACCAATCGTCAGGCACCACAATCTGCGGGATACCATCTTGATGATGGTGCCCATCACAAAACGCCCAGTTTTTTATCAACATTGCTTTACGCTCCTCTGTCTGTTATGGTTAACGCAAATATGTTCCGCTCTCAAATCTACTCGCCCTATTCTCTGCTTTCCTCCATTGCCCTCCTCTGAAGATAAGTCTAAAGTTGCAAGTCTAAAGTCGCAAGTCCAAAGTCTGCTTCAAGACCAAGTTGTTGGCGTTAGTGAAGCATTTGCATTATTGTTGGTATGGATTCCCACCTGGAGATTCTTGAGATTATAATTTTGGGATAGTTAAGGTAGCCTGACCTTACGAAACACGCAATACGCAACCGCAATGAAACGCCTTCTCCATCATTACCACTATGATTGTAGCGAAAATTTCTTGGCGGTCAAACCAGATGAGTGTTATTTAGCGCCCGCGACCCGCTTCACTCTGCAACCGGGCGCGGATGCCCTCTCCGGCCCAGTAGCCAGCTTGTTCCAACGCCGGCCCCCAATCAAGCGAACGCGCTTGCAGTCGCGCCAACGTCTCGGCGTCACCCAGGTAGTAAAGCGCGCCCAGGGCTTTGCGGCGCAGATATTGTTGTTCCTGCGCAGTGGGCGGCGCGGGGAGGTGCAGCGCGGTGAAATCACCCCACGCCACCGCCTCCACCACCGTTTTGACGGAGCGGTCATAAAGCCAGCCCACCGCCTGGAGCGCCAACCCCTTCTGTTGCAAGCTCGCCTCACCGGTTAAGCGATCGCGGAGGAAAGCGCGCGCGCGGGGATGCGGCACCCGCAGGCGTCCGATCAGGTAAATCAAGTCAGCGGTGTAGCCGGCGCGGCTCTCCCAAATTTCCGCTGCCAGCTGCTGCTCCGCAGCAACCTCCGGGTCAAGCAGCGGCAAAATCACCCTGGCGGTGACGAACCCTGGCTCCAAGAGCGTGAGCGCGGTGGCGACGTTCCGGCGGGTCAGCACGCTGCTGGAAGGCGACAAGAATGCCTTCACCAACCGTTCCCCGGCCAGCGCGTTCCCCAGTCTGCCCAGGGCAAACGCCGCCAGCGTCTGGACGCCCTCCGGGACACTCGTCACAGAGAGATATTCTCCCAACGCCGTGACATCTTCCGCCTCCCAGAGCACCAACACCTCGGCCAACGGCGCGTTGAGCGCGGCGATCTGGGAGAAAGGCGGCGCCTCGATTTCACGTAACGCCTGCAGCGCCGCCAAGCGCACGCTGCTCTCTACGTCAGCGCGCTCTTCCTCCGCCCCCCGCACCGGCTCTCCGGCCAGAGTGACCAACGCCGGCAGCGCGGAGCTGGCCCGCAGTGCGGCCAGCGACTCCACGGCGCGGACGCGGAACGCGATACGCGGTTCGCGTTGGCTATCCAGCCGCTGCAAAAGAGCGCTGACCAGATAGTTATGCAGCCTCGGTTCGGGCGCACTGCCGGGGATCTGCGCCAGACTCTCCCGCAGGCAACGCACAGCCAGGAAAACCGTCTCGCCCTCATTGAGCGCGGCTTCGCGCAGCAGAATCCGGAGCAACGCCGCCGGGTCATCCAGTAGCCCGGCCAACAGGAGCCAGGTACCGCGCCACCAGCGATAGCGACTATGCCGTCCCAACGTCGCGGCGATATCATCCAGTAACTGCTCGCTATCCTCCCGCGCCTGCAGAGCCTGGGCGCAACAGTAAGCGCGGACGTTAGCGTGCGCGAAGGCCCAGGCTTCCGCCCCGACCGGTTTCAACAAACCCACCGCGTTCAACTCCTGCACTAGCTCCTCCAACCGGTAGTCACGGCGGCCGCGCACCTCGGCCAGCAGACGAAAAACTTCCGCACTCGGCAACGCGCGGCGTCGCGAAATTTGCATTTGCCAGGCCAGCGCGTAGAGCGTGCGGGCGGCCCGCGCCCGCATCCCGTGCGTCCCGCTGATTTCGGCCAGCGCAGCATCCACATAATCCCGCAGCACGCTGAGGTGCGAAGGCGGCGCGGCATGCCGCATAGTCTGCTTTAACATCTGGAGCAGCAGCCAGGGATAGGCAGCCAGATCGAAGAGCGCGCCTCGCCGGAGAGCGGCGTAGAGTTCCACCCCGGCCGGCGTCTGGAGAGTATCCAGGAGATAATGGCGCACGCTGCGCGGAGAGAGCGGCTGCATGATGAGTAAGTCTGTGAATGGCAAGAGGTTGGGGATAAAATGAGCTGGCTGGCAACCGATCAGGTATTGGTGACGCGGATGCTGCCACGCAAAAATAGCTAGCGCCTCCCAAGCTCGGCGGCGGAGATGCGCCGGAAGCGCGTCACTGCCATCCACCAACACGCGCAAGCTAGGGCCGGTTTCCGCAGCTAGCAAGGTCTGCGGGGAGAATGCAGCTACTTCTATCACCAGAGGCGCTAACGCGGCCAGCAGCAATTTCTCAATCTCCTGGGGACCGAGCAACGTAGCGCGGCGGAGAGAGCGCAAATTTATATAAACGGGGATGATAAGCCGTTCAGCATCCGGAGCGAGAGAACATTCCGCCGTCCAGCGGCCCAGACGAGAGAGCTGGAGCGACTTCCCCATCCCCGCCGCGCCGATGAGGGCCACCATGCGCCGGCCGGCGGTGGAGGCGAAGGCCGCGGTGAACGCGGCGGTGATCTCACAGCCGGAGGTACGCCCCTGCCCCAGATATTCCAGGTCCCCAGAACTAGCGCCGCCCGCTAGCTGCACCACTCGCGCCGGGATGTAGCTCTGCCCCTCCGCCAACGGGTTGAACTGCGGGGAAGCGACCAACGCCGTCAACGCGGCCCGCCAGGGGTCCGCAGTAAAGAGCTGTCCCGCCGGCAACCGCATGAAGAGCGCGGGGCTAGCCCAAGCCGGGCTAGCTTGCTCATAGAGCAACAGCCGCGCCTCGTTCAAGGCCCGGTCAACTTGACCATGCTTTAGGAGATAGCGGTAGAAATCGCTCGTCAGTTCCCGCGCCGTGGAGATAGGGATTTTATCCTGCATGGCGATGACCGCCGGGATGCCGGCCCGCACCAGTTGCGGAGCCAAGCCCACAAAGGGATTACTCTCTCCCGGTGAGCGTCGCGCGCTCTCGCAAGCGTCCAAGAGAATGAGCGCGGGGGGCGCAGCCAGACTTTGCAGCCGCGCCGCGATGTCGTGATCCGGCGCCCGCTGCACACGCCCATCCTCATCTTCCAAAAAGAGCACTGCCGTCCCCTCCCGTCGGTTGAGAGCACCGTGACCCACAAATTGCAAGAGCTGATAGCCGCCCGCTTCAGAGAGCAAGCGCACCAGGTTATCTAAGGTAGCATTACCTGCTGCGATCCGGTAGCCTTCCGCCAGTAATTTTTCTCGCAACGGCTCCGCGATCCCCGTGCGGCCCGGCAGGAGCGTCACCGCCAGCCGGCCAGTATGCCGCAGACCGCGCAGAGAGTTCAACAACGGCGCGAGTTCGTCCGCGACCACCAACGCGGGGAGGCTATATTCGGCAAGATCGGTTGGATTGGAGATAACGTAGAGCAGCTTCAGGGTACGGGCGGCGATGGGAGCGGGCTCGGGGATTTCCAGACCCAGATAGCGCGAAAAAGGCGTCTGCGCCGAGACCGCCAGCGGAGCTTCCAACCCAGCGCGGGTATGGTACAACCGTTCCCAGAGCAGCGCGTGGAGGGAAGCGGCCTCCTGCGCGATCCAGAGGCGGATCCGCAGCTGCCCGGCAGTCTCGGCTTGGGCGCGGCCCCACGCCCGGTCATAAGCGCGGCGGATGGGGCCGGCAAACAATGCGTAGAAGAGCTCGCGGCCATAAGCGGCCGCATCCAAGCGCACGGCGCGCAGAGCCGCCTGGTCGGGGTCAAATACGCCCCCGGTGAAGTGGCTGCCGTCGCTCAGACGCGCTTCGACAGGATAACCTGCGGCGCTTTCTCCGCGCCGGTGAATGTGAATCAAGAGATCGGTATATTCTGTTGCCATAAATGCACCCTCCCAGCTACGATCATTTTTTTCTTAGCGGGCCGGATGCTGGAGCACCCCGGTTACAAGCTGGCAGCCTCCTCCGGAGGCTCACGCTTAGGCCCGCAGGGCCTTCCACCTCGTAGCCCTAACGTTCACGTTGGGGCTCCCTACCAGATGTTACGCTCAGACTGGTAATCTGTCAAGGTATGGACGACTAATCGCTAACGGCTAACCAACTAACCGCTAACCGCTAACC
>DUEJ01000062.1 GCA_011192175.1 Thermoflexia bacterium
GGTCTCGCAGGTCCCGTTGGTAATGAGCTACACTCTCTTTCACCGCCAAAGTTTGTACTTCGGTGCGCGTATCATTTAGAAGCAAAAAGAGTTGAGCTTCCTTAGACTGGTTGCTAGCCGGTAGGGCCAAAGTTATTTGCAGGCTCTGACCAAAGGAGTAGCTATGCTCCGTAGCCGGCTCGCTCTGGGCGGACGCCGGTAGCGCTAAGAGCGGTAGCAAGATCATCAGAAGCGCATAGGAGTAAATTTTCACGGTTAATTTTCCTCGTAATTAAGGTTGAGCCCACTGCAAAAAGCTAGTTCTCCGCTAAGCCGCCAAGAAAAAAATTAGTTTTAGGTTAAGCATATTTAGTATATCGGTCAAGAGGTTAATTTTCAAATCTTTGTGCCTTCGCGCCTTTGCGGTGGAGTCGAGGTTTGACTTCAGATATCATTTTCTGGCCGGCGCCACGGATGCCACTCTTCTTCCCAGCTCAACTCGCCTTCGCCGTTGAATCTTTCCGGGGAATCGTAGAATTTGTTGAGATTCCCGTGTAAGAATTCCAGCTCTTGGAGAGCGTCATCAGCTGCGGTTTGCCACAGCTCATTTTCGGAACTTTGATAACGTTGCAACGTGCGGTGCGCGCGTTCCCCGCCGATCTGCCCCACGGCCCAGAGAGCGGTCTGTTGTATTTCCACATCCACGTCCTGGATCAGCTCTATGAGTTCCGGGAGGGCCTCGCGGATTGCCAGTTCGCCGCAAGCGCGGACGGCTTCGTAACGCATGGCTGGGTTGGCGGATGCCAGATGTTGGGTGACGG
This sequence comes from Thermoflexia bacterium, assembly GCA_011192175.1. GTDB lineage: Bacteria > Chloroflexota > Anaerolineae > B4-G1 > SLSP01 > G713. The sequence continues at coordinate 801 of DUEJ01000062.1, forward strand.
TTGCATTCCACCGCCGGTCGGCGCTCCGCCCCATGGCGAAGAGCGCGCTAATTCGCATCTTCTCCGCAGGATCCTGATATGCTGCTTGGATAAGCGCCGGCATCTCCGGTTGCCCGGCGTAGGCCAGTGATTCCAAGGCCCGTCGGCGTACTTCCAACGTCTCTGCCGGGTTACGATGCGCGGTTAGCAGGAATTGGTAGGCTTTCTCGAAAAACAGCGGGGGGATTTTTTGTAGCTCGCCCAGGAGAATGAAATTAGCCAGAGCTTGCGCGGCGGCTAGGCGTACTTCTTCCACCTCATCTTCCAACAGAAAGCGCCCCAGTTGGGAGATCAGACGTACATCTTGCTCTTCCCACAGCCCGTTGATAGCGGTGGCGCGTACTCGTCCATCGGGGTCGGCCAGCGCTAGCGTAAAGACGGCGCGAAAATCTAGCGCGAAATCATCTTCGGCCAGCTCGATGAGCGCGGCAAGCAACTGCCGGCGTGCCGTGGGGGGAAGTTGCGGCCAAGCCTGAGCCAAACGTTCTTGCTCGGCGACCGAGAGGCCAGCTAACAGCGGCCGTTGTTTGGCGTCAGGTGCTTGCTGGTCAGCCTCTAAGACTTGCCAGAGTTCTTCTTTGTTGGGTGTAGGATCATATTCGCTAAAATCCATCTGCTACTCCTTGTTTGTCCACAGATCACGCAGCTGGCTGCTTTAGCCCTTAACCGTGGACGATCTTTCCTCAAAATTATATTTGATTCCTTGTTGATGAATTCGGAACTATCCGGAACTATTCGGAACTATTCGGAAATAGATAACACATAGCGGGCCCCTCGGGTGCGACCTATTCGGATTACCAGTCCTTGCTCTTCCAAACCCTTCAGATCCTTACGCGCCATGCGTTGGCTAATATCTGGTGCGATTTTCTCACAGTAGAGTGCTGATGTAATCTCTCTATGTTTCTTCAAATAGCGCATCGCTTTCATCTGGCGTGCATTCAAGCCTCGGGTGGCGTAAGTCACCTGCTGCGGTGTTTCTATTTCAATTTTTGCTAGCAACGTATAGTTGGCCCAACGTCGCGTGCCGTGCATCTCGATCAGCTCCAAATCCACCAACTCGCGCAGTTCCTGCGTCGCCTTGACGGTAGACGTGTTATTCAGGCGTCGATAGTCGCTGTTTGTCAGGCTAGGGTTTGTCCGTAGGTAGGCCAACGCCATCCGCTGCGCAGCGGTAAGGGAATAGTCCGCAAATTGGTTAAGCCAAGTAACCGTTTCTGGATTCAATAGTGTATGATTCTTGAAAATTACGCGAAACGAGGCTCTGCTATCGTGGAACTGTGGCGGTTCCAGATGTGCCTCACGCATGGCCGCAATCATCATCGGAATACCGGAGCCGCGATTCTCTATCATCCCCGTTTCTTCCAACAGATGCACTAAGAGCTGGTTGCGCGTAGCCAGTTCTTTCTCCAAATTATCCTCGTTGACCGGCCCGTGCAATCCGCCGGGGGTGATGATTACTAGCCGGTTAGTGTACATCTCTATGCGTACCTGACTACCTCGCGCCTGGGGGCTATAATCCCGATGAGCTATGGTGTTGGTGATAGCCTCACGCACGGCTTCCCCGGGATATTCAGATAGAGTGCGATGAAAAATTCCTTCGATCAGCGTGCCGTGACGCATGTTAGACACAACCCGCCGTACAGCGTTGTCTAACATCTCGTCTAACCGTCCCTCGAACTTGCGATTGTCCAGAAAGCGTTCGCCGCGTGGCCCTTTTGTACCCAGCTTACTACCAGGATAATGCACAAAGGTGATTATCAGAGAGGGAAATTGCTGCTGTGGCCAGATACCAAAGGTGAGCAGCCCGGCCAACGTTGGATGAAGATCCCCATTGCTGCGTACCGCCAGATTAAGAGCCTGTAGTTGTTCGGAGAAAGACTTCTCATCCAGGCGTAACCGTCTCCACCGCCGAGGTTGCTCTCGCTTGACCTGTGCTAGATAATCCGTCACTATCTCCCGATCTAAATTTTCGAGCGTGGCCGAGCACACCGGTTCTCGGTCGTATGTGGGCTGCCCACGAGAGCTGACGTAGGTGAATATCTCATAATCGGTCATCCGGCGACTGGAGTTGCTCACGCGGATGTAAGATCCGCTGTTCATACCGTTCGGCCCGTAGTGACACGGTTTGTGTTGGTAGGGGCATTCAGGGACCTCGAAGACGATTACCGGCTTATCTTCCACATGGGCCACCATCGGTGCCAAGCGCAGCGGGGGAATCATTCGCGAGGCCATGTCGCCCAACTCGGCTAATCGCTGTTGAGGCTCCGCCACTCCCACCGCTGCGAAATTCTGCCTTTCGTCAAGACCCAAAATTACTATCCCGCCGCCAGTAGAATTGGCAAAGGCCGATAGCGTTTGATAAAGGCGACTGGGCAATCCTTGGTGCGCTGCTTTTACTTCAATTTTTGCACCTTCATAGCATTGCCTTTGAACATCCTTGATAAGCTGCAAGGCCTCACGTTGATTCATCGTATCCTCTTTGCTTCAGTTAACCTCTTACAGCTAATCCGGTTACATTCCTCAGAAAAGGTGGATCCTAAGTTTATCCACAGATTATGCGGATTGCCGCTCTGATCCTTTTCTCAACTTGCGTCAGGGCAACAGCGCCGGCAGATCAACCGGATGGAACAGATCCAAGACGGTGATCACGGCAAAGAGCAGGAGGAGTATGGATAAAGCTATCTGGTGGATGCGTTCTTGCAAGCGCGGACTGAGCGGCTCTTTTCTGAGCAGCTCAATAACCGTGAAGAGGATGCGCCCGCCATCTAGGGCCGGGATCGGTAGCAAGTTGAAAATCCCCAGACTGACGCTGACTAAGATGAGTAGATTAAGGATCGGGATCAGGGTCCCTTGCGTGAAGCTCTGCTCAATGCTCTGATAAGCGATCCGGCTGATATTGATAATTCCTACCGGGCGGGCGGTTGCGGCGGGAATTAGTCCCTGCACCAGCTCCACCGGCATCCAGAGGGTCTTCCAAGTGATGAAGAAGAATGTCCGGCTGCCCCGCAGCAGTGCTTGGCCAAGGGGCAGCGGCTCAATGTGATATGCGGTTGGTTCGCCCTGGAGCATGACGCCCATAGAACCTTCATTCGCGGGTGGAGCGGTGCGCGGGGTGAGTGAGACGGTGAGCTCTGCGTCGCCCCGGCCCACGGTGAGGCTCAGCTCTTGGCCCCGTTGTGCTTGGATGTGCGCTATCACTGCCTCTATATCCAGTCCACGCTCTCCGTTGATGGCGAGGATGACGTCATCTGCCTGCAAGTTGACTTCTGCGGCCGGTGAGTGCGGCGCGACCTGCGTGATGCGTACCAACATCTCATCAATGATGGGGGTGCCGGTGGCAAAGAGTAGAATCGCCAGTACCCAGGCAGTTAATAAATTCATCAGCGGGCCGCCCAGGTAGATGAGGATGCGTTTGAAGGGCGATTTAGCGTAGAGGCTGTGCTCCTGGGCGGCTTGGAGTTCAGCCGCAGTTGGCGGCACCTTCTCTGTTGTGGGTGGCTCTACTGTCTCCTCGTCCATTAACATTGGTTCCTGGATCTCCACCAGCAGCGTAAATTCCTCCTGCGCGGGCGGCTCGACTGTGCTGGTGAAATCTTCTTCGCCTTCCATGCGGGCAAAGCCGCCCAACGGTAGCCAGTTGAGGGTAAATTCCGTCTCCTGCCACTGGAAGAGTTTTATGATGCGTGGGGGGAGGCCGAGGCCGAACTCCCGGACCCAGACACCTAGCCGTTTGGCCGTGAACATGTGTCCCATTTCGTGTAAAACGATCAGTGGTACTAGGGCTACCACAAAACCAATCACTGAATTCATAATAATGTGCGCTCCTTTTATCTCTCTTTAATCGAGAAACCAGATTTTTTGTAGTTGCGTGTTCAAGGTTAGATGGGCAGCTACTGTTATTTCCACAATGAAAAAAATCTGTTTCTGTTTTTGTTTCCAATTAAGCATAATCAGTTTGTTGTATTATACTATGGGGTAGAATGAGTGTCTAACGCAGAGAAGCGGCATAATCGGATAAATTTGACGACTATTATTGAGACATTAAGACGCTGGGACGCTGGGACGTGAAATTGGAGGTAATTGTGCGACGACTGGAAAAAAGATGGGGAATACTTTTAGTATTAAGTTTATTATGGCTAGCTTGGCCCCTGGCGGCGCAGGCAGAGGGAGAGCGGTTTGTAGTGGCCTTTTATTACGCCTGGTTCGATTGGAGCACCTGGGGGATGGCGCTTCCCGACCAGCCGGCGCAACCTTATCTCTCCGCTGATCCAGCCACCATCGAGAGGCATGTAATCCAAGCGCAACAGGCGGGTTTGGATGCGTTGGTTTTGGATTGGTACGGTCCGCAGGTGGAAAATAATCAGACCGAAACCAATATGCGGATTTTGTTGGATAAAGCGGCGGCCCACGGGTTAAAAGCGGCGCTGACGGTGGATATTGCAGGCCCGTTCATCAACAATCAGAGTGATTTGGTGGCGGCGCTGACGACGCTGCGCGATACCCACGCCACGCACCCCGGATACCTGCGCGTGGATGGGCGGCCGGTGGTCTTTTTCTGGCGGCAAAATCAGTATTCGGTGGAAAGTTGGCTCGCGCTGCGCCAACAAATCGACCCGCAACATACGATGCTCTGGATTGCCGAGGGGTTAGAACCAGCCTATCTACAGGTCTTTGAGGGACTCTATCTCTACAGTGTGGCTTGGTCTAATGAACCGGATAGCGTGTTACTCCGGTGGGGCAATGAGGTGCGGCAGTGGAGCGCCACGCAGGGAACTTCCCGCTATTGGGTAGCGACGACTATGCCCGGTTACGATGATTACGTCACGGGACGCGCGGACGCTTTTGTCCAGCCGCGTGATGAGGGTAACTATTACCGCACTTGTTGGCGCGGAGCGCGGGAAAGTGGGGCCGATATGGTGGTCATCACCAGCTTCAACGAGTGGCTAGAAGGGACTTATATTGAGCCATCGCAAGCGTACGGAGATACTTATCTCAACTTGACCGCGCAGTTAGCCAACGAATACCGTCAACAGAGCGCGCCGCTTACTGCTACGCCGGCGCCCCCTACCGCTACGTCTCTTCCGCCTACCGCGACGCCAGTTACCCCTACACCAACACCGCCGCCCACGGCTACGGCGCTGCCCTCTCCTACGGCGACTTTTACCCCCGTGGTCACACCCACGGCCACTTTGACCCCTACAGCTACTCCTTTTCACTTGCCCACCCTCACGCCAGTAGAGCCTGGGGTGCTATTGACCGCGACGGTCCCGGAGAAGGAGCAACCGCTCGTTGTGGCATCCACAGAAACGGCCCCGTTAGTTCCAGCGCGTAGCCCGGTGGGCGGCAGCGACCCGCCACGCTCTTGTTCGTTGCTGCCGGTGGCCTTGTTTTTCATTCCGCTGGGGATTGTGCATCTAAAGCGCGTATGGTATAGTCGTAGTTAGCTACCTGACATTTTTAGGTTTTTATCCGCGTCCTATTAAGGAGAAAATTCATGTTGAAAAATCATACCTGTGGAGAATTACGAGCAACTCATATCGGAGAGGAGGTCACGCTGGCCGGCTGGGTGAATTTACGCCGTGATCATGGCGGCGTGATCTTCATCGTCTTGCGGGATCGGGAGGGGCTGACCCAGGTGGTGGTTAACTCGGATACAGCGCCCGCTGCCCATGCCGTCGCCGCGCAGGTGCGCAGTGAGTATGTCTTGCAAGTGCGCGGGACGGTGCAGGCGCGGCCGGCCGATCAAGTGAACGCGGATTGGAAGACGGGCGAAATCGAGGTGGAGGCCAGTGAGATCCAGGTGCTCAATACCTCGAAGACGCCGCCCTTCTATATCTACAAGGATGATGCCAATCTGGATGAGAGCTTGCGTCTGCGTTACCGTTACCTTGACCTGCGCCGCGCAACCATGCAGCACAACATGGTTTTGCGTCACCGGGTGGTCGGTTTCATCCGCCGCTTTATGGATGCGGCCGGTTTCACAGAAATCGAGACGCCGTATCTCTTCAAATCCACGCCGGAGGGCGCGCGCGACTATCTGGTGCCCAGCCGCGTGCATCCAGGGAAATTCTACGCGCTGCCGCAATCCCCGCAGCAGCTCAAACAGCTGCTGATGGTGGCCGGTTATGAGAAATACTACCAGATCGCGCGTTGTTTCCGCGATGAGGATTTGCGCGGCGACCGCCAGCCGGAATTTACCCAGCTGGATTTGGAAATCTCATTTGTCGAACGCGACGATATTCTGGATTTGATGGAAGAGCTCTTCACCCAGCTGGTGGCGCAAGTTACGCCGGAGAAACGGCTGCTCTCACCTTTCCCGCGGCTTTCTTATGCCGAGGCGCTGGCTAAGTATGGCACGGATAAGCCCGACCTCCGTTTTGGGATGCAGTTGGTGGATTTGACCGAGAAACTGCGCGCCAGCAGTTTCCGGGTCTTTAGCAGCGTGGCGCAAGCTGGCGGCCAGATCAAGGCGCTGGTGGCGCCAGGCTGTGCTAAGTATTCCCGCCGCCAGACCGATGAGTTGATTGGGTTGGCTAAGACTGCCGGCGCTAAGGGCTTGGTGACGTTAGCTTATCTGCCGGAGAAGGTGAAGGGCGCTGCGGCTAAATTCCTTTCGGCGGAAGAATTGGCGCTGATCGCCGCGCAGACCGGCGCCGCAGCGGGCGACCTGGTCTGCATTGTGGCGGATGAACCGGAGGTGGTGGCGTCCGCGCTCTCGACGCTGCGGCTTACCTTCCGTGACCGCTTGGAGTTGGTCGATCCCGAATTGCTGGCTTTCGCTTGGGTGCTGGACTTCCCGATGTATGATTGGAACGAAGAAGAGGAGCGTTGGGATGCCGCGCACCACCCCTTCACCATGCCCCGGCCCAATACCTACGCGGAGATGTTGGCCGATCCCCTCGCGGTGCTCTCGGACGCTTACGACCTGGTCTGCAACGGCTACGAGCTGGCCTCTGGCAGCATCCGTGTCCATGATCCTAAAATCCAAACGGACATTTTTAGCATCTTGGGCTATCCGACAGAGGAAACGCAAGCGCGTTTCGGCCACATGCTGGAAGCCTTCTCTTATGGCGCGCCGCCCCACGGCGGCATAGCGCCCGGCATTGATCGACTGGTGATGCTCTTGGCCGGCGTGGATAACATCCGTGAGGTGATCGCCTTCCCCAAGACCAGCCAGGCGGCTGATCTGATGGCGGATTCCCCCTCGACGGTCTCTGACCAACAGTTGGCCGAGTTACACTTGCGCATCGTGGAAGCGGAGTAGCCGTGATTTCCATATCGCGTTAGCTACGAATTAACGTAAATCACCTGCCAAAAATCAGTATTTATCAGCGTTAATCGGCGTTCCATATCTTAAGTATTGGAGGTTTAACTTGAATTACGATTTTGATACTATTATCCCGCGCCGTGCTACCGAAAGCATCAAATGGAATTTCTGTGACGCCGACGAGTTGCCTATGTGGGTGGCCGACATGGACTTCCGCTCTCCGGAGCCGGTGATTGCGGCCTTGCGCGCGCGGGTGGAGCACGGGATTTTCGGCTACGGCAGCACTCCGCCCGCTTTACGCACGGCTATCGTGGAGCGACTGCAACGGCTCTACGCCTGGCAGGTGGAGCCGCAAGATGTCGTGATGTTGCCCGGCGTGGTCCCCGGCTTCAACGTGGCGGTACAAGCCCTGTTGTCGCCGGGGGATGGCTTGCTCGTGCAAACCCCTGTTTATCCGCCGATCTTGCACGCGGCGGAAAACGCGGCGTTCCGCGCGCAGTACATGCCCTTGACGCGGCAGTCAGACGGTCGCTATACGGTGGATTTGGAGCTCTTCGAGGAGACCATCACGGCCCGCACGCGGATGTTCTTGCTCTGCAATCCGCATAACCCCGTGGGACGGGTCTTCACCGAGGAGGAGTTGGAGCAGCTGGCGGAAATTTGTCTGCGCCATGAGCTCTTTATCTGCTCTGATGAAATCCACGGCGACTTGATCTTTAGCGAGGCGCAACATTGCCCCATCGCCTCTTTGTCGCCAGAGATTGCCGCGCGCACCATCACGTTGATGGCTCCGAGCAAGACGTTCAACATCGCGGGACTGGGTTGTTCATTTGCGGTGATTACCAATCCAGAGTTGCGGCAGGCGTTCCAGGCGGGGCGGGGCGGTTTAATGGGGCATCCCAATATCCTGGGCTTGACGGCGGCCCTGGCTGCATATCAAGAGGGGCAACCGTGGCTCACTGCGTTGCTCCGTTATTTGGAATCCAACCGCGATTACACGTATGACTTTGTGCAGCAACAGCTGCCCGGTATCCAGCTGGCGCGGCCAGAGGGGACCTACCTGGCCTGGTTGGACTGCCGCGCGAGCGGTATCCCCGGCAACCCCTACGAATTCTTCCGCGCCTCGGCCCGCGTCATGCTCAATGACGGCGCGATTTTCGGCCCAGATGGCACCGGCTTCGTGCGACTCAACTTCGGCGCGCCGCGCGCACTCCTGGTGGAAGGATTAGAGCGCATGCAGGCCGCGCTGGAAGCACTCTGAGACAAGAGGGAGGAAGGCTATGTCAAAAGAGAAAGCCTCTTCTCAACTCCTGATGGAACGTCGGAAGCAATTGCAATTAGAATTGGCGCGTTATCTGTGCTTGCTAACTACTCATGGCTCGCCAGAAAAAATAATTCTCTTTGGTTCGTTAGCCGCAGGGAAGTTGCATCGTTGGTCCGACATTGACTTGCTCATCGTGGAGAAAACCACGCTTCCATTTTTCCAACGGCTGCATCAAAAACGGTTGCTTTTGCAACCTACGGTGGGCACTGACATTTTAATATATACACCAGAGGAATTTGAGCAGTTATCTCTGGAGCGTCCGTTTTTTCATGAGGAAGTCATTAATAAGGGAACGGTACTTTATGAACGTGGCAGTTGAACGTTGGCTATTTTTTGCTGAAGAAGACCTGCGGGGCGCCGAGGTTATGTTGCAGGCCAAATTGTAAAGTTTGGCCTGCTTCCACGCGCAACAGTGTGTTGAAAAAACACTCAAGGACTTGTTGGTGCATTTTGGTAAGCGTCCACCTCGTACTCATGCAATTACCGAGTTGCTGGATCTATCTTCGGAGATGAGGATGACTGATTTACAGAACGAACTGATCACGTTGGATGATTTTTATATTCCCGCTTGCTATCCAGATGCTTTGCCGGGGATGCTGCCGGACGGGTTACCTCGAGAGGATGATGCAGAAACCGCTCTGGATTTGGCTCGTATCACATTGCAGCAAGTAAAACAGATCTTGGACGTGAATTGAAATACTGGATAATTCAGTTCTTGACTATTGACTACCCGACTAACGACTTTCGACCTTTGACTTATCCCAGGAGGCATTTATGAATCCCTTGAACTACACTGACCAACACCGCGAGCGTTTTCTCGCTGAATTAAAGGACTTCCTGTGCATCCCCAGCGTGAGCACGCAGGAGCAACACCGGCCGGATATGCAGCGCGCGGCCAAATGGCTACGCGATCATCTGCTAGCTGCCGGCGTGCCGCTGACGGTGATTATGGAGACGCCCGGCCATCCCATCGTCTATGCGGAGTGGCTGGTAGATCCAGACGCGCCGACGGTGCTTATCTACGGACATTATGACGTGCAACCTCCCGATCCCCTGGAATTATGGCGGACGGAGCCTTTCGAGCCGGCCGAGATAGGCGACGACCTCTTCGCGCGCGGCGCAGCTGATGACAAAGGACAGCTTTACATCCACGTCAAGGCGTTGGAGGCGTTCCACGAGACGGTGGGCGCGCCGCCGGTCAATATCAAATGCCTCTTCGAGGGGGAAGAGGAGTGCGGCAGTCCTAGCTTGGCGCCGTTTATCGAAAGCCACGTGGAATTACTGGCCGCCGATGTGGTCGTGATTTCCGACACTCATATTCTGGGCAAGGAGACGCCGGCCATTATCTACGCGCTGCGCGGCCTCGCCTACGTAGAAGTGGAATTGACCGGGCCGCAGCATGACCTGCATTCCGGTATCTACGGCGGCGCGGTTCACAATCCTATCCACGTGCTCAGCGAGTTGATCGCGGGACTGCATGATGAAAACGGGCGCATCACCATCCCCGGTTTCTACGATAATGTGCGCGAGCTCTCTGCTGAGGAGCGCGTTGAACTAGCCAAGATACCCTTTGACCGCGAGACGTGGTTGGCCGAGGCCGCCGTCACATCAGATTGGGGAGAGGAAGGATACACTGTCATCGAGCGTACCTCGGCGCGGCCCACCCTAGACGTCAATGGTATCTGGGGCGGATACACTGAGCCGGGCGCCAAGACCGTGTTGCCCAGCCAGGCGCACGCCAAAATCTCCATGCGCCTGGTTCCTGACCAGAGCCACGAGCGCATCACGCGGTTGATCACCGAGCATCTACAGAACATTGCTCCGCCCACCGTCACGGTAAAGGTGCAGGACCTGCACGGCGGCGCGGGGGCCATTATCCGCCGCGATAGCCCGGAGATGCGGGCGGCCTTTGACGCTTACGCCGCCACTTTTGGACGCGAGCCGGTCTTTATCCGCGAGGGCGGTTCAATCCCCGTGGTGGCCGTCTTCCAAGAGGTGTTGGGGATAGAGACCATCATGTTGGGTTTCGGTTTGCCCGATGATAACCTCCACGCGCCTAATGAGAAATTCCATATTCCCAATTTTTACAAGGGGATAGAGACGGTGATCCGGTTCTTGAATGGTGTGGGGGAGCGAGAAGGCGAGTGAGCGAGAAAGCGAGTGAGCGAAAAGGCGAAGAAGTGAGAAAGCAAAGAAAGGGGCGTCCTCAAATTGAGGGCGTCCCGCTTTATTTTTGGAGAGTATAGTCGGGAGACTCAGTAAAAATGTTCTAGCGAAACTGGCGCAGATCCATTTTAGGGATTACCACCTCCGTCCCCGTCGAACAGAAGCTCTGTTGTGCCGGCTTCAATCTCAGCACGCGCAGCTTTAGCGAGAAC
>DUEJ01000063.1 GCA_011192175.1 Thermoflexia bacterium
ATTTCGGGGGCTTGTAGCGCGGAATGGTATTCCACCCGCCGGATTGACAATCCGGGATACAACCGGCCCTAATTTTTTGAGATGATACGATTAGTGGATTGGCAATTAGGAATTGGGGGTTAGGGTGTCGTCCTAACTACCACCTACCCGACTACTCGACTACCCTACTCATACCGCAATGCTTCCGCCGGTTGTAGATTGGATGCGCGCCAGGCCGGATAAACGCCTCCCACAATACCCAGCAACAACGCGGTGATAAACGCCTGAGCGAAGAGAGCCGGTTCATACTTCAGCGTGAGGAACCCTTGTATGATCGAGTTCTGATTGAGCAACCAACCCAAGAGGAGGCCGACCAGAGTGCCGACCACCCCGCCTAGCAAACTGAGGGTAATGGATTCATACACAATCATGTTCAAAACTCGCCGCCGTCCCCAACCTAGAGCGCGCAAGACGCCGATTTCGCGCGTGCGCTCGTAGATGCTCATCACCATCGTGTTGGTCATCCCCAGCCCACCCACGATCAACGCCAGCATTGCAATGCCCCAAGTACTGGCTTCCATCATCTGCATATCGCTGAGATCCTCCGTAAACTCTGCCGCCCGGGAGAGTGATATTTCGGGGAATTTCTCCTCAGCCGTCGCTATCACCTGCTCCGCCAGCGACGGGTCGGAGAGCCAGACGCCTATAAAACTGACCTTGTGCGGTTGCCCGAAGAGGTTCTGCGCGTCCCGCAACGTGAGCACGCCGCCCCCATCCTGCATGGGAACACCAGTTTCATAAATCCCCACGATCCTAAAACTACTATCGAAGAGCCGTAAAGTATCTCCGGTTTTTTTGTGCAAGTTATCCGCGGCCACCCGCCCCAATAAGATCTGGTGATTAGTCTGCAACGGTTCACCCTCTACCACCTTAAATTTGCGGATCGCTAACCCGCGCGGAGCATAGCCGAAAGCCACAAAGAATGGTAAATCACCTACCACCGTATAACCGGTGAGAAAACCTTCCGCCTCCTCAACACCGGGCAACCGGGATAGCCGGTGAACCTCCCCCACATCAATCTTGCTCAAGTCCATGGAGGCGTCGGCCTCTATGCCGGCCAGATCGGCATCCAGCCCTCCCGTCATGCCCCCGATTACATCAATCATGCCCGCACTCATCGCCCCCAACAAAATCATTGCCATGAGCGCTATCGCGATACCGACCACGGTTAGCAAGGTGCGGGTAGGCTGTCGCAGGATGTTCCGTAACGCGGCTGACCTCACCCCAGAGGCAATCTGCACGTTACTGCTCTCGGAGCGCATCGCGGCGGCCGGGGTGAGCTGGGAGGCCCGGAACGCCGGCAGCGCCCCGCCAACTAATCCTAATCCCAGCGCCACCCCCATCCCGCGCAGATAAAGGGAGAACGAAAAGGCGCTAGGTAACATGGCGCTCAAAGTCGGCGTCCCTTCCAACGCTCTGACAACGCCTAACCCCAAGCCCACTCCCAGCCAGCCTCCCAAGAGACTGAGCACGAAGGATTCCCCCACTATCATTTTGAGCACTTCTCTCCGCCGCCAGCCTACGGCACGCAACACCCCGATCTCGCGGGTGCGCTCCACCACACTCATCATAATAGTATTCATCACGCCCACGCCGCCAATCAACACCGCCACCAGCGAGATTCCCCAGACATAAGCGTCAATATATTTGAACATATCCTGATCTTCAGCGAAGTTAGCCGAAGTGGTGGTAGTGAGTTTATCGAACCGCTTTTCGATATGTTGGCTCAAAGCCTCAATATCTGTTCCCGGGCGCACTTGGAGCAAGAAGGCGTTGACCTGGCGTGGCTTTCCACTGATAACTTGAGCGTCCTCCAACGTAAGCACCGCAGCGCCATCCTCAAAGGGCGCACCGGTCTCGTAAATGCCCACAATCCGAAAGAGGGTTCCGTAAAGCCGGAAAGTATCGCCAACTTGCTTCTCCAAATCATCGGCCATGGCCTGGCCCAACAGCAATGGTCGCCCGCCTGGTACATTGCTCTGAGCAGCAAGTGACTCTCCTGCAACTATCTTGAATTTCTGGATGGCAAATCCGGCGGGGTCGTAACCATAGGCGATAAAATAAGGTACGTTATCCGTGGCAGCGAAGGTATAGATCATCTCCGAGATAGCCGTGACGCCCCGCTGCCCGGCCAGCACCGGTTTGAGGTCTTGATCTATTGCGCTAAACGACACATCAATCGCGTCTCTCTGTAATACCAATAGGTCCGTATTGCTGCCACTGGCCATGGAGCCGTAGCCGCTCTTGAACCCCTCGCCCAAGGCTCCCAACGCCACCACCGCTGCCACTCCAATCGCAATCCCCAAAAGAGTTAGTAAAGTACGCGTTTTACGCCGTAAAAGATTTTTCAAGGCCATGTTTAGTCCTTAGTCAAGTGATCTGGTGGTCCGGTAATCGATTAGTCGTTGGTCGGGTAGTCAATTGGTCGTTAGTCAGGTAGTCAATTAGCCACTAGATTTAGTCTAGCGACTACCCTGACCCCACGGCCATTGCTAGGAGAAGTCGCGGCTACCCTTGCGAAGTTCACCTACGGGGACTACCATGTCCCGTCTACCGTCTACTGCCTACTGTCTACCGTCTACCGTCTACCGCCTACTGTCTACTGCCTACTGAACTTCAATATCCACAAATGCCGTCA
>DUEJ01000064.1 GCA_011192175.1 Thermoflexia bacterium
GCCGTGATGCCGTCGGTGTGATTATGGAAGTAGACCAACCGGCGTTCGGACGCCTCCACCGCTGTGATCCAGATATCCAACTCATTTTCTGAATTATTGAGGATTTCCGGGATGAGCCAGGGACGGCCCACCCATTTTTCACTCCGCCCACCAAGAGTCTCCGGCAAGGGGCTGGTATCGAAGACGTGCTGGCCGCCCCGCACCAAATTATCAATGAAGACGTCGTCGGCGCGCATTTTCTGGACATCCCCGGTTTCCAAGTCGAGCCAGCGATTGCGCAACGCAGGGAGCGGCAGCCCAGAACCTAACGTGGCCGCGTTTACCGCGCCAATAGACGTGCCAACGATAATATCGGGTGCCCAGTTGAGCGCGTCCAGGCAGTTCAACACCCCCACCTGATAAGCGCCGCGTCCGCCGCCGCCAGAAAGAACCAATGCGCGTTTAGTCTGTTTGCCCATCGTATCTCCTCCTCTGAAAATAAGTCTAAAGTCGCAAGTCAAAAGTCTAAAGTCAAGGGTCAAAAGTCTGCTTCAAGACCCAGTGTTTGCGTTAGTAAAGCATTTTCGTGGTTGTTGGTAGGCCAAAGGCATATAGTGACTCCCTTGAAAATTCTCACTTTCCTTTGCTCGCGTTGCCGCTTCCCCGCAATATCCCCCACAGATCTGCTGTAGAAGGAAGAATCAAGTTTGCTCCGCAACGCTCCAACTCTGGCCGTTCCCCGAAGCCGCAGAGCACCCCCACCCGCCACGCGCCGGCCCGTTTGGCAGAGAGAATATCGACCGGCGTATCGCCCACCAGTACGCATTGTGCTGGCGGCAGACCCAACTCATGAGCGGCGTAGAGCACCGGTTCAGCGTGCGGCTTGAGCCGGGAGGTACTCTCTTGCGTCGCCACCACGGAGAAATGTTCCCGTAACTCATGTTGCGCCAGAAAGGCGAGTGCGTCCCGGCGGGGACGGGTGGTAACTACTCCCAAGGGAGTCCCCTCTACGTGCAGATAGTCCAATAATTGCTTCACCCCGGCGATGAGGGGAAAGAGCGGTTTCTGCTGGCGGTGTAGACGGCTGCGTAAATAGAAGAAAAAAGTATCTAGCCCTACCAGATCCAACATAGTGACTACGCCGTTCAGGGGAGTTTCACCAAACATCACGGCGCGGCGGGCGATTCGGGCAGCTCTCTCATCACCCAAAAAGCGGAGAGGCTGCGCCAATTTAGCGACTGCCTGATCATCAGTATCCATCAGCGTACCGTCCAGATCAAAGAGCCAAGCTCGAATATCATTCAAGGGAAAAGTTACTTTCATTTTTTGCACCTGCAATTATAATCAGAGTAGAATTTTATTGAGTAAAGAGCAGCCCCGTCAAAATTAGTTTTTAGTCTGAATGCTTATGGGACAAGGGAACGAATATGGTTGATTCTACAACTGCTAAACAAGGACTCTTCCGTCCAGGCAAAGCGGACTGGTTGTGCAAAGAAGGCGTTCAAAATCTGGATAGCGGCCAAAAGGCGCTCCTGTTAGCTCTGGTGCAGCTAGAAGCCGAATTAGGGCAAGAGCTGGCCCCAGAGGAATCTCAGGCCCTAGCCTCGTTGGGCGAACAATTGCCGGGGACCGGCGCGGAGCAGCTCCGGCAAGCGATGCGCCAACTGGTTCAATCCCCCCCCGACCCTAAACGCAAAACCACTTGGCCTGAATTGAAAAGTGATTAAAAATTTCACCACGGAAAAAACCGGCCATTTCACCGCAAAGGCGCAAAGATTTGAAAATCAACTTTCTAATACTAAATTTTTTGGTGGAGGTCTTAGCGGCGAACCAGCTTTTTGCAGCGAAGGCAAACTTTTCACACCAATACTTATTTTTTCCCTTCCCAGTATCCTCCATGCCTCAATGGCGCGAATAATCCCCCCCGTTACAATTCTTTAACTTTCTCCAAACCCCACAAATCCATCACCGCGATGGTGGCCGTAAGAAGCAGTGGCGCGGCAATCAGAAGCGGTGATTCGGTACGCACAACGTAGGTGGGGCCGGTCGGGGGATGTATTATTTCTCCTAGCCAGACGCCCAGCTCTCCGGCACTCTCTTCTGGATCAGCGGGCAACACAAAGATCTCGTAGAACTGTGCGCTATAGCGGCTGCCCCGCGCCTCAATTTGATTCCCTCCGGCGAGCATGATGCGGTAGCGTGGCAAGTGCAGCAACATGCGATCCACAATAGTCCAATGTTCCTCGATGGTGGCGATAGCTTGCCCCTTACTCTCCTCCCAGAGCTGAAAACGATCTCCCTGCCACCAACTGCGATCCTCCCAATTGAGATGTGCTATCCGCTCACCGTGTGCATTTTCGAAAAAAATAGTTTCTGGCTGCGCTTTAGGCCCGGTCCCCGGCCAACGCACCGTTATTTTAAGCTTATCCTCCGAATCGGTTAAGCGGTAGCGGTAGGTATAAACTTCGGAGAAAGCGTCGCGATAGAAATAGTAGATCATTTCATCTATCCCTCTTTGGTTCCTTCCAACGATTGTAACAGCGCCGTGGCCGTCTCTCTGTTCACGCCCCGCGATTGCCCCTTTTGCACATCCACGGTGACGATGCCCAGCTCGGTAAGGAGATCGACGATGCGCGCCGAGCGCGTGTAGCCAATGCGCAGGCGGCGTTGGAGGAGCGAGACAGAAGCGCGATCTTCAGCCAGCAATACTTCTACGGCGGCGGGCACTAATCCATCCTTAAATTGTGCCGCAGGATCATCAAATTTGGGGAAGAGCGCCGGTTGAACTAGCGCCGCTTGCAATCCGGGCGGCGGCCTGGGGATAGCGGCCGCTGGCACGGTGGCGCCTGGCTTAGCTGTTTTGTGCCAAAACTCTATCAGCCGCTCGATCTCGCGGTCGGAGACGAAAGTCCCTTGCAAGCGGAGCGGATGCCCCACATTAGGGGGCTGGAAGAGCATATCGCCGCCGCCCAGCAGCCGCTCGGCGCCGGGTGTATCTAAGATTACCCGCGAGTCTACGGATGAAGCCACGGCGAAAGCAATACGCGCGGGGAAATTAGCTTTAATCAATCCCGTGACCACGTCGGTGCTGGGCCGCTGGGTGGCAATGATGAGGTGGATGCCGGTGGCCCGCGCCATTTGGGCCAGCCGGCAGATCACGCGCTCCGTCTCCTCGGCGGATTTCATCATCAGGTCAGCCAGCTCATCCACCACCACCACGATGTAAGGGAGCGCTTCTGCCTCCGCGTGCGCTGTCGCATAGCGGTTAAAAGCGGCGATATGCTGGCTCCCCACGTTAGCAAAACGGCGGTAGCGGCTATCCATCTCCCGCATGACCCATCCCAACGCGGGGACAACCTTCTCGATATCCACGATGACCGGCGCTAAGAGATGCGGGATCCGGTTATAGGGGGTCAACTCCACCCGCTTGGGATCGATGAGCAGCAGGCGCAAGGTTTCGGGGGTATTTTGGAGCAAGAGTGCGCTGATGATAGCGTTAATGCAGACGGATTTTCCAGCTCCCGTCGCACCGGCGATGAGCAGATGCGGCATGGCGCACAGATCGGCAGCGACGGCTCGTCCGGAGACATCCTGTCCCAGGCCCATAGAAAGAGTGCCCTCCAACTTGGCAAAGGCTTCCGATTCCATTACATCCCGCAGCCCGACTACCGCCGATTCCACGTTGGGCACTTCAATACCAACCAGTCGCTTGCCGGGGATAGGCGCTTCGATGCGGATGGATTTCGCGGTGAGGGCCAACGCCAGATCATCCGCCAGCGACGCAATTTTGCTCACCTTGATCTTGATCCGCTTACCGCTGCGCGCGGTGCGGAAGAGCGGTTCAACGCCAAATTGGGTGATTACCGGGCCGGTGTTGGTCTCCAGTACTTTGACCGGAGCGCCCAGACTGGCCAGAGTAGCTTCGATGGTACGGACTTGTTTGCGGATGAGGTCATGGCTATAAACCTGCTCCGGGCTAGCCGCTAAAATCTTGGCAACTGCGGGAAGCCGCCACTTTGAACCTGGCGGCAGCGGGATCACGATCTCGGTCTCCGTTTCCTCATCGCCCGGCGGGTTGATTCTAAGTGCTTGTGTCTCTGCGGGCGGGGTAGGTTTTGTAGCAGCGCGCTTTGGGGTGGCAGGAGAGGTCAAGCGGCGTTGCTGACTCTCTTCCACCCGCGGCGGCTCTTTCTCCACAGCGTCTCCGAATGATTTCCTTCTCTGGAGAAGTCCCCTCAGCCATTTCATAATCTCGATCAGCGAAGTGCTGGCAGTCAGCACAATCACTCCTAGCCAACTGCTCAGCAGAGTAATGAAAGCCCCCATCAGCCCCAGAGCATTGACCAACCATCCGAGGAGAGTGCCACCCACATAACCGCCGCCCTGCCCTTTCTGGATCAAGGTGCTGATATCATCTTCTGCCGGCCAAACGAGGTAAGCAGCGATGAGGTGCAGTGTAGCCAGGAGCACGAAAAAGCCCAGGGTGATTCCCCCCAGCTGTCTGGTAGTTAATTTAAGAGGATGATCTTCAAAGCGCCGGAGCACGAGCCAGAGTCCGAGGCCGCCTAAAAAGAGTGGGGTGATATAGAGTCCCCATCCAAAGGCTTTCGTCAGGCACAAGAGCCACAATGTGGTCAATCTACCTTGTTCAGGCGAAGCCAGACTGAGAAAAGTCAAGAGAGAGACCGCGAGCAGGAGATAACCGAGGATGTCCAGCTGCTGATCTTTGCTGATTTTGAGTAGAGGTTTACGTTTTTTCTTCCGACGTTTCTTGGTCATCTGTTCACGGTACTTATTTATCAAAAAACGCGGCTCCGCCTTCCCGCCAGAGCCGGAAAGCCTCTGGAATCCGAGAGATGTGGCCGGGATCAACATCCGCAGGCAAAGACTCCTCCGCGAACCAATCATGCCCCAACGTCTCCCCGGCATGGGAAGGTGGCAGTTCCGCCTCATCCAATGGCGTGCAGAGAAAGACCACGTGGAGGAGGTGGTGCGGGCTGATGGTGCCGCAGAAACGCGAATCGAAGACGCCCACCAGGGAGATGGTGCGGCACTGCACGCCCGTCTCCTCCAAAATTTCCCGTTCCACGCCGGCGGCGGGCGTCTCACCGACTTCCAATGCGCCGCCCGGCATGGCCCAGCAGCCATTATCAGCGCGCCGGATAAGCAAAATGCGCCCCTCGCCGTCAATCACCGCGCCATCCCCCACCATAAAAGGCGTAGGATGAGAGAGGATGGGGATGCGCAACGGCTCCAACTGCTCCGGCAGCTTGCCGGTCGCCAACGCAAACATCTGGAGAGCTAGCTCCTGGACGGCCCGATAACGTTCTTCTTGATAGATATTTTCTGCATAGCGCAGTCCCATCGCGGAAAGATCCCGCAATTGATCCGCCCAGAGTGCGATTTGTGCCGCTATTTTCAAAATACCATCCTCCCTAATCCCGATCCCCAGATCTTGAGCCTACTGAAAAAGCCAAGTATTTTACCGCTAAGGCACGAAGGCGCAAAGAGTTGAAAATTAACCTTCAGGAATTACTTTTTTTCCTTAGCGTCTTGGCGGCGAGCTACCTTTCTCCAGTAAAACCGATCTTGGATCTAACAAAATGACTGATTAGCTACTCTCCGGCAGTTAATCATACCAGCCCCAATACTCCGGAATATCAAATTGCTCGATCTCCGCCCGGCGGCTATCCAAGAGCCGGTAGGCGCGCTCGATGCTGTAATGGTAGGCCATCCAACCGGCGTGCTCCTGACGCGCGTCTAATTTGCTCAGGTTACCGTGCAGCCAGCCGCCCGCGTCTTGACGGATTTCCACATCCTCACTATCTAAGAGCTGGACCAACTGCGGCACAACATCCTCCGAAAGAGAGCCTAAATAATCCACATCCAACTCCAGACCCCACTGATAACGTTCCAGGTTGCGCCGGAAGATGAAGACCTCTGGATTGAGCAGGTCTAACGTCACCGTAAAGCCGAGCGCGACCACCAACGCGGCGGTGGCGAAGAGGCGCGTGCGGCGTGTGCAAAGCATCCAGAGAAAGAGCGCAAAGAGCACAGCCAGCCAGATCATAAAGACGTGGGGGAGCAGGCGCAACCAGGTGAAACCGTAGGTGATCTCGTAGAGGTTCAGTCGCTGGAAAGCCGAAACCAAAATGATGAGTGTCAGGGCAATCAACAGCGCGCTGCCGGCCAGGAAGACGCGATGGTGCAAGGGGCGCGGGCGGCTGGTGATGAAGTCCAGCACCAGGATCACGCCGAGCGTGAGCACCGAGACGACCAATAGTTCAAAGAAACCATGTCGAGCATACTCAGAATAGGTCAAGTCGTGGCGCTGGAGGAAAGCTTCCCCGCCGAAGTGAGCGGCGAACTGGATAGCGACGAAAATCCCAAAGAGCACATCAATGCTAAAGAGCACCACGGCCGCCTCTACCGCGCCCAGAACAGAGCGAATATCGGCAGCAGGACCGGTGGGGGTCTCGGAGAGCTCTGCGATGTTACCGGCCCCTGTTCCGGTCGCCGGCGCAAGTAGGGTAGCTTGCTCAGCGCTACGGGTAAGCGCGTAGGCCAAGCCCCCCATAGCCACCCAAGCCAAGCCCAGGGTGAGAAATATCTGCCCAATCAGGTCCGGGCTAAAGATATCGCGGACAAACTCTTTGAAGAGCGGATCGGCGGAGGCGAAAAGTATACCAAAGATGATGAGCAATGGCGTGGCGATGAGCAGCCCGACCAGTCCCCGTCCTAAGAGCTTCCCACTCCCGCCATACTTCTTCAACATTTTGTTGCTCCTCTTGAGCAGCGGAAAAGGCAACGCCAGCGAGAGAAAAGAACCTTCAAAGAAGACGCCGATGTAACCGCCCAAATTTAGCGCGCCGAGTGGCGAGCTACGCAATCCATAGGCTTGGAATATCAAGAGGAGCAACGCGCCGCAGATATTCAACGCGCGCAAAAAGGGCGCAGCACGAAGCGCCGACATCGCCGTCAAGAAGAGAAGCGCCCCACTCAACCAAAAATTGGTCTTGACGAGTTGCGCCCGCTCCACCAACGCCAAACCCAAGAGCGCTGCCAAGAGCAGGAGCGCGAAGATAGGCACGGAGATACCAAACGGCTGCTCATAAAAGAGCAAATTACCCAACCACCCTAAGAGCAACCCGCTGGCCGCGATCAGTACTGGGTACTTAATCTTGGAAATGTCCATAATTGACTCCTTTAGAAATAGCAAATCAGCGAATCGACAAATCAGAAAATCTGCTAAATCCGCTAAGCACACCTAAGTCAACGCGACCTCCAGGGCTTCGCTGACGGTGCGCACGGCGACGACGTTGAGTCCCTCTGGCGCACGGAGTTTCTCGCGGCGCAGGTTGCGCGGCACGACGACGGTTTGGAAGCCCAAACGCGCGGCTTCCTTGAGCCGCGCCGCCAGCCGGCCCACGGAGCGCAGTTCACCGGAGAGGCCAATCTCGCCCACCAGGGCCAGGTCAGCAGCGACGGGCCGGTCACGCACGCTGGAGGCGAGCGCGGCCGCCACGGCTAAATCTGCTGCCGGCTCCTCAATCTGCAAACCGCCCACGACGTTGGCGAAGATATCTTGATCGGAGATCCGCAACCCCACCCGCCGGCTGAGCACGGCGACAACCAGGAGCATACGATTGAACTCCAAGCCGTTGACGGTGCGCCGGGGATTGGCGAAACTGGTAGTGTTCGCCAACCCCTGGATTTCGACCAAGAGGGGGCGCGTGCCTTCCATGGTGACGGCAATGGCAGAACCGGCCACGTTGACCATGCGTTCGGCCAGGAAAACTTCTGAGGGATTTTCAACTTCGATCAGGCCATTTTCGCACATCTCAAAAACGCCCACTTCCGAGGTGGCGCCAAAGCGGTTTTTGATACTGCGCAGGAGGCGGTAAGTGTGGAAAGGATCGCCTTCTAAGTAGAGCACGGTATCAACGATATGTTCCAGCACCTTGGGCCCGGCGATGAGACCGGATTTGGTGACGTGCCCTACCAAGA
>DUEJ01000065.1 GCA_011192175.1 Thermoflexia bacterium
CGCCATCGCCTCGTAGACCGCCGAGTCGCCATGCGGGTGATATTTGCCCAACACTTCACCGACAATCCGAGCTGATTTTTTGTGCGAGGAATTAGGGCGAATGCCCATATCATACATGGCATAAAGAATCCGGCGTTGCACTGGCTTCATCCCATCCCGGGCGTCCGGGAGCGCCCGGGATACGATCACGCTCATCGCATAATCTAAGTAAGCGCTACGCATCTCCTGGTCAATATCTACCGCCCGGATGGCGCCGGTGCGGTCTTCGTTACTAGCAAATTTTTCGTTCTCTTCCAAGGGTTATCCTCCGCGATGGGTGTGAGACTCCAGAGGGCTATTATACCTCAAGTGCGCCAAAGTACGCCTAGTGAACCAAGCCAATACAACTAAAACATAGATCTGGCGGGGATATTCAAAAAAGAAGAATGGCCTGACTTTTGAAGTCAGGCCATCTGAGGAGGGGTAGTGGGCGGGCAGAGACTCGAACTCTGGACCTCACGGATGTGAACCGTGCGCTCTGGCCAACTGAGCTACTCGCCCAACGATGCTGATTATAGCAGAGCCGGTTAAAAAGACAACTTTGAGTCTACTGCAAAAACCAAGTATTGCACCACGCAGACGCAAAGAGCACGAAGATTTTCAGGACGACCAGACTGCGGAAATTTTAACTGAAACGTATTGCGGTTAGTCCTTGTAGCAAATCGTTAACCGCTAACCTCTCAGTATCCCCCGCGTCCCTGTGGTGAGCCTAATTTTAGGATTCCTAGAACTGCGCATCGGCGGGCATGCCGGGCTTGAGGTGGTGCTCTGGGTTCTGCAACTGGATTTCGACGGCGTAGAAAGTATTGAGTCGCCCCTCGGCGGTGGCGACGTTGCGCGGGGTGAACTCCGCTTCGTTCCCGAGATGGATAACTTCTCCGCTGAAGGTGCGTTGGGGGAAGCTATCCACCGTCACCGCTACCTGTTGCCCCAGCTGGACGTGCCCGATGCGATTCTCCGGCACGTAGACCTCTAGCCGCACTTTGTCCAGGTTGGCCAGGGTGAGAATGGGCACTACCGGCGCAGCGAGTTCTCCGGCTTGCAGCGCTTGGCGCAACACTACCCCATCAATCGGGCTGGTGAGCTGACATTTATGCAACTGTACCTCCAACTCGTTGACTTGGGCGCGCGCTTGCTGGAGCATGGCCCTGGCTACGGCAAGCTCCTCATTTGTGGGTCCAGCTTGTAAGGCGACCAGCTTGGCACGCGCGATGGCTACGCCGGCCTCGGCGACGTGGTACTCGCCCTCGGCGGCGTGGGCCTGCGCCAGGTAGCCGCGTGGCTGGGCGCGGATACCGCGCAGGTGGTTGAGCAAGGTCTGCGCGGCTTGCTCCTCGGCTTGCGCGGCGGCGAAGGCGGCCTGGGCGGTTTGCAACTCCCATGGGCTCGCTTTCTGGCGGTCGAATTTATATTGCGCGTTGCGCATGGCGGCATCGGCCATCTCTATCTGCTGTGCAGCTAAGGCGACTTGGCCTTCCGCTGTGTGGATTTGAACATTAAGTTCCTGCGGGTTCTCCGCAACCCCCTGCGCGTTCTCCCAAGCCGCGAAAGCCTTATCACGTTGGGCTTCTGCCAATGCCAGCGTGCTCTGGGCCGCGTCAATCTCCGCCGCCCGCGCTCCGGCCAGCACCACCTCCAGGTTGGCTTCCGCGACGGCGACGGCGGCTTGGGCCGGGCCGAGTTGCAGCTGCCAGGTGCTCGCATCCAGTTCCACCAAGAGCTCTCCGGCCACGACTTCATCTCCGGCTTGAACGTGCAGCGCCTTTATCCGCCCCCCCAGCTCTCCAGATAATTCTATCTCGATGGTGTGGATGGCGCCGGAGGCCACGAGAGGTTCTGCGGTCTGGGCCAACGGGCCGGTTGTACAACCGCTGAGGGTGAAGAGGATGAGCAGTAAGTTTATATAGCTATTTTTCCACATGTTGATCTTCTCCTCGGGCGCCTTCATTTCTTGAATACCGCATCGGCGGGCATCCCCGGTTTGAGCTCCCCAGTAGGGTTGAGGATACCGATCTCAATAGCAAAGACGAGGTTCATACGCTCTTCCTTGGAGGCTACATTGCGCGGCGTGAACTCGGCTTGATCCGCGATATGCTGTACATGTCCGGTAAAGATGCGCTGGGGAAAGCTATCCACAGTTACCGCGACTTCCTGGCCCAGCGAGAGTGCGCCTAGACGAGTTTCTGGTACGTATACCACCAATGTCACTGCGGTTAAGTTGGCTAAGGTGAGCAAGGGCGCTCCTGGCGCGGCCACTTCGCCGGGCTGCGCGATAAGTTCCACCACGGCGCCGGTCAGCGGCGCAACCAGAGTTTTGAGGGCGCGTTTATCCTCCAACGCCTGCACTGCGGCTTGAGCCTGCGCTACTTGCGCGGTGAGCGCAGCCAGCTCCTCGGCGCTAGCTCCGGCCCGCATCCCGGCAAGCTGTGCGGCGGCCAGCTCCACCTGGGCAGCAGCGGTAGCTGGCAGATATTGAGTTACTGCGGCTTGGGCTTCCAACGTCTGTGGGTGTGCGCGTTGGGCATAGAGATCGGATAATTCCGTTTCTAGATTGTTGCGCTGGATAGTCGCTACGTTGACCCCGATCCATGCTTGCCACCAGTAATGCGGCCCCAGGTGGGCAGCGGTGGGAACTTGGATATCAATCCATTGGAAGAGGTGGTAGAGGCCATCCTCAATGACGATCTCCAGATCGCCTTCCCGATAAGTGCCATCGGGGATATTCGGGGGGAGGCCGATGCCCGGGGGCAGTTCCTCTTTGGACCCGGAACCAGCAGGGATACGATGAGGCCCTTCTTGTGCCACCGCCGCAGCCGCTTGCTGTTTGGCAGCGGTGGCCTCATCTTTGCGGGCCACCGCTTGCTCAATTTCGTATCCGGCAACCGTTATTCTGGCTCTGGTGACGGCGATCTGCAAATCAATATCTTGGGGATGTTCCAAGAGATCTTGGGTATCGCTCACCGCTTGTTGGGCGGCCAATTGCCCGGCTCTGGCTTGAGCGAGTTGAGCTGCGGCCACGGCGAGCTCCTCTGGGGCGACGCCGGCTTGAGCTTGCGCCAGTCCGGCTTTTGCCACGGCCACCAGCGCCTCGGCGGAGGCGATCTCCGCATCGATAAGCGCGGTATCTAGCTGTACCAGGGGTTCTCCTTCGGTAACCATTGCCCCTGCGGGCGCCAAAATAGCGGTGATGCGCCCGCCCAGCTCGCTGGCGAGCGAGACCTCATCGACCTGGAGCAGGCCAGAAGCCTCCAAGACCTGCGTCTCTTCGGCCTCCTGCTTCACAAAGAGCCGGGTCTCCGCCTGTGAGGTGTAGAAAGCAACCACGGTCAGCAATAGTATTCCTAATCCTGCCCGCCGCACTCCGGGACGGGCGAGTAGTTCTTTTAGTTTCATTTTATGATCTCCAGCGTTCAATCCTATCCACGAATCACACATTTATCCACAAAATACGTAGCTGGTACAGTTTTTTTCGTATCAGACCTCTGCGGTCTGATAAGCGTAGCATTTTAGATTTACCGAGTCTGCATAACTACGCCCCTCTCTACTATCTACCGTCACCGTTTACTAGCTACCGTTTTACCGCCGAGATAAAGACATCTTCCAGTGTGGGAGCGATCCAGGCGATATTCGTCACCGGGACTCCGGCCGCGGCCAAGAGCTCGCGGAGCGGTTGGCGGAACTCTGTGGCATCCGGTACCACCGCATGAATCTGCACGCCGTATAACGCCACTTCGTCGAGGGGCAGTGTTCCGCTCGCTTGCGCCGCTTGGAGCACGCGCATCGCTAGATCTGGCTGTGGCGTGCTGATCTCCAACACCTCTCCGCGCATCTTGGTTT
This sequence comes from Thermoflexia bacterium, assembly GCA_011192175.1. Lineage (GTDB taxonomy): Bacteria > Chloroflexota > Anaerolineae > B4-G1 > SLSP01 > G713. The sequence goes on from DUEJ01000065.1 coordinate 3,877, forward strand.
CCTTGAGGCGGGCCGGAGAGTTAAGCGCGATCAGTTTTCCCCTATCCAAAAAACCTACCCGTTGGCAGAGTTCCGCCTCGTCCATATAATGAGTAGTGACCAGCACCGTCACGCCTTTATTAGCCATGATGTAAATCAGGTCCCAAAACTCGCGCCGGCTGATGGGATCCACCCCTGCTGTCGGCTCGTCTAGAAAGAGCACCTCTGGCTCGTGGAGAATAGCGCAGCCCAACGCCAGCCGTTGCTTCCAGCCGCCAGAGAGGTTAGCAGTGAGGGTATCCTCGCGGCCTCGCAAGCCGGCCATCTCGATAATTTCGGCTTGGCGCTGGACTAATTTGGCGCGCGAAAGTCCGTAAGCTTGGCCGTAGAAGTGGATATTTTCGCGGGCGGTGAGGTCTGCGTAGAGCGTGAACTGTTGGGACATGTAGCCAACATGGGCTTGCATGGCTTTGGTCTCGGTAGCCGGATTGAATCCCAGCACGTGCGCCTCGCCAGAAGTTGGTCTGAGCAATCCCAACAACATGCGGATGGTCGTAGTCTTACCCGCGCCGTTCGGACCGAGCCAGCCGTAAACCTCACCGCGATTGACGTAGAACGAGATCTGATCTACCGCCGTGAAATCACCAAACTTTTTGGTCAGCTGCGCTACTTCGATGGTGTGGGATAATTTACCCGTGGCTACGGTTTTCATGGTGCGCTGCCTTCTTTTTTAGTCGGCGCTGGTAAAGGGATAGTCCGCATCAAATTTGCTAACTGGACACGGGCCATTACATAAATCTCGACTTCCTCGGATTTGTCGGCCCACGCGCTCGCCGTCTCGTAGTGTTCTCTGGCGGCCAGCAACTCGCCCTGGGACTCGGCAATCATGCCCAAGTAGAGTTGGGCGATGGCCGAGCGCGGTTCTAATGCGAGCAGCTCTTGCGCGTCGGCTTGGGCCTGGGGCAATAATTGTACGCTCAAGTAGACGCGCGCGCGTTCTTGCAGGAGTAGCGCGTGGCTGTCGAGTAGTTGCGCGGCCCTGGCGTAGGCTGGCGCGGCCTCCGCCGGTTGCTCCAGCAGCTCGTACAAGACACCTTGGAAGATGAGCATATCGGGTTTGTCCGGCGTGGCTTGCAACCCTAGCTCTATCTCGTGCAGTGCGGACGTGTAATCCCCAGCGTCGAGTAACTCTTCGGCGGCGTACTGGTGCTGCACTGATGCGACGAGCTCTGGCGATGGGGCTAGAAACTGGCGATAGAGTCCCCCCAGCACGAGGAGGAGCGTCAGGATACCCAACGCCCACTTCCCGCCACGGCGCAGGCGGACGCGGCGGTCTGCGGCGAGCAGCGCGTCGAGTTGCCACCACCAGCCCGGTGACGCGGGAGCGTGGGCGTTACGCAGCGCAGCGAACTTCTCCGCGCCACCCAGGGACTTTAGAGAGCTGCGCCCGCGTCGTCTGAATTTAGCGTGGGTGGTCTCCAACCGCGTTTCCTCGGAGCGCCAATCGCCGCCTGTGGCTTGTAGCGTGCTCAATAACGCGGCCGCTTCATCAAATAAACGGAGCACGCGCAGAGTCTCCTGCTCATCAAAAGGAGTAGCTCTCTCCAACTGGCTCTCTAGCTGTCCTAATACCGCGCGGAGTTTACCGGCCGGCGTGTGTGCGTCTTGAATTGATTTGGCGAATAAGGTTGCTTTGCTCATATTTGAATAGTTCCTCAATAGTAGCGTAAATAGGCATAGGGGCAAAAGTAGCAGCTTACCCAGAGTTGCGCCGAATACACAGCGTGAAACACTGAGAAAAACGTCAAAATGCGGGGTTTCCCTCCGCGCCTCTGGATGCTTTTTCCGTGCTTCTCTGGGTAATAAATAACACCGGTGTCACTTTTGCCGTAATGCATAAATAGGTTTGGGCGGGTGGCTCGGTCAGATTTTAGCCTGGCGACTGAAGTCGCGGCTACCCTTGCGAAGTCCACCTGCGTGGGCTAGTACGCTGTCAAATGTATTTTGGGTAAATCACCCGGTCCTGTGTAGAGAAGTTTCCTACAAGGATATCTTAATTACGTAATCTTCTGGGCGTGTATGTCCAGGCGCAGGTTCAACCAGCTAACTCTCCGGCCCGCTCCGCTCTGATCAGGGAGATGAACGCCTCTTCCATTCGGGGAGTGGCGCGGCGAACTCCACGGCAGGCCAAGCCGTGTTCTTCCAAAGTGGC
>DUEJ01000066.1 GCA_011192175.1 Thermoflexia bacterium
AGTGGCGGTGGATGGCGTTACGTGTACCGTGGTCAGCACGGTGCATCTCGCTCTTTTGGAGGCAGGGGCGCATTGCTGGCGCGTGCGGGCGGTGGATGCGGCGGGCAACGTGGGCCCGTGGACGGCGGAGGCGTACTTCACCGTTGAGCTGCGCGAGGTCTTCCTCCCGCTGGTGCTGCGGAACTATGCCGGCGCTACGCCGCCTGCCTGCGAGACTTTTCTAGCCGAGGGCTTCGAGAGTGCTGCGAGCGATTGGCTACTCAACGCGGCGGCGCGAGTTACTGCGCCGGTCTATGCTGGCGCTGGGGCCATGCAGGTTGGTATTCCGCCGGGAGAGCCGGGCAGCAACTGGTCTTCTATCCGCCGGGAGCTCATTTTTCCGACCAATGCCACCGCCATCATCTTGCGCTATCGCGCCTATCCGCTTATGACGAATGGCGATAGCGGGGATTACCATTATGTCGGGCCGGCCGGCGGCTTGGAAATCACCCGTTCCGATTCGCGTTCCTGGGAGGAGCGCAGTATGGATCTGACGGCCTACGCGGGAGAGGAGATCACCCTCTATTTTGGTGTTTACAATGACGGGGATGAGGATGTGGCGGCGCTGACCGTGGATGAGATCAGTATTGAGATCTGTTATCCTTGATGAGAGCGAATGAATTCGCGGCTACCTTTGCGAAGTCGCCCTACGGCGACTAGCTGGTAGGTTGGTAGTTGGCATACTAGCCCCCCTGTCTACTGTTCTACCGTCTACTAACGTCTCCCGCTACCGGCGTGGTGAAGAAGAAAGTGGTGCCTACACCTTCTGTGCTCTGCACCCAAATCGCACCGCCGTGGAGTTCTACCAAGTTCTTGGTGATAGCCAACCCCAGGCCCGTGCCGGTCTCTTTACGTATGGCGGGGTGCTCGGAGCGGAAGAATTTGGTGAAGAGCTTACATTGATCTGCGGGGCTGATGCCGTAGCCGGTATCTGTGATTGCACAGCAGACGAAAGCTGGTCTATCCGGCTCGAAGTGTGCTCGTACTGTGATCTTACCGCCTGCGGGGGTGTATTTCACGGCATTGCTCAAGAGATTGATCAGCACCTGAGTTAGGCGATCCGGGTCGGCTAACAGGAGGGGCAAGTCTTCATCCAGTGCGGCATTAAATTCTTGTTGTTTCACAGTGAGCATCTCTGTCACGGTTTGATAAGCGGCTTCCAGAGATTGGGAGAGTTCTGTAGCTACCGGTTGAATTTTGAGATGTCCACTCTCAATACGCGAGATATCGAGTAAGTCCTGGACTAGAATGCGCATCCGGTCGGCGTTCCGCTGGATAGTTTCTACAAATTGCAGTTGTTGAGCTGTCAATTCCCCCACCATCCCTTTTTGCAGCATCTCGGAATAGCCACGGATCGAGGTCATGGGCGTGCGCAGTTCGTGTGAAACCAGCGAGACGAATTCTGATTTGGCTTGATTGGAGTGCAGGAGCGCTTCGTAAAGCCGGGCGTTTTCTACAGCGATAGCGGCATTATCGGCGAGCCGGGTTACCAGTTCCAGCTCTTTGGTGGTGAACGGCTCTTCTCCGGCCACCAGGTAGAAAACTCCCAGAGGACGATTCTCGCGCATTAGTGGTAAAATTATCCGTTCTGGTGAGAAATTGGGTTGGTGACACTGGAGCACCTCCTTGGCCGTCTCCGTATCCGCTGGCGTGATCTGCGTGGAGAGAGCGAGCCATTGTATCCCCTCTGGCGAGGGTAGCCCGAGTGCGCCGTTGGCGGCTTGCGTGGCTTTGATGGCCCAGGCGATGCTCCGTTCCATCACCCGGTTAAAATTGAGCCGGCCATTGAGGTCGCGGATCATCTCTTGCAAGAGAGTCAGCTCTTCCACCCGCCGGGTGAGCGCGCGGTTGGTGGCTTGATGGGTGCGCGCATTGGCCAAGGCTACGGCCGCTTGGTTGGTGAAGGCGGCCAAGACGGCTAGATCGTCAGGGGAGAAGATGCCGGCATGAGCGCGATTTTCGACGTAGATGACGCCCAATTCCACATCGCGATAGATAAGGGGCGCGCAGAGAATCGAGCGCAGCCCCAAGGCAGAGATGCTTTCGCTGTCCTGAAAGCGCGGATCAATTTGAGCGTTATTGGTCAGCAAGGGCTTCTTTTCTGCTAAGGCGCGTTGGACAATGCTCTTACTGAAGTTGAGAGCCTTTTCACTAAACGGTTTCCCGGTGGCATTGCGCATGACCTGGGTCTGTAATTTGCCAGCTTCTTTCAAGACCAACATGCCACGCTCTGCGCCGGTCAACCGGATCACCGCGTCGATGACGGTTTGAATGGTCTCTTCCCAATCTAAGGAGGCGTTGAGCTCCTGGCTGACCGCGTAGAGAAGTTCCATCCGGGTGTTCTTCTGCAATAGCGACTCGGTTTGCAACTTTTGGATTATCTTTTCCCAATGGGCTAGCTCGCGCTCCAGGGCGGCGGGGGTGCTCCCATTCCGTAATGCGGTACGCCGCGCGTGAATTTCGCGGTGCAAATAGCCCAGCGTCTCTTGGGTCTGACATAAATTGATGGGTAAAGTTTTCATTATTTCTAGTTCTCCTGGCTACCCGGCGCAAGTCCACAGGGATATTGTTCCTCCAGCCAAACGGTTAATCCTTCCCAGGGACGTCAATCCGAGAAATCGGGGGCCGAGACTGACGTTTTGTCCGATGGCAGTTCTGGGGACAGATAGTGACGGGCGTAATCGTTGCGCGGCGAGTAGTCGTAACGGCCCAGCGCGAGCATTAGCAAGGCCAGCATTGCCGGGCGCATCCCGGGTAATTGATTTATCTCGTGGATCAGGATGGGAAGCGGACATTGCGCTACTTGCAGTTGTTCGATTTTGGCAAGTTCCGTGTCACAGAGTTTTCCTAGTTCTCTCAGTGTTCGCTCCAGTGATGGGCCCAGCAGTTCAGTTAGAAGAGTCGGGGAATGTTGCAGCTTTTCACAGGTGGGGAAGGCGTGGCGGGTAGGATTGCTCGGGAGTGAGCCGCCTAGTCGATCAACCAGGCGGGCGATGATTTGTATAGCGTTTAGCTGGTTGCGCGGAGCAAATTCTCCCTGATGGGTTAAAAGCAAGGCCTTGATAACATCTTCAAAAAACGTGGCGCCCCTTAACAACCGTCCACCGGGGAGGTGGTGACGCTGGAGGTGTTTCTGATTAGGGCGTAAGAGGTTGAGGTTTTCCCCTAAGCGCAACATGCGCCATACTTTGTGGCTGACTTCCTCAGATTCGGCGCTATCTAGATGTTGAGAGGTTCGGATTTGTAGACCGGCCGGTACTTGTGAGATGGTGAGCAAGAGGATGCGCTTGGAATCTAACTCTTCAACCCGTTCAATGACCGACATTGAGGGGTTGACCGTGAAGGGCGGCAACAAGAACTCCGCTGAGTATTTGATGATGCGTTGCAATGAAAAACCGTCAGGTATGGTCAAAATCCAGCTCATAGTGTTTTTTTCTCCCATTTTTTACTTACTTCTATCATACCCCATAAAGAGGGTGGTGGGATTTCAAGCAAGTTACGATTAAGTTAATAGGAGATATTCATCGCGCGGTCCCTGACGTTTGACCGGGGGGTTAACATACCCTATAATAACCAGGAGCCAGTGAGGGAGAATCCTCATTCGGCGCAAGGAATGGAGGATGACTCTTCACCGGCAGCTGCGGGGATGAAAGCCGCTGTTAGTGAGGGCGGGCCAATTATTAAAAGCTCAGCGCTCTCGGCGGCGAGGGCTTTTAGAGGAGAATGGATATGCAACCAGAAGATAAAAGTACAGAAAGTCGATTGTTGGCGGCATTGGCGCATGGTTCTATTACTACCCAGGGACTGGGTATCTTGGTCGGAGTGCTGGTTTACATCACCCAGCGGGATAAATCACGTTACATGGCCTTCCAAGGGCTTCAGGCTGCCGTGTTTCAATTTGTCCATCTCGTCATCACGATTGGTATGTGGTTGTTCTGGGGCGTTCTCTATGGGCTGAGCATGATTCCAATGATCATGCAAATGGAATCCAATCCAGATGCTGCGCCGCCGGCTATATTCTGGATCGCCATGCTAACGATGGTCATACCCCTCGGCTACATGGTTCTCATCGGCTGGTATGGATTATGGGGAGCGTGGCAAACCTGGCGGGGAAAAGATTTCAAGTATCTTTTCATCGGACGCTGGCTTGAGAAGAGCGGGTTTGGGGAGAGAGTATGAATAGTCTATCTGTCGCTATCAGTATTTTTATCGGGCTAGAAAGCCTCAACGTGTTGACCCTCTACTTTAATCCCGGAGCGCGATTGGGAAATGGGATTGGGGTCTTTAATGCCTGGGAGAAATCCCAGGAGGACCCGGAGATGCACCAATTTATCCGGTACATGGTGTTCTGGGTTGCCGGTACGAAACTGATCTTTATTGCCCTGCTTCTCGTGATCTTGTTCTCCGCCGGGGAATCCACACAACGATTGACGGTGGTGGCGATGATTGCGTCGATTGCATCGTTTTTCTGGCGGCTGTTTCCGCTTATCAAATCTCTCGACAAAGCAGGACACGTCACCCCGCCGGGCTATTCCAAAACGTTGGGCCTAATGATTGCCGGGTTTATCGGGCTATTGGCGCTAGCTTGGGCCTGGTCATTCATTAGAATGTGAAAGAGAGCGCCTGGGAGGGGATGCCACGAGATAGCCTGGTAATTGGAACCCGGATGAGCACGGATGAACGCGAAAAAAAATCCGCGCTTGTCCGCGGCTAGCCCCATAATGGGGACCCGGACGAGCGCGGATGAACAACAAATTAGATTACGCCAACCCGGCCAACTCCATGCCGCCCTGAAGCACCGGTTCCACTAGGGCCTCATCCGGCACCTCGCAATAGACGCGGATGACGGGTTCGGTGCCGGAGAAGCGGATGAGGAGCCAGCCGTGGTCGCCCAAGACGTATTTGTAGCCATCCAGGGTGACGATCTCAGTTACCGGGAGACCGGCAATTTCTGCGGGCCGGGCGGCGTCGATGCGTGTTCTGGCTTCTGGTCGTTTTGCGGAGGGGAAGCGGGTATCTATGCGGCCGTAGTAGTAGGCTTGCCCCAACTTCTCAAAGAGTTCTGCTACCAGTTCGGAAGGTTTCTTGCCGGTGCGCACCATCAAATCCAAAAAATAGAGGTTGCCCAAGATGCCGTCGCGTTCGGGGACGTTGCCCCGGAAGGCGTAGCCGCCGCTCTCCTCCCCGCCAATCAGGCCATCAACCTCTAAAAATTTGGGGGCGATGTACTTGAAGCCCACGCCGGTTTCGTAGAGAGGGACGTTGTAGAGTTGGGCTAGTCCCTTGAGCATGTCGGTGGTGGAGATGGATTTGACGATGGGGCCGCGCTCGCCGCGCACTTCCAACATGTAGTAGGTTAGGAGGGCGAAGGCGCGCAATTGGTCAATGTAAGCGCCGTTTTCATCGCCAATGCCCATGCGGTCGGCGTCGCCATCGTTGATGAGCACTACATCGGCTCCGATCTCGATGGCTTTTTCTAGCGCCACGTCGATGTTGGGGCGGATCGGTTCGGGACGGTGCATCTCCGGGAAGGTGGGGTTACGTTCCGCGTGGATTTCGACGACTTCGTTGTTGCCGCCGCTCAAGAGACGCGGGAACCAGCCAGCGGCGTTGCCCCACATTGGTTCACAGAGTATTTTGAGGCCGGCGTGACGCAGGCGCTCCAGGTCTACCAGCTTGCTGATGTGCGCGATGTAAGCCGGATCGGGGTCCCAACGGCGCACTTGGCCGGTTTCCTCGGCTTCGGCGAGAGGTAGGCGTTTGATCTCTGCCAGCTCCTCCGGGATATAGGATTCGATCTCTAGTAGTCCCGCCGGGGCGATGGCGCCGCCGAAAGGGTCGCGGACCTTGAAGCCGTTATCGGGCGGCGGATTGTGGCTGGCGGTGATGTTGATCGCGCCGCCGGCCTCGCGTTCCACCACGCTGTAGCTGATGACAGGGGTGGGGGAGTTGTGATCGGTGAGCCAGACCTCAATACCGTTGCCGGCCAGCACCTCGGCAGCGGCCTCGGCGAAGAGTTCCCCGCTAAAGCGTTGATCGTAGCCAATCACAATGCCTTTGTGGGCCAGCTCGTGGACTTGGAGGTAGGCGGCGAAGCCTTGTGTGACTCGCCGGACGTTATTAAAGGTGTATGTTTCGGCGATACGCGCTCGCCAACCATCGGTGCCAAATTTAATATCACTCATAGAATACTCCTCTGTAAATAAGTCGAAAGTCTAAAGTCGGAAAGTCTAAAGTCGAAGGTCGAAGGTCGAAGGTCGGAAAGTTGAAGGTCAAAGGGCGAAGGTTGAAGGTCGAAGGTCGAAAGTCGAAGGTCGAAGGTTGAAGGTCGAAAGTCGAAAGTCAAAAGTCGAAGGTCGAAAGTCGAAGGTCGAAAGTCGAAAGTCGAAGGTCGAAAGTCGAAGGTCGAAAGTCGAAGGTCGAAAGTCGAAGGTCGAAGGTCGAAGGTCGAAGGTCGAAGGTCAGCGAAATTATCTCAGCATCCAGTATTTAACTATCAGCTGATAACCGAACGCTCACTCCCCCACCCCAAACTTCACACACACCGGCTTCGATAGCGTCACCGCGTGCCCCGTCGCCGTCAACTGGCCCGTCGTCGCGTCAATACGGAACACCACAATGTTGTCCGAATCCTGATTTGCCACCAGCAGGAACGTGCCGGTGGGGTCGATGGCGAAGTTGCGCGGCGTCTGGCCCTCCGTAGAGGTGTGCGCCACGTAAGTCAGCTGGCCCGTCGCTGCATCGAGCGCATAGACCACAATGCTGTTGTGGCCGCGATTGGAGCCGTACAAAAACTTACCCGACGGCGCAACGTGGATGTCTGCCGTCGTATTGTCGCCCGCGAAGTCAGCCGGCAACGTGGGCACCGTCTGCAACTCCGTCAACGCGCCCGCGTCCGCGTCGTAGGCGAAGGCTATAATTGTGTTACCCATCTCGTTAATCAAGTACGCATACTGCCCATTGGGATGAAACGTGAAGTGCCGTGGCCCGGAGCCGGGTGCAATCTCCGCCGGGGGATGCGGCTGGAACGTGCCGGGGTCGGTGAGATCGTAAATCATCAGCTTATCAATGCCCAAATCCGCCACAAACGCAAAGCGATTGTCCGGCGCAAGGTTAATGGAATGGGCATGCGGTCCCTTTTGCCGCCCCGCGTTCGGCCCAGAACCCGCGTGTTGCACCACATCGCTGGCCGCGTCTAGGCTACCATCCGCCTGAATCGGATACACCGCGGCCGTGCCACTGCTGTAATTAGAGATGTAAGCGTGCGTGCCCGCGTCATTCACGCTGATGTAGCACGCCGCCGTCCCGTGCGCGTCCTGCTTGTTGAGGAACGTTAACGCGCCCGTCTCCGCATCCACCGCAAACGCGCTCACCGCGCTACCCGGTTGGCCCAACTCGTTCACCGCGTACAAAAACCGCCCACTCGGATGCAGCGCCAAAAACGAGGGGTTCGCCACCCCACCCGCTAGACTGGAAAACGTCAGTTCCCCGGTCGTCATATCCATCTCATAAACCGAAATCCCTTCCTGGTCACCGCTCGCGTATGCGCCGACGTAAATCAATACCGCTTGCTTTATCATCACTGAATCGCTCCTTTGTTTAGCTGTGTTTACAGTACACCCTGCGACCAAAACCAACACCACAAGACTCACCATACCCATGTACCCTTTATACTTTTCCATAGCTCCCCGACTATAACATACACCACAAATCCCGACAACTCGGACATAGTGCAAACTATAGAGCGCCTCGTCGCATCCCCCATAGCTTGTCTGATACTCGTTTCACAACTAGAACGGGTTATTTTCTTGAAATAACCTTATAATATGGTAAACACTACGAAATGAAACTTAAACAACTTACCCCACAAAAGGAACCTAATACAGTGAGTGACGATATTTTACAATACACATCTACGATTTGGAACACCGCCAATTTGTTGCGCGGCTGCGGCATCAAGGAATCTGAGTGGCCCGCCTATATGATGCCTTTTTTCGCGTTGATTATGATTGAAAGCCGTTTGTTGCGTATGCTCGACGAGCTTAAAGTTGAGTACGGTGAAAACTTTTTCGCCGACCTCGAACTTAGTGAGGACGATCTTTTCGTTCTCAGCAAAGGGGAAAAGCAGGGCTACAATCACTTGATCTTCGAGCAGGGCAAGATGCTGCGCACGATTTGCCGCAATGATAAATCCTTTGAGATTGACTTTGAAGCCTATCTCAACGGCTTTGACAGCGAGACCCGCGACTTGCTCGGCGTGGATGCCGACGAGGGTGAGAAGTTTCTCGACATACGCGGCATTATCGCCAAGCTCAAGGCTA
>DUEJ01000067.1 GCA_011192175.1 Thermoflexia bacterium
ATGACGATCCATCCCGGGGCGATGGGTGTATTGTGGGAAGAGATCAGGAGCGCGTCACAACGGAGCCAGATCATTGTGACGACTCACAGTCCTGATTTGCTCGATATGTGTAACGTGAATCAAATCCGGGTGCTAGAAAAAGAGAATGGGGTGACACGGGTAGGTTCTGTAGCTGCGGAACAGAAAGCCATCGTGCAAAGTAAACTGTTTGCTCCTGGCGAGCTACTTCGTGCGCAAGGATTAGCACGAGCCTCGGAGAGCTAATCATGCCCCGGAATAAAGTTTATATGATTGTTGAAGGACATGGTGAAGCGAATAAGCCTTATCCGAATCAAGATCCAGCTGCTAAAATGCTGGTAATAAAAATGTTACAATATGTTCAATGTTGGTCTTGGTTCCCGTCAAAGCGACCCTGGCGGTTACGTAGTTGTGGAGATTTTTACCCTAGGACAGAGAAACTGCTAGCCGTGCTTGAGGCGCATAAACACTTTGCAGATTGTGCGGCTGTTTTGGTCTTATTTGATCTGGAAGATGATTGTCCGCATGATATCGGTCCCCAAATAGCGACGCAAATCCGTGAGCGTGGCCCATGGCCTTTCTCTATCGTCGTCGTGTGTGCTTATCGTGAATATGAGAGCTGGTTTTTGGCAAGTTTGGAGACCCTCAAAGAGGGGTATCAGTATGCAGGCGACCCAGAAACACGTCGAGATGCTAAAGGCTGGCTAGAGAAGCATTTCGATTACAAGGAGACGCGAGATCAAGCATCTTACACGCAAAGGTTAGATGTTGTGTTGGCGCGAGAGCGTTCACGGTCATTTGCGCGTCTCTGTCACGCTTTTGAGCAGCTGCGAGGTGCGTGTGAGGGTGGCAGTGCGATTGTGACGCCTTGATGAAGGTTGTAAGTTAAAAGTTGACCCCACTGAAAAATCCTTAGTTTAAGGAATAAGAATTTTTTACCTATTCTTGGGACGCATATTTTCACAGATAATACTAATCTATCATCTTTAATCTGCGAGCGGAGCCTGCGTTTATCTGCGTCCTCAAAAACATTGAGCATGAAAATGGAGCAAACACTATGAGCAATTCTGTATTGGTTATCGGTGGTGGGATAGCTGGCATTCAGGCCTCTTTGGATTTGGCGGAGGCTGGCGCGCGGGTGGTTTTGGTGGAGCGGGAGGCGACTATCGGCGGGGTGATGGCGGTGTTGGACAAGAATTTCCCAACACTGGATTGCTCTATCTGCATCGAGGCGCCCAAGATGTCGGAGGTGGATCTCCATCCCAACATCGAGATCATCTCGTTGGCGGAGGTGACAGCGCTGGAAGGCGAACCGGGTGACTTCCGTGTTACCATCCGCCAGCAGGCGCGTTACGTGACCGACGAATGTACCCGTTGCGGCAAATGCACCGAGGTCTGTCCGGTGGTGTTGCCCAATGAGTACGATTCAGGCATGGCGGCCCGCAAGGCCATCTACACGCCCATCCCCCAATCTGCGCCGGGCGCTTACTTGATTGATATGGAGCACTGTCTCAATGAGCCGCCGAATTATCTGCCGTGCGATCGTTGTGTGCAAGCGTGTGAGGCGCAAGCGATAGATTTTCTCATGCCACAGGAAGAGACCTTGATCCGGGAGGTGGGGTCGGTGGTGGTGGCGGTGGGCTACGATATGCTTGACCCCCGCAAATTGAAGGAGTACGGCTACGGCACGCACCCGGATATCCTGACCTCCCTGGAATTCGAGCGGTTGCTCAACTCTGCCGGGCCGACCGGCGGTGAGATTGTGCGGCTTTCCGATGGCGCACATCCGCGCAACATCCTCTTCGTGCTCTGCGTCGGTTCGCGCGACCGGCGTTTTCAACATTACTGCTCCCGTTTCTGCTGCATGTATTCTATTAAGCACGCTTACCAGGTACTGGATCACGGCGTGGATGATGTGACCGTGCTCTACATGGACATCCGCGCCTACGGCAAAGGTTTCGATGGCTTCTGGGAACGCACCGCCGACGCGGGTGCGAAATTCGTCCGGGGGCGACCGGCGAGAATCGAAGCGAAAAAGCGAGAGAGCGAAAAAGCGAGGGAGCGAGAGAGCGAAAAAGCGAGTGGGCGAGAAGGCGAAGAAGCGAGGAAGCGAGAAGGCGAAAACACGCAACACGTAACACGTAGCACGTTAGAGGTGACCTACGAAAACACCGACACTGCCACCCGCATCACCGAGGAGTTCGACATGGTAGTGCTGGCGAACGCCGTCACGCCGCCGGAGGGGTTGAGAGATTTAGCCGGACGTTTGGGCATCGAATTGGACGGCGACGGTTTCCTCCGCGCCACGGAAATGCAGGGCGGTCTCATCACGACGACGCGGCCCGGCATCTACGCCGCCGGCTGTGATACCGGCCCCAAGGATATCCCCGACAGCGTCGCCGAGGGCAGCGGCGCGGCGGCGCTGGCAGTAAGCCATCTCACGGCGCGTTACTGGCCGGAACTGCCGGATGTTGAGCCGATGCCGAACGTTGAGATGCCGCGCGTCGGCGTTTTCGTTTGCCATTGCGGAAGCAACATCGCCGGCGTGGTGGATGTGGAGAGGGTGGCAGCCTACGCCCAGATGTTACCCGACGTCGTCTACACTTCGCACCAGCTCTTCTCCTGCGCGGGCAACACCCAGCACGAGATTGAGGAAGCCCTTAAGGAGCACCAGATTACCCGTGTGGTGATTGCCGCTTGCTCGCCCAAGACCCACGAATCCATTTTCCGGGGCGTGCTCATCCGCTCTGGACTGAATCCGTATCTCTTGGAGATGGCGAACATCCGCAACATGGATTCCTGGGTACATAAGTTCGAGAAGGAAAAGGCGACCATCAAGGCCATGGATATGGTCTCGATGGCGGTGGAGAAGGCGCGGCGGCTGGTGCCGCTGGAATCCAGCCACCTACCGCTGATACAAAGCGCGCTGGTGATCGGTGGCGGCATCGCCGGGATGACGGCGGCGACGGCGTTGGCCCGCCAGGGGTACGAGACCCATCTGGTTGAGCAGGGTGACCGCTGGGGGGGGCTGCTCACGCAGCTGGAGCACATCGCGCCGGCGAATTTGGAGGCTGCCGACATCGTGGCAACCAAAGCGCGCGATCTGGCACAGAGCGGTGTCCGGCTACACCTGAATACGCAGGTGGAAACCATCGGCGGGGTGGTCGGTAACTTCCATACCCACCTCAGCGATGGGGATTACTTGGACGTGGGCGCGATAGTGATGGCTACCGGAGCTACTCCTTATCAACCTGAAGAATTTAATTATGCAGCTGACCCGCGGGTCATCACGAATCTGGAATTGGAGGGGATACTTAGTCAAAAGTCGAAAGTCGAAGGTCAAATGTCGAAGGTCAGCCATGAGCTTGTAACTGCGGCCGAGCGTATCACTTTCATTTCGTGTGTGGGATCGCGGCAGGGGCGGATAGGGTGCTCGCGCTATTGTTGCACTTCGATGATCAGTCAGGCTTTGCAGCTGTGGCGGATGGGGAAGCAGGTGCGCGTCGTCAGCAAGGACATCCGCACATACAGCCGCCAGGCCGAGGAGCTCTACGAGGAGGCGATGCGGGCCGGCGTGCAATTCTTCCGCTACGACGACGACCGCCCGCCGCAGGAAGTGCTCACCGTCCAGGACGGCAACGTCGAGCTCTACGATCACCTGTTGGGGGCTGAAGTGCGTATCCCCACCGATCTGCTGGTGCTCGTCGTGGGGCTGCGTCCGCCGGAGGACAATTTGGCGGATCAGTTGAAGCTCTCCAAGAGCGAGGACGGCTTCTACATGGAATTACACCCCAAGTTGGGGCCGGTCGAGACGGCGGTGCAGGGTGTGTACCTGGCCGGGGCTTCTCAGGGTGCGAAGGACGTGCGCGAATCCATGGCGCAGGCGCTGGCGGCGGCCGGGAAGGCAGGCGCGCTCCTCGCGCGCGGCGAGATCGAAAAGGAACCCTTGACTGCGAAACACGATCCCGAAAAGTGCATTGGTTGTATGCGCTGCGTCAAAGTCTGTCCTTTCAATGCCATCGAGCAGATCGGAGAGTTGGGCAAGGGCACGGTGCGGATCACCGAGGCGGCGTGCATGGGCTGCGGCAACTGCGCGGCGGAATGTCCGGTTCACGCCATTGAGATGCCCTACTTCACCGGCGCGCAAGTGCTGGCGCAGGTGGACGCGGCATTGGCCGAAAATCCTGAACAGAAGTGTATCGTCTTCACCTGTAACTGGTGCTCCTACGCCGGCGCTGATCTGGCGGGCATCGAGAAGCGGCAGTATCCGACCTCGGCGCGCATCATCCGTACCATGTGCTCGGCCCGCCTCGAAGAGAGATTCGTGGCGCGCGCCTTCGAGCAGGGCGCGGGCGCGGTGTTAGTCACTGGCTGCCGCCTTACCGAGAACGGCTCTGACTGTCATTACAACTATGCCAACACCTCCACCGCCAAACGCTTCAAACGCTGGCAGAGAAAGTTCACTCGGAAGGGCGTCGCGCCGGAGCGGTTGCAATTGCGCTGGATTTCGGCGGCGGAGGGCAAGGAGTTCGCCGAGAAGATCACGGAGATGGATGAGATTGTGCGGGAGTATGCGGCGGGGGAGGAGGAGGAGTGAGTTGTCATTCCGAGCGACCTGTCCTGAGCGTAGTCGAAGGAACCAAAAGTCGCGGCGCGACTGCGGGGCAGCGAGGAATCTACTGACAAGTCCGAGTTATGAGCTGCGCAAGTAGAAGATTCCTCGCTGGGCGCGTCGCTGACGCTCCGCTGGGCTCGGAATGACAACCCAGCTCTAGTGTCATTCCGAGCGGAGTGCTCCGAGCAGCGCGAGGAGCACGTAGTCGAGGAATCTACCGGTAAGTTCACGTTATGAGCTGCAAATGAGAAAACATTACTACGTCTATATCATGACCAATGCTTCTCGAACTCTTTATACCGGTATGACTAACAATTTAGTACGTCGGGTCTACGAGCATAAACAAGGGCACGGTTCAAAATTCACAGCCAAGTATCATATTACCTGGTTGGTTTACTCTGAAGTCTACAATGATGTTCGTGACGCGATTAGGCGAGAGAAACAAATTAAAAGCTGGCGCCGTTCAAAGAAGGTTGCCTTGATTGAAGCGGTAAATCCGAAATGGCGAGATTTAACTTTAGATTGGGATGAGTGTCTTGAGAAGTAGTCGAGTTGTCATTCCGAGCGCAGTGCGACATGCAAAGCATGGAGCACGCAGTCGAGGAATCTCTAATCTGGTTTACGTTACTAGTTGCGTAAGTAGGAGATTCCTCGCTGGCGCGTCGCTAACGCTCCGCTGGCTCGGAATGACAAAGTAGCTCTAGTGTCATTCCTCGCTGGGCTCGGAATGACAAGGTAAGCTGTGGAGGATTAGATGAAACCAAACGATGAACCAATACTGCTAGATGATGCTCTCTGGGACGAACTTATCACGCTGACTGGCGGTGAGGCGGCGGCATGTTACCAATGTGGGGTCTGCACGGCGATCTGTCCCTGGGGACTGGTGAAGGAAGAAACCTTCTCCGTCCGCACCCTTATCCGCCGGGCGCAACTCGGTTTGCCTGGCGGCGCGGACGTGCTCTGGCTCTGCACCACCTGCGGTGAGTGTGAAGCCTACTGTCCGCGCGGCGTGGATATCCCCAACGTTTTCCGCGCTTTGCGTGGGGTGGCCTGGCAGCGCCGCGAGGCGCCGGAGGGGTTGCCGTCACTGCTCTGGTCAAATTACTGGAACGATAATCCGTGGGGGCAGCCGCCTTCACAACGGATGCAGTGGGCGCAGGATTTGGAGCTGCCGCTCTTTGACCCAGCCGAGCATGAGATCCTCTATTACGTCGGCAGCACGGCCGCTTACGATAAGCGAGCGCAGCAAATCGCCCGCGCATTGGTCAAAGTTTTCCGCGCGGCTGGAATCGCCTTTGGCGTGTTGGGCGTGCATGAGCCGCCCGATGGCGCGGAGATTTTGGATGTGGGCCACCGCCGTTACTTTGCGGAGGTGGCGGAGCAGAGCGCGGAGGTTTTCCGCACGCATGGCGTGACGCGGCTGGTGACGACTTCCCCGCATAGCTACGACGTCTTCAAGCAGGAGTACGGGCGTTTCTACGCAGCGTTGCAACCTTTGCACTACACACAATACTTAGCCGAGTTGCTCTCCGCTGGACGTTTGCACTTTGCGAAGCCGCTGGCGCGGAAAATTACTTTCCACGATCCCTGCTACCTGGCCCGGCATAATGACGAGACGGTCGCGCCGCGTCAGGTTTTGGCGGCGACCCTGGATACGGAGCTGCTGGAGATGGAGAATTCTGGCGCGGAAACGCTCTGCTGTGGCGGCGGAGGCGGGCGGATGTGGCTGGAGACGGCGGCCGGCGAGCGATTCTCTGATCTGCGCTTGGACGAGGCGTTGGAGACCGGCGCCGAGGTACTGGCGACGGCCTGTCCTTTCTGCCTCGCCTGCCTGGAGGATAGCGTCAAGGCGCGCGGGATTGAGCAGTTACAGGTGTTGGATATCGCTGAAATCGTAGCACTTACGGTTGCAAGTTAAAAGTTGTCTGGCTGGTAACAAGAAATTGGACGCAGATGCACGCAGGCTACGCTCGCAGATTAAAAACAATAAATCAGTATTTATCTGCGAAATCTGCGTCCTAAAAATTTGTCAGCCAATCAAGGTTGCAAGTTAACTTTTAACCTTCGACTTAAATGGAGGCCACTGTGGTCAAATCATTATACGGCATTGACGAAGAAATAAACGCTATCTGGGTCTTTCTGGAACAAGACGGTAGCGCGTTAGCCGGAGTCTCTCTGGAGTTGTTGGCTAGGGGGGGAGAATTGGCGGCGCAACTGGGATGGAGATTGGTCGGGTTCCTGCCCTGTCGCAGAGCGGCGGGGTGGGTCGAGGAGGCCTTTGCTCACGGCGCCGATGAAGTTCTCTTAGCTGAGGATCCGCTGCTGGAGCACTTTACGGTAGAAGCTTACACACAGGTCGCTTACGAGGCGCTCTGGGAACATAAGCCTAGCATCTTTCTGCTCGGAGCGACGCCCAATGGCCGCGATCTGGCCGGCAGATTAGCCGTGCGCTTGCGCACCGGCTTGAACGCTGACTGCACCGCTCTGCGCGTGAATCCCGCCGGCGTGCTGGTCAGCGAAGTCTCCGGTTTTGGCGGCGGGGTGCTGGCCCTCATCGAGATGGCGCATCATCGCCCCCAGATGGCGACGGTGCGGCCCGGCGTCTTCCCTCCGGGAGAACCCGACTTCAACCGCCAGGGGACGGTGGTCAGGTTGCCGGTGAATTTGACCGTGGAGAGTGTCCACACGCGCATTGTGGAACGGGTTGTGGGGCAGGGTGTGGATCTGACCCAGTCCCCGGTGTTGGTGGTGGGCGGGCGCGGAGTGGGCGATAACTTCAAGATGTTGTACGAGCTGGCTGAGCTGTTAGGCGGCGAGGTCGGCGCGACACGCCCGCCGGTGGATGAGGGTTACATCGAGCGCGCGCGCCAGATCGGGCAGACCGGCGTGATTTGTCGTCCCGACCTGGCTATCGTCTGTGGCGTCAGCGGCGCGTTTCATTTCACCGTGGGCATTCAAGAAGCTGGGACGGTCATCGCCATCAACACCGACCCGGAGGCCCCCATCTTCGCCGCCGCCGATTATGGCATCGTGGGGGACGTGCATGAAGTGGTACCCGCATTGATAAGGGAGTTGCAGGTTACAGATTAAAGGTTTACTTTGCTGAGAAATGGGACGCAGATAAACGCAGGCTGCGCTCGCAGATTGAAAATGATAAATCAGTATTTATCTGCGCAAATCTGCGTAAATCTGCGTCCAAAAAATTGGGAAAACTCTTGGTTACTGAACAGAGGATGCTTTTTCAACGGAGTCAACTTTCAACTTTCAACTTTTAACTTTTAACTCTTATTGAGGTGTATATGTCGAATTTGCACACCGTCGTCTGCGTCAAAATAGTTCCCAAGCCGGAAGAAGTCAGCGTTGCTCCTGAGACCCTGCGGTTGGATCGCGCTGGCGCGCGTTCCGAGATCAATCCGCCGGATATGAACGCGATGGAGTTGGCGCTCTCGCTAAAGGAGCGTCACGGTGGGCGCGTGAGCATCATCTCGATGGGGCCGCCTTTCTTCACGCCGCTCTTGCGAGTGGCGTTGGCGATGGGGGCGGATCACGTCTATCTGCTCAGTGATCGCGCTTTTGGCGGGGCCGATACTCTGGCGACGACTTACACGCTGGCTAAGGGGATCGAGAAGCTGGGGGCGGTGGATTTGATCATCTGCGGCGAGGAGTCCTCGGATGGGGCTACGGGGCAGGTGCCGCCGGGATTGGCGGAATGGCTGGAGTGGGCGCAGCTCACGATGGTCAACAGCCTGGATGTTGATGTGGAGCAGCGTCAGGCGCGCGGTCGCCGCGAAATTCCAGGCGGGCATGAAATCCTGGAAGTGCCGCTACCGGCCGTGGTCTCCGTGCAGACCGCCTCGAATGAGCCGCGTTTTATGGATTACAAAATCAAACCGTGGGCTTTTGCCGAGGGGCGGGTCACCGTGTGGAACCAGGCCGACCTGGCGGCAGAAGCGGAATATATCGGCACACCCGGCTCCCCCACGATCGTCTCTGGCTTGGATGAAGCCGCTTCTCGTGAACGGAAACGCATTATTTTGGAAGGCTCAGTGAGTGAGCAAGTAGAGCAATTGGTGGCGGTGATGGAGCAGGCGGGCTAGCTCCAACCGATACGATCAGAGGAGTTTCGCTATGGTACAATCGTCTGAGTGGTTAGCGTAACGAACCTATTCTACAGTTAGGAGAAAATCAATGACATTAACGAAAACCATTGAAATGTATGAGGCTCAGAGACGTTTCACCGAGTTGTTATCTTGGGTATTGGAAGGTGCAGAAGTCGTTCTTGAGCAAGACAGTACTCCCTTTGCCCGTTTAGTTCCGTTTACATTACCCGTCGAAACACGTGTGGCGGGACTACATGCGGGGGCTATCTGGACTAGCGATGATTTCGACGAGCCATTGTCCGAAGAATTTTTGATGAGTGGGACATGAAGTTATTGTTGGATACGCATACCTTCATCTGGTGGGATAGCGCACCAGACCAGCTCCCCCCCCCAGGTGTTGGCCCTGTGCCAAGATGGGGCAAACATAGTATTGCTCAGTGTGGTGAGTGTGTGGGAGATGCAAATCAAGTACCAATTGGGCAAATTAAAACTCGCTCTACCACTCTCAGAACTGGTTGAGAATCAACAACAGACCAACAATGTTCAAGTGTTACCCATAGTCCTCAAGCACGTCCTGGCGTTGCGGAATTTGCCTCAGTATCATAAAGACCCATTTGACCGGCTACTGATTGCACAGGCAAATGTAACCGGCGCCACGTTACTTAGCGGAGATTCCATAATTGCAAGATATCCCGTCAAGTTATTTTGGGAACCATCCCAGACAAAATAGAGCTTGCATGAATGTTATGGATACACAGATGGAGAGTAACATTGGGCTGTACAGTACCAAACGCTTCCTTGCTAGTTGGGCACGGATGAACAGGTAACGCGGTTGGTCAAGTTGCTAGCAGAAGTGGTCTAGCTGGGGCAAGTAGCTACAAAAAGAGCGCTCGTAGTAGGCAGTTGCGTACCTGCTGCGAGCGCGTGGATGTTCCCCTTCCAGTGCGTTGTGCGTGATCTCCTCAGATAGTTTCATCTTCGTTATCTTCGGGTTTCTCCTCTTTGAGTCCCTCTTGAAAGGCTTGGATACTATGGCCCAGCTCCCCGGCCAGTTTGGTGATACGTCCTGGCCCAAAAATCAACAACGCAATTACCAACACAATTACCCACTCCAATGTTCCGACTCGTGCTAACATCTCATCCTCCCTGCGTGTGGCTACAATTAAGTTTCACCTTCCAGCTTAGCAGGATCATGAGTTTTAACAACTTGTGACTTGGAGATGCCGGGGGTTCAGGTATCATTACGAGCGATTTTTCATTAGGAGTACCCTATGTCTTTGGGGCATTAACAATAATGAAAATGTTTCACTAACGCAAACACCTGGGTCTTGCAGCGGATTTTAAACCTTTGACTGGTGACTTTGGACTTATTTTCAGAGGAGGATTTGTGCGTACTTACCTTGATTGTTATCCTTGTTTTCTGCGCCAGACGTTAGATGCGGTGCGCCACGCGCAGATTGATGAAG
>DUEJ01000068.1 GCA_011192175.1 Thermoflexia bacterium
GCGCGTGCTACACGGACATCCTTACGTACTGGCCCGCGCTCATGAGCTGGCACTGGTGACACATCAAGATCAGGCAGCGCTGAACAACTTGCTCCAGCAAGAGCTGAGCGCAGCCGGGATAACAACTCATATCTCGGTGAAAGCCGAACAGAAAGCGTATTTGGGGAAGAACGGGAGACGGTAAACAGTAGACGGGAAGGTGAAGGAAATGAATCAAGAGAACCGAGCTATTCGCATTGGGAATGTGCTGCGGGCTGATATTCGCGGATTTGTGGCAGCTTCGCGCATTCCAGAGCCAGAAGTTCCCACTTTTGGCACTTTTGTACACGCGCCTATCCAACAAGGACAACGCCAATTGACCGGGTTGGTCTATGACATCAGTATGCAGGATGACCAATTCCTGCGCCATCTAGCCGTAACGTTGGAAGAGGATAATCCGGCGCACCAAGAGATGATCGCCGACCAGCGAGAACGCGCTATCCCGGTAGAGATTAGCGTGGTAGCCATCGGCTACCGGGATAGCCACGGGTATCATTACGGGTTACCGCCGCAGCCCCCCATGGTTTTGAAAAGAATCACCGTCTGCCGCGCGGAAGAAGTTAAAGAAATCACGGCGCGCCCGGAGTGGATGCGGTCATTATTGGAAAACCGCGAAGTGCCCACTGATGAGCTCATCGCACGCGCCATACAACGCTCTGCCAAACTCCACGCGGAAGAGCAGCAAACCTATCTAATTACTACGGGAAGGTATCTGGCCCGGCAGTTAGTGCGCGAGCCGTTGCGCTTGGAGACGCTCTTGCGGAGAATGGCCGGCGGGGAGTAGAGCATGAGAAACGGAACAAGAGAAGTACCTCTTTGGGGCCTGATTTTAGGCACCGTGTTGTTGGTCATCGTCGCCTCCACGGGGGTTGCGCAGATTTTGGTGCGCGAGGTCGAGCCCCCCCCCTCTGCGACCATCGTGCGCCCCACCTTGCCGGTAGCCAACGTTTTGGAGAGCCAGAAAACTCCGCACGGTACCGCCCCGACGCCCCCGCCCCCACCGGTCACCCCGACCACGCCTATGCCCACCGCGACCACGCCCTTCACGCTGACGTTGCCCGTCCCGTCCTCCACCCCGCCACCCGCCGGCGCCCCTCTGCAAGACGCGCTGGCGGATATCACCGACCTTACCGGCGGGGCAGCGATTGCTGCCCCGCCCACAGGCATGGATATCGCCACGTGCAATCTCACTTCGGGGACCCTGGGGATACACGAGTTACCCGCGCCGGTAGCCCTCCTTACCGGAACGACGAGTTCCACGGAGACGTTGACCCTCTGGTTTACGCTCCACGCGCCCATCCCCGCGCAACGCACGCTCACATATCACCTGTTGGTAGCGCTGGATCTGGATGGCGACGCCGCCACAGGTCGCCCGCCAGGAGACGGGCACATCAACCCGGAGTTAGGCGTAGAGATCGGAGCGGGCGTCTTTCTGCAACCTGATGGAGAGCTGGAACCTTACATCTACGCCTGGAGCAGTACCCTCGACGATTGGGACGGCGATACGCCCGATATTATGACGGCCCAGCTCAACGCGGAGCGGGACGGCGTGCGATTTGACTTCCCCCTGGCGGAACTACGCGCGACGGGGACGGAGATATCCGGCGTCACCTTGCAGATGGACTCATTACGCGGCCGGGTAGCGGTGATCGCCAGCTCGCAGACGGAACCGCCGGTAGTCGATTTTTGCCCGGATCTGCCTTAAAGCCCCCGCATAAATGCTATTATTAAAATGAAAGAGCTAATTAGTTATCTATACATGGCCGTGCTGACCGGGCTGGCGATCTACGCCTTACAGACGGCGCTGCTCATCATACTCTATCTCTGGCATCGCCAAGACGCCGTCCCCCCTACTCCACCCATCACGGCGGAAGTCTGGCCGGTGGTCACGGTACAGGTTCCGCTCCGCAATGAGCGTTACGTAGTGAGACGCATTCTCCGCTCCGTTGCCGCATTAGAATGGCCCAGAGAACAATTGGAAATTCAAGTCCTAGATGATTCCACCGATCAGACTACGGTTCTGGCGCAACAAGAAGCCGCGCGACTACGCGCTCAAGGGCTAGACATCCACGTATATCATCGCCAAATCGCCGCCGGACATAAAGCCGGCGCCTTAGCCGCCAGCTTGCCGCACGCGCGCGGCGAGTACATCGCTATCTTCGATGCTGATTTCTACCCGCCGGCCGATTTTCTGCAAGAGACCGTGCCCCAGCTGGTCGCCGCCCCGCGCTTGGGAATGGTACAAGGCCGTTGGGGACATCTCAACGCTGATTACTCCCCTATCACCCGCGCGCAATCGCTACTGATGGACGCTCACTTCACAGTAGAGCACATCGCGCGCAATCGCTCCGGGCTGCTAATGAACTTCAATGGGACGGCCGGCGTCTGGCGACGCCAAACCATCGTAGAGGCCGGCGGCTGGCAGAGCGACACGCTGGCCGAAGATTTGGATCTAAGTTATCGAGCACAACTCGCCGGCTGGCGACTGCTCTATCTACCCCACGTGGTAGCCGCGGCCGAACTCCCGCCCCTGGTCGCCGCGTTCAAACAACAACAATACCGGTGGGCCAAAGGAGCCATTCAAGTCCTCCGGAAGCTAGCCAAACCCATCTGGCGCTCAGAACGGCTTACCTGGTCACAAAAAATCATGGGGCTATTACACCTCAGTGGTTACCTCACGCAACCACTCTTCCTCTTAATGTTGCTGCTCACACTCCCCCTGGCATATTACCAGCCGGCGCTCCCCTCGCTCTCCGGTCTATTGGGAACTATTCTCTGCATTCCCCCGCTGCTCTACCTTTTGGGACAGATGGCGCTCTACCACGACTGGCCGCGCCGCATCTTAGCCTATCCCGTCGTAATGCTCTTGGGAATAGGCATCACCTGGAGCACCACTCTAGCGATCATTGATGGTTGGCGACATTGGGGCGGCGCATTCACGCGCACCCCCAAGTTCCAACTCCACGCGCGGCAGGGGAACTGGCGCGGCGCCGCTTACCGCATAGCTCTCGACCATACACTCTGGGGCGAGTTATTTTTGGGATGCTACAGCTTGCTAGCCCTCTGGCAAACCATCGCCGGGCAGCAAAACCAATTATTGCCGCTGGTCTTACTCTCACTGGGGGGAGAAGGGTTGCTCGTGCTAGGAACGTTGTCCCAGGCGAAACGTTCAGCAGCTTAACCCAAAAAGAGGCCGGGAGCTTAAAAGCTCCCGGCCTCTTCATGTTCCCCGCAAACGTTATTTTTTCTCTGTTACCGGCGGGGCTGGTTTAACGGCCGGCGGTTTCGATTTAAGATGTGTTATACTTTCGATCTGCGGCGGCTTCAAATCTTTAGGCATATACGTCTGTCCACGCAGATAAGCCCCTTCATTGATCAGGAGCGATTTGATGGTCAAATCACCCCACACGCGCCCGGTATCCAGAATCTCTACTCGATTAGCAGTTATATTTCCGCGCACGGCCCCCGCAATGGAGACGTTTTTGGCCTTGACTTCCGCCAAAACCTTAGCGCTCTCGGAAATCACCAAATTACCGGTAGTCTCGATGTTGCCCTCGACGATGCCCTCAATACGCAAACCGCCATCACCTTGAATATCCCCTTTGATATGGGTATTAGGGCCAATAGTAGTTTCAATCGGCTTTGAGATTACGTCAGCCCGGGAACCCTGCTTGCCCGCTTCTCTACTAGGTTTTTCTTTCCCCCACATAAACTCCTCCTTCAAATTTTAAATTTCAATTACTCCTGCCAAGTCATCATACATAGGTCACGAAAAATGTCAAAATTGATCACCCCGTTATCATCTTGCGGGCCAATCCCAAAGCTTCTTGCTCCTCCGAACTCAGCGGTCGCTCAGCGCGCCATTGCAGCAGCGCCTTCACGTACATCTTCATCTCGCGCCCTTGCAAACCAGAGAGAACGATTCCGCTACCTCGCAAATCTATCAGCGCCAGAGAGAAACTCTGCTCACCGCCGATATTGGGAAAAGCATCATAGCGCACCACTCCGTAACCTTGCACAATATGCGGAAAAGCGGTCTCCAAACGGCGCAACAACGTCCAGGCCGCATCCAATTGCGTTCCTTGTTGCTCCAACCGCTCTAATAAATTGATTACAGTGGGTTCATCCAACTCCTCGGCCAGAGCGCTAAGCCGCGCGTAACGTTCCGCCATCTCGTTCATCCGTCTTTCCAAGGTGTAAATCCAATAGGCGGCCAAAAAAAGTAGTAGTGTGGAAGCAATTACCCACGGTAATAAGATGTTCTCCATTTATTTCCTCCCTCCGCACAGCTGATCTTAAATTTCAACCGTCCCATTATAATGGCTTTCAAGGCTCCGACAATAACCCCCTAGTAATGCTTGCCCCGAATCGACAAACTGCTATAATGCCATTCGTGAAATGCCCCTGTAGTTCAATTGGATAGAACGCAGGTTTCCTAAACCTGTTATCCGCGTTCAAGTCGCGGCGGGGGTATTAGTACAGCCAGCGGCGCCCCAGCTCTAAAGCCCTCCAGCCCTCGAAAGAGCAAATGCCCTACCTTGCCTCCTCTGGAAAAAGATAGTTCACCGCCCAGTCCCAGAGATCCGCCCTTTTTTAACCGCTAATCCATGCGCGTTAATGCCAATAGCTACTAGCATTAGCGTAAATTGTATCATCTCAATATTTCGGGTGCTTGTAGCGAGCTTGTGGCGCGGAATGGTATTCCGCCCGCCGGATTGACAATCCGGGATACAACCGGCCCTAATTTTTTGAGATGATACCGTGAATTGGCGTTCATACACGGGTTGGCTGCCTAGCCAGCGAAGCTCCTACAAATACAAGCTGATACAACTTGGCGCTCTCCATCGGATTGTAATCTCCTCGGCATAACTTTACAATAACTCTCCCCTATATTGCGGTCACAGCAACTCACACAGGAGCTGTTTGGACAGATTGGGGGACGCTGACTTTGCTCGGTTTATGGGGATTGGGTGTCCCCTCTGGCCGCTCACCCGGCTTTTACAGACGCGCCGCCAGAGGAATTGGTCGGGGAAATGGATTGGTTCGCCGCCGAGGAAGAGGCGGATAAATGGCGGGCGGTACTCTCCGCTGAGATGGAGTTCTGCGCGGAGACCTTTGAGGACGTAACGGTAGAGCCGGGGCCATCACAACTAAATAGCCACCCTCCCGCAAGGCGGCTAGACCTGCGGGAGGGTGTGGTAAGATGATATTTAACTTTTAACTGCGGTTTTCCTCGCTATGAATTCTCCGGTGAGTTGCCACAGCGCCAGAAGATAGTAGCGCAGCGCGATGCGTGAATCTGCGGATGAAGTTGGAGGCAGATAAGCGTTGGTGAGGGTCCTAGATATATCCTCAACCTGACACCCCTCCCCCGCAACCTTGCTCAAGCTCACCTGACAGATAGGACACATCGTCACGATATGTGAACCGGCGGCTTTAAGCTGGTTGAGGCGCTTATGCGCTATCTCATGGGATTTGCTGGGAAAGAGCGATTCAATCGGGCCGCCACAACAATGCGTGGCTTTACCGTGTAACTCAGGCTCCTGGACTGTCACTCCAGCGTTTGCTAAAAGGCTACGCGGTTGGTCGATTAGGCCTTCGTAGCGCGCATAGACACAAGAATCGTGGATGACCAGTTCTTTATTCTGTTCCCGCATCAAAGGGAGATCCTTTTCAGCCAACACTTCCAGATAACTTTGCACCTCGATATCAAAATCTGCGATGAATTTGGGATACACATCCCGGAGGATGTTGGTAGTGTGCGGATCCACGGTGATCACCCGGCGCACGCCATTTTTACGAAACACCTCAAAAACCCGCTGGGCATGAGCAGCGAAGCTCTCATCCAGCCCCTCATCGTACACCAGCGCGCCAGAGTAGAGTTCCTGAGTATAGAGATACCCAAATTCCACCCCCGCGTTTTGCAAGAGCTTGGCGATGTTGCGGAGAACCTGAGCGTTATCTTGCTTCATCTCTTTAGAGGCGAGCAGGGACATGAAAAAAGAGAGGTTAATGAATTTATTAACTACCCGCCCCAGCCCGAAGAAATTGGTGATGAATGAGTTTTCAAGCAGGGCCATCTGCGCAGACATGGTATCAATGAAAGGGATGAGCTGATACATCAGACCGGTATACAAAATAGTCTCGCCCCCACGGGGAATGTTCAACCCCTTCGACCAGCCGCTAATGCTTTTTTTAGAGAGAGGAATAACACTACCGAGTTGGGTCAGATTGTCTGCTAAAATCCCCAAAACGGGACCTATGGGTAATGGCATATTTCAGCTCCTTTGAAGATAGTCGAAAGTCAAAAGCCCTTTGCTTCCGGATGTCTTTGCACCTACGCGATGAAATCACAGTAGGTTAAATTCTTCTTGGTTAATAAGTTTACGTAGATAGCGTATGTTTTCTGCAATATGCACCTCCGCGGGACAGTATTCCTCGCACATCCGGCAGAGAAGGCAGGCATAAATAGCGGGGACACTCGCTTTTAC
>DUEJ01000069.1 GCA_011192175.1 Thermoflexia bacterium
GCACGTTGTCCCCACGCCCGTGGGGGTGAACCGCAAGCCTCGTGGTCCTCGCGGCTCTCCAAGTAAGTTGTCCCCACGCCCGTGGGGGTGAACCGGCGGTTGCATTTTGCGAGGAATGGCAGCGAAAGGTTGTCCCCACGCCCGTGGGGGTGAACCTAAAAGGCAAAACGTAAAGCGTAAAGGGCAAGGTTGTCCTTATGCCTGTGAGGGTGAACCTAAGAAGTAAAAAATTAACCGCGCTGCGGAGCGGCTCTGCGTGCGTGCCTAGCTTAACGATCTGCCCCGCCGGGGCGCTTAGTCTTTCTTCGTCGATTTAAGGCGCGCGGGTACCCCATAGGCGAGGCTTCCCGGCGGCAGGTCGTGTGTTACCACGGAACCGGCGCCGATTGTGGCTCCCGCTCCAATTTTGACCGGCGCGACTAACATGCTGCCGGAGCCGATGAAGGCTCCTTTGCCAATCTCGGTGGGGTGTTTGTGTGCGCCATCGTAATTGCAGGTGATCGTCCCTGCCCCGATATTGGCATTGGCGGCGACGGTGGTATCTCCCAGATAGCTGAAGTGGCCCATCTTCGCGCCGGGTCCCAGGGTGCTCTTCTTCATCTCGCCGAAGTTCCCCATGTGCGCGCCGCGACAGAGCCGCGCGCCTTTGCGTAGATGCCCGAAGGGGCCGATATCGCTCTCATCTTCCATCACTGCGTGCTCCAGTACAGATGCCGTGACCCGGCAGCGATTGCCGATGGTGCAGCTGTCAATGATGCTGTTCGGCCCGAGTGCGTTTTCCATACCGATGGTGGTCTTGCCGCGCAGGTGGGTGTGAGGATGGATGACCGTATCGCGCCCGATAGTGACGGTGGGCGCAATGTAAGTAGTAGCCGGATCGACCAGCGTGACGCCGGCCAACATCCACCGCATGTTGATGCGTTGGCGCAGGAGCTTCTCCGCGCGGCTCAAATCCACGCGCGTATGGATTCGTAACCCTTCGCGCGCATCTTCCAGCGTGACCAGCGTCGCTTCCAGGGACGCTAAACCCGCGTCCAGACTCTCCTCGCTGGCTTGGAGCTCTTGGAAGCGCGTAGCGGTCAGTAGCTGGGCGACGCAGCCTGCTCCGCTGACCAGGTTCATAGCGGATACTGCGTGCTGCTCGTAGTTGGTCAGGAACGCGCGCACGGAGGTAGCTCGGAGGAGGGGGGCGTCGCCGTAGAGTAACAGCACCGTTTCCCCCAGCGGGAGCGCGTCTTGCCAGCGCACGCAGCGCGCTCGCCCTGCGGCCCAGGTTTGCAGAGGGGATGCAGCCATCGCGTTGACCAGGAGCAGGGGGGGGGGCTCGCTCAAGTCGGCGGCCAATTGCCAGGGATAGGAGATTAATGGCTCTCCACCCAGGGGATGCAGATATTTGGAGCTGTTTGAGTTAAAAGCGTTGCCCTCGGCGTTGGCTACGATAACGATAGAAATATCCATCTGTTCCTCCTGATCTGGGTAAGTCTCTAGGAATCTAAGCATGGCGTTGCTGAAAAAACCAAGCATTTCGCCGCAAAGGCGCGAAGACTTGAAAATTGACTTTTTAACCTGGTGCAAAATTTTTTCTTAGCGTTTTGGTGGCTAGCTAGCCTATTTCAGAGGAGTCAACCATCAAGTCATTTTGGTTCTTATGTGAAGCGATTATAGCAGAAAAACAACCCCCTCAAAATTGTAGCAGCCACTTTTTATCCCAGAAAAAACCACTTGGTGAATTATTGACAATCTTATTGGGTATGTTAGAATGGTGCAAGTTTACATGGCATTATACTCCTACAAGAAGCAAGCTATTTCGTAGGAAGTGATGAGGAGTTGGACGTGGAAGAAGTTAAAGAGACCGTTACAGAATCAATTTCAATGGAAGATTTGTCATCAGAGGAATTAGACTTTGATGA
The DNA here is from genome assembly GCA_011192175.1 of Thermoflexia bacterium. Classification (GTDB taxonomy): domain Bacteria; phylum Chloroflexota; class Anaerolineae; order B4-G1; family SLSP01; genus G713. The sequence goes on from DUEJ01000069.1 coordinate 1,911, forward strand.
ATTGCAACCAGGACAGCTGCGCGAAGGTGTAGTCTTGGCAGCTAGCGATGATGGTTTACTGGTTGATATCGGTGGGAAGTTAGACGGCTTTGTCCCCATTGCTGATCTGAAAGGGCTGTCGGAGGAGCAGACGGCAGAGCTTACCAGTGAAGGTCAGACGCTCCAGGTACTTGTGACCAAGACCCGCGATAGAAATGGGAATGTGGAGCTCTCAGTTTCTCAGGCTCTGGGAATGGCGGATTGGATAGAGGCTGAACGACTGAAAGAATCTGAAGAAGTCTATGAGGCTGCGATTACCACTTCAAATCGTGGTGGTCTGTTGATAGAATTTGGTCAGCTGCAAGGGTTTGTCCCCATGTCTCAGTTAATAGGGTTCTCGCGCATTCGGAGCGCCGATAAGCGCTACCTCCGTCTCCATGCGATGGTCGGGAAGCCGATTATGCTCAAGGTGATTGAGGTTAATCGTGAGCGTAACCGTTTGATTTTCTCTCAACGCGCGGCGGCGAAAGAGTGGCGCACGAAGCGTCGGGGGCGGCTCTTAGGAGAGCTGGAACCGGGACAAATCCGCACCGGGCGCTTGAGCCAGATCACCGAATTCGGTCTCTTCGTTAACCTGGGTGGAATTGATGGCTTGGTACATGTTTCGGAGCTCTCGTGGGGACGGATTGAGAACCCGGCTGAAATTTATACCGTCGGACAGAAGGTTAAGGTGCAGGTTTTAAATGTGGATGTCGAGCGTCAGCGCATTGGATTGAGCATTAAGGCGTTGCTGGATGATCCGTGGGATTCTGTGATTGAGCGGTACTCCGAAGGAGATCTGGCCAAAGGTGTAATCAGCCAAGTGGTGGATTTCGGTATCTTTGTAGAATTGGAGCCAGGGATTGAGGGCTTGCTGCATAATACGGAGCTGGTCTCTACCGATCAGCGAGAAGAGTTGGCTGCGGGCAAAGAGATTTTGGTGAAGATTATTCGCATTGAGTCGCAGCGCCGGCGTATCGGTTTGAGCGTGAAGCAAGTGCAGCTCCATGAGTGGGAGGAGTGGCATACGGGCGAGGCTGAATAGCGGTTAGCACTATCGTAAATTTTTACGCCGGCCTGGTTATCCAGGCCGGCGTTTCTTTGTATCACGAGAATAGCTCAATTATAAGCCCAGGGTTTCTTTGAGACGTTCGACAAAGCCTTGTTTTTCCTCGACGACGATTTCGGTGCCCAGGGTACTAGCTAATTCCCTCAAAAGTTGCCGCTGCGCTTCCGTTAGCTGTTGCGGGGTGGCTACCTGAATCACTATTAGCTGGTTGCCTCGGCCCCCGCTTCGCAGACGAGGCAGTCCCAGTCCCCGCATCCGCAGCACGGTGTTGGATTGTATCCCGGCGGGGATGGGAAGTTCGCGCTCTCCATCTAAGGTGGGCACCTTGATGGTGGTTCCCAGGGCGGCTTGGGCGATATTGATCTTCATCTCCAGCAGAATGTCATCATCTTGACGCTTAAAATAGGCGTGCGGTTTGACCTGCACGTTGACATAGAGGTTGCCGGCCGGCCCGCCCCGCTCGCCCGGCTCACCTTCGCCGGTGAGCCGGATGCTCATGCCCTCGGCGATGCCGGCGGGGATGTGGATACTCATGCGTTTGCGCTGGTAGATTTGACCCTCGCCAGCGCAGCTCTGGCACGGGTGCGGGATGATGCGCCCTGTGCCTTCGCAGCGAGGGCAGGTGACGATGTTGACGAAAGACCCTAAAAAAGTTTGTTGTGCTTGGCGTACCTGACCGGTTCCGTTACATTGAGGACAGCGTTCCGGTTGCGTGCCCGGTTCCGCGCCGGTGCCGTGGCAGATTTTACAGTTCTCCAGACGTTGGATGGCAATTTCTTTCTCGACGCCAAAGGCCGCCTCCTCGAAAGTGATGGTCAGTTTGGAGCGGATATCACGCCCGCGACGCGGCCCAGTGCGTCCAGCGGAGCCGAATCCGAAGCCGCCCAAGTTGCTGAATACCTCGGAGAAGATATCGAACGGGTCATGGAAGCCTTCAAAGCCCCCCATGCCTGGTTTCACAGTGCCGAAACGGTCATACATGGAGCGTTTTTGAGGGTCAGAGAGCACTTCGTAAGCGGCATTGATCTCTTTGAATCTTTCTTCGGTATCCGGCTCCCGGCTAACGTCGGGATGGTACTTCCGGGCCAGTTTCCGGTAGGCTTGTTTAACCGTATCTTGCGAGGCATCTTTGGAGACGCCTAGCACGCCATAGTAATTGTTATTAGCCATAACTACTCCGTGGTTCCTGGTGTCTGATCGTTTTCTGTGGCATCCATCTCAATTATGGCTGTTGGTTCCGGCTCTGGTTCTGGGTCTAGCGCGACCACCACTTTTGCTGGTCGCAAAACCAGCTTGTCTTGCAGGTACCCGCGTTGGACCACGGAGATAATCTGCTCTGCGGCAAAACCTTCAAATACCTGTGCGTGGATGGCTTCGTGGTAGTGTGGATCAAATTCGTGGCCCGGCTCTACCTGGATGGGTTTAACTTGCTCTATCTCCAGCAGATTCTGTAGTTTTTTCTCGATTAATTGAATGCCCTCTAGCCATGGGTTGCCCTCAATCTCGGCGGGGATACTGGCGAAAGCGCGGTCAAAGTCGTCTACTAGGGGGAGCAAGCGCATCAAGAGAGCGGCGTTGTCCACAGTGCGCCAGCGAAGTTTCTCGGCTTCGGTGCGCTTCCGATAATTTTCAAATGAGGCTTGGGTGCGCCGCCAGCCTTCAATGTTTCTAGCCGCTTCGGTTTCTAACTGAATTATGGTGGCTTCTAGCGCTGCGAGTTTACTCTGTTCTGCGTCGAGTTCTTCTGCCGGTTCGGAGGCGCTTACTGTTTCCATCCCTATTTCCAGCTCATCTGGCAAGTTAGCTGTTTCTGCCGTCACCGTGATATCCTGCTCTTCCTTTCTGGTTAGTTCCACTGTTTCTTTTTCCTGTTTATTCTTACTCATGGGTTAATTAATCCTTAGCTAGTAGTTGGTGGTTATTAGTCCACGGGGTTAATTTTCTGTGTGGGTGTGAAATCTTCTTCTGTGGGCCGGTACATGTCATAGACCAGCTCGGTAAGTACGCCGGCGACAAAACGCACCACGGAGATAGTCCGCCCGTAGGACATGCGGATAGGGCCCAGGATGCCCAGCGTGCCGGTAGCATGATTGGCGACGCCATAACGGGTCAACACCAGGCTGCAAGCGCGCAGGGCGTCCCACTGGCTCTCGCCACCGATGATGACGCGGATGCTGTCAAAACCGTTCAGGGGCCGGAGCGCCTCGGAGATGATGGTTCGCAGTTGACTATCTTCCTCAATCGCGCGGATTAGTTTGGCTGAGGCCCCTTTCCCGGAGGCAAATTCCGGCTCTTGCAGTAACTGGGGGAGGCCATGATGATATATGTCGTTGGAGGGCATACTGGCTACTTTTTCCATCAGGGAGATGACCACGTGGAGAATACCGGTTTCCAGGACAGAGACGTTAGGTAGTTGTTGGGTTATCTCCGGGGCCGAAAACCCTTTACAGAGCTGGTTTAGGCGTTTCGCGGTCTCACTGAGCGTGATCTGAGGCATGGGTTGCGGGAGCGCGAGCATTTGCTGCTCCACGGTGCCGCCGTGCAGGACCAGGATGAGTAATATCGCGCGACCGTGGGTGTTGATAAGTTCCAGATGTTTGTACCGCGCCTGTTTGGCGTGCGGGGAGGTGATGATAGCGGCCCCTTGAGTGGTGTGGGCTAACACTGAGGCGGCCAGCGGCATCCATTCTTTGATATTATCCCGCGCTTGATAGAATTGGTGTGCAATCGTGCGCTGTTCTAGCGGAGAGAGAGATTGATCTTCCATGAGCCGTTCTACGAAGTAGCGGAAACCCTTTTCGGTGGGAATGCGGCCGGCCGAGAGGTGCGGTTGTGTTAGATAGCCTAGCTCTTCCAGCCTGGACATCTCGTTGCGTACGGTCGCCGAACTGACGCCCACCTCGTAATTTTCCACCAGGACGCGCGAGGCCACCGGACTAGCCGTCTGGACGTGTTCGCGTACTATGAGTTTGAGTAATGTCGTCTGCCTGCTGGTTAATTTAACGCTTTCCATGATTTGAGTGGTACTGTTGATCAATGAATTAGCACTCCTGTACTTCGATTGCTAAGTAACTATACCATAGAGAAGGTCTCTGTCAAAATTAGTCGGGCGCAGGAATCTCTGTTTAGTAGTCGAGAGGATAAATGTTATAATGAAAGGTACAACTGTTTCCACGATAAGCACGTAGTGGTATGTTGGAGTTGGTGCTATTATGAGAGAGAGGAGGCTAAGATGAATCGGGCGATGCTTGGTAAACGTCGGTTGTGGATGGTGTTGGGATTGGTTATGGCGATGGTGCTGGTTGCCGTCTCTGCTGTGGGCGCTTTTGAGGGACGCGGCGGAGATGTGGTGGTAATTGCGACCGACGAGGTGATTAAGGATGATCTCTATGTGGGCGCCGAGACTTTCACTTTGAACGGTACCGTTGAGGGCGATCTAATCGTGACCGGCGGTACGATTGAGGTTAACGGGACCGTGAAGGGAGATTTGCTTGCGGTAGGGCAAAGTGTCACCATCAATGGCGAGGTGCAAGATGACGCGCGGATAGCAGGCTACGCGCTCTTCTTGGGCGGAGAAGTGAGGGACGATCTCCTCGGCGGCGGGTTTAGTCTGGAGACCCGGCCAGAGTCCCGCGTCGGCGGTGATCTGCTCTTCGGCGGCTACCAGGGAGCGCTGGCCGGTACGGTGGATGGCGACCTCAATATCGGCGCCGCCGCCGTGAGGTTGGCCGGTGAGATCGTGGGTGATGTGGTGGTGGATGTGAGCGATTCTGAGCCGGGCACAGGGATGCCGCCCGGGTTCCCTTTTGCCCCAGGGATGCCCTCGGTGCCGAGCGTGCCCGCCGGCTTGACGTTGGACAAAGACGTTCAGATTGAGGGAGATTTGCAATACATCGCTAACGTGGAGGCCGATATCCCGTCTGGCGCGGTAGCTGGTCGCACTAGCTTTGCTCCCTACGTCTCCGAGGAACAAGTGGAGGAGAAAGTCTCCCCGCTGCTGATGGTCGGAAAGTGGTTTTTTAAGCAACTGCGACGGCTAATCACTCTCTTGCTGCTGGGGGCGCTGATGCTCTGGTTGGCGCCTAATTGGGCGCGCAACGTCGCTGACGTGGCGCAGGAGCGGCCGCTGGCGAGTTTCGGCGGTGGAGTGCTCGCTTTAGCCGTCTTTGGCTTGGGGATGATGCTCTTATTAGGGGCCGTGGTCTTGTTGGCGATTCTCTTGGGCGTGGTTACTTTGGGTGAGTTGGCCGTTCTGGCGGCTGCGCTGGGCGGCTTGGTGATAGGGGCGTTAAGCTTGAGTTTCAAAGTCATCTGGTCCTACGTCACCAAAATCATCATCAGCTTGCTGGTGGGCCGTCTGATTTTAGGTCGCTTTGCGGAGAAGGCTGCTGATAATCGCTGGTGGCCATTGCTGTTGGGCGTCTTGCTCTGGGTGCTCGTAACCGCGATTCCCATCTTGGGCTGGCTGGTCGGATTGGTCTCGATATTGTTGGGACTGGGCGCCATCTTGCTCTGGGGGCACGATTGGTGGCTGGGTCGCCGCGTGGTAGCGCCTTCCCCGGTGGAGGAAGTTTAGTCGTTAGTCAGATAGTCCTTAGTCGAGTAGTCGAATGTGCTAGCGGGGGCCTGGTCGTCAGAGACCAAGCCCCCGCTAAAATTATATTAAGCGTTCAGGTATAGGTATAATTTTCACCGCTGACGAGTACTGAAGTACTCTACTTAAGCCTGGCGGCTGGCCGTCCGCCTACGCGGGCGGGTGTTTGCGTCCACGCAAGTGGACGCCCAGCGCGCTAGCGTCTCCGACAGCGAATTCAGTCGTGGCACGGGGCCGTGGAGAAATTCTTATGACGCTAGTGCTTTGTCAACCTTGATTTGAGTGGTTGGCAACCGGCTAGCCTGGCGACTGAAGTCGCGGCTACTGTTGCGAAGCCTCCCTACGGCGGCTAACCATTTGTTGATTTGCCTGTCACTTCCCATGTTCCCGTTTCCAGAGCGGCGCTTTCTCCTCCAATACCCCGCGCAACTCGAAGATTTGATCACGCAAGACGGCCGCTTTCTCAAATTCCCACTCCTCGGCGGCGGAACGCATCTCGCGCTCCAGCGCGCGGATCAGCTTATCCAACGCGACCGGCGCCAGTTCCTCCGGTTTGAGGTTTAGCTCGCTCTCTTCCTGCGTCTGGCTGCGTACCCGGTCGGTGAGGTCGCGGATCTCTTTGACGATGGTTTCCGGTTCGATATGGTGTTCTTGATTGTATTCTTCTTGCTTGCGGCGTCGCGCTGCTGTCTCGTCGATGGCCGCCTGCATGGCCGGAGTGATGCGATCTCCGTACATGACCACCGTGCCCTCCACGTGGCGTGCC
>DUEJ01000007.1 GCA_011192175.1 Thermoflexia bacterium
ATCGCGGTATATAATGGAGGACGATTTGTTTATTGTTCTAGCAGATGGTAGAGGACAAAGCGAAAATAGAGAGTAGCACTAGGAGAATATGAGACGATGAATGAGCATAATACGTTTATTACCATTACCGGTGATGGCAATGTGATTGGAGATCAGAGCTCATCTCATATACAGAAAGGCGCGGTGGATGAGCGCTCGACAAGGGGGCAGGCGTTACGCATGGCCCGGCGCTCGCTGGATATTTTGGAGGAGCAAGCCGCCGGGTACACCGCGCTGACCATTCCCGTGCATCTGAAGATTCAGTTGGAGGAGAAGCGCCACGAGGTGGCGGAACTGGAAGCAGAGAGGTGAATGGAGAATGATGAATGGAGAATAGCGAATGTGCAAATGGCAGACGCTCTTTTGTCATTCCGAGCCAGCGGAAGGCATTGTATGCCGGTAGCGCAGCGAGGAATCTACCACATCTGATGATGATTTTAGAGCGGAACCGGAAGATTCCTCGCTGGCGTGCTCCGCGCTGGGCGCGTCGCCCTGGCTCGGAATGACAAGGTCTGGCTAGTCCACGCAGGTGGACTTCGCAATAGTAGCCGCGACTTCCCACGCCCCGGGGACGTCTGGCCAGGGCAGTCGCCGGGCTAACTTTAGACCTTTGACTGGCGACTTTAGACTTATTTTTAGAGGAGAGATGATGACCGAGCAGAACCTTGCTTTGGAGAGAGCCAAGCACGCGCTGACGATCTTGGAAGAACAGGCCGCCGGCTATACCGCCCTGACCATCCCCGCCCACGTGGTGATTGAGATCGAGGAGAAGCGTAAGGAGGTCGCGCGGCTGGAAGGGCTAGCGGAAGAGGGAGCGGCGGCTTTCTCAACCAACAATCTCCCCCGCCGGAAACCTTTCTTCGGGCGGGAAACCGAGATTGCCCGCGCGCTGGATGCCCTGGCGCCAGATGATCGGGGTTGGGGTGTGATGATTGACGGTATCGGTGGCATTGGCAAGACCGCTTTGGCGGTCGAGGTAGCTTATCTTGTCTACGAGCGCGCTAAGTTCGATGTAGTGCTCTTCACCACGGCCAAGAAAACGCGGCTTACAGGGATTGGCGAGCAGCCGGTCATGGGACGGGCGGAGGCCCTGGAGACGATGTTGGGAGCGCTGGCCCGCGATTTGGGGCAACCTAACGTGGCGCAACACTCCGGTGAGGAGCAGCGCCGCGCTTTCCTCGGTTTTCTCCGCCGGTACAGCAGTCCTGAGCAACGTATCCTCATCATCTTTGATAACTTGGAGACGTTGCCCGACGCTGATCTGGCGCCGCTCTTTGATCTGCTGCGCCACTTGCCCCAACCTTGCAAAGCCATCGTGACCAGCCGCCGCCGCGTGGGGGAAGGGGGCGTCTGGTTGCGATTGGAGAAGTTGAGCTGGCCCACAGCTAAAGCATTGATCGATGACCGGGTGGAACGCTCAGTACGTCTCCAGCGAACGTTGGCGTGGGCAGGTAAAGAGCGGTGGCAGGAGCTCTACGCCGCGACCGGCGGTTCTCCGCTGGCGTTGCACTGGACGTTGGGTTTAATGCAGCGGCGCAATCTCTCGGTGAATCGCGCGTTAGCCTTGCTGCGGGAGGGAGCCACGACCGATTTTCTCTTGGAATTTATCTACCGCGAAGCGCGGCTAGATATGAGCGACGATGATTGGCGCGTCTTGGGCGCGCTCGCGCTCTTCGCGGCGCCCGCCACCTTCGAGTCGCTCATCTCCGTGACCGGCTTGCTCCGCCTGGCGTTGGAATCCGCCCTGGAACGGTTGGATGCCTACGCGCTGGTGGACACCGATGGCGTTGATGGCCCTTACAGCTTGCACCCGTTGACCCGCCGTCTGGCCGCCGATGAACTGATCGCCAGACCAGAGATCATCGCGCCCTTGCAGAGCCGTTTCACGCGCTACTGGGTAGATTACGCCCAACGTTATGGCGGTTGGGAGAAGAACGCTTACCGCACCCATGACCGCCTGGAAGCCGAGTGGCCTAACTTGGAGGCTGCGGCCGTGCTTTTGTACACGCGGATAGCAGAGAACGAGGTCTCTGCCCGCTCACTCAATCAGCTCTCGGATGCGCTCTACTCCTTCCTCTGGTTCCGAGGTTACTGGGAGGAGGTGGTACGCTTAAATCGTTCTGCCCACGGCGCCATGAGCACGTTGCAGGAGTGGCGAGATGCGGGCGTCGCGGCCTATCGCGTCGCTTGGATTCACTACAACCGCGCCGAGACCGAGTCGGCGGCGCGCTGGGCCGCGCAGATGACTGAGGATATGGCGCGCGGCGGGAACCGTCGCGATCAAGCGGAAGCTACGCGGCTGCGTGGCTTGGTCGCCCGGCAGCGCGGCGATTTGGCGGAAGCTAAACGGCTCTACACTGAGGCGTTGGATACTTTTTCTACTTTGGGAGAAGGAATCAGTCAAACTATCGTGCTCAAGGATCTGGGGGAAGTGGCGCTCAAGCAGGAGGAGTATGAGCGCGCGGAAGAGTGCTATCTCGAGGTGTTGGCGATTGATGAGCGGCAGGGCGACAAAGAAGGACAAGCAATTGATTTTGGTAACTTGGGCGTACTGGCTTTGGATCAGGGGCGAGTAGCCGAGGCCCGGGAGTGGTTCGAGCGCGCGCTGCCGCTGGCTACCAAAATAGGCCGGCAAGATTTGATCGCTCAAGCCAAATGGCGTTTGGCCCGCGTCTGGGAGGAAGAAGGTCGTGTGGAAGAGGCTCTCCCCCTGGCCCGCGCCGCGCTCAAAATCCACGAGCGACTGGGGCATCGGAATGTGAGATCGGCGTGGGAGCTGGTGGCCCGCTTGGAGCAGGAGCGAGAGAGAATAGAGAATGGCGAATAGAAGAGCGCTCCCACCGCCTTGTCATTCCAAGCCAGGGCGTCACGCGCAGCATGGCATCCGCCAGCGAGGAATCTTCCCATTTTGCTTAGAGACCGGCTCTAGCTGCTAGAATTTCCTCGCGGGCATGTACCGCACTTTGGGCGTTCCGCTGACGCGAAATAACAAGTAGGCGGAGTGGAAAAAGACTTTCGACTTTTGACCTTCTGCTAAGAAGATGTTACGGTATAATGAAGCAGTTTCGGATCAAGCAATTTACCTGGAAAGTGAGCTAAATAATCTTATGAATTCTCCTCAACAGGAACTACATTGGTGGCAACGCGGCGTAGTCTATCAGATCTACCCGCGCAGTTTTGATGACACTACGGGAAATGGCGTCGGCGATTTAGAGGGCATTATTGCACAGCTGGATTATCTCGCCGGTTCTGACGACGCTTTGGGCGTGGATGCTATCTGGATCAGCCCCTTTTATCCCTCGCCCATGGCCGATTTTGGTTACGACGTGGCCGATTATTGTGACGTCGCGCCGCTCTTCGGTGATTTGGCGACTTTCGAGCGGTTGGTCACCGAGGCGCATGTGCGCGAGCTCAAAGTTATCATTGATTGGGTGCCGAATCATTCCTCGGATCAACACCGCTGGTTTGTCGAATCGCGCGGCAGCCGCGATAACCCCAAACGCGATTGGTATATCTGGCGCGATCCGGCGCCAGATGGCGGCCCGCCCAATAACTGGGGCAGTTTCTTCGGTGGACCGGCCTGGACTTTTGACGAGCGGACCGGACAGTATTACCTTCATCAATTTGCGAAAGAACAGCCGGAATTCAACTGGCGTAATCCTGAAGTGCGCGCAGCGTTGTACGAGACCTTGCACTTCTGGTTGGATCGCGGCGTGGATGGTTTTCGCATGGACGTGATCGGTTTGCTGATGAAGGATGAGGAGTTGCGCGACAATCCTCCCAACCCGGATGCCTCTCCGCATTTACTGGCGAATGATCTCTTCGGACGGTTACTCTCAGTTTACAATATGTTCTTGCCAGAAAACCACGAGCGGATGCGCGAGATTCGGCAGGTCTTTGATGAATACGATGAGCGTTGCGCTATCGGGGAACTCTGGGGACCATTGGATGAATGGGTCAAGTACTATGGTGAGGAAGGCGACGAGCTGCACTTGCCCTTCAACTTCCGCTTGATGGACGGCATGTCCTGGAATGCACAGCAGATACGCGCCAGCGTCGATACGCTGGAGGCGGCACTGCCCGATTTCGCGTGGCCCAACTACGTGCTGGGCAATCACGACCGGGCGCGGCTGGCTACCCGCTTCGGCGGCGAGGCCCAAGCGCGGCTGGCGGCGCTCTTGTTGCTGACGCTGCGCGGCACACCGACGCTTTACTACGGTGATGAACTCGGTATGCCTAACGTGGATATTCCGCCGGAGAAGGTTCAGGATCCACAGGGCCTTAACCTGGGCCTAGAGCGCACCCGCGATGTCTGCCGCACGCCGATGCAGTGGAACTCTAGCACTAACGCCGGTTTCTCGCCGGCGGGCGTCGAGACCTGGTTGCCACTCACGGCGGATTACGCCACGCGCAACGTCGCCGTGCAATCCAAAGATCCAACTTCGATTTTGAACCTTTACCGGCGCCTATTGGCTTACCGGCAAGCGACGCCGGCTCTCTATGGCGGTAGTTACATGCCTTTGGATGTGGAGCAGCAGGATTGTTACGTCTATCTGCGCGCCACGGGTGAGGAAAAACGGTTGATCGCGCTCAACTTTTCTGCCGAGCCACGCACGCTGACTATTCCCGCCGTGGAAAGCGGCAACGTGGCGCTCTCCACCTATTTGGATCGTGAGGGAGCGGTTACCGGTGAGACATTGGAATTGCGCGCGTATGAGGGCGTAATTGTGGAAGTGGAGAGTGATGAGAAGTGAGTGGGAAGTAGAAGTCTGGTCACTTTTGGCGGTCCCCTGATCATGCTACGGAAGAGTTGTTAAATTAAGAAGAGGAAAAAATGAAACTGCAACGGCATGTCGAAAACCCCATATTACTTCCCGATCCCACCTCGGATTGGGAAGCTTACAATGTCTTTAACCCTGCCGTGATTTACGATAACGGCCTCTTCAAGATGTGGTACCGTGCTCAAGGGCTGGATTGGGTCAGCCGGGTGGGCTACGCGGTAAGTGCGGACGGCGTCCATTGGAACCGGATGCGGCAGCCGGTACTCTCGCCACACGATGGCACCGATGCGCGTGGTGTAGAGGACCCGCGCGTGGTAAAGCTTGATGGCGTTTATTATATGACCTACACGGCCTACGGCCCAAAATTCTCCGGCGACCAGCCGACTCATGTGGGGGGCGGCATTCTCCCGATGGTGGCGCGTAGTCAGAATGGCATCACCTGGGAACGACTCGGCCCTATCGTGCGTGGCGAGGACAACAAAGATCATGTGCTCTTCCCGCGCAAAATTGGCGGGCGTTACGCCGCGCTCCACCGCCGCTGGCCTGACGTTTGGCTGGCTTATAGTGATGATCTAGTCAGTTGGCCGGAGGAGGAGATGGTATCGTTATTTAGCCCGCGCCCGGATAACTCCTGGGATCATAAGAGCGTGGGCGGCAACGGGGTCCCCATCGAGACGGAGGCCGGCTGGTTGACCTTTTACCACGGCTATGATAAGGAACATATTTACCATTTAGGCGTTTGCTTGCTAGCGCTGGATGATCCTACCCACGTGTTGCGTCGCCCCAAATCCTCCATCTTCTGGCCGGAGGAAATCTGGGAGTTGCGCGGCGATGTGCCCAACGTGGTCTTCTCCAACGCGAATATCGTAGTGGGGGATACCGTTTACGTTTACTACGGCGGTGCGGATCACGTCATCGGTTTGGCAACCTGCGCGCTGGATGAGCTGCTGGACTTCGTCCTGCACGCTGAGTAGCTAAGAAAAAGAGTAATTTTCAAATCTTTGCGCCTTAGCGGTGAAATGTTTGTTGTTTTGGAGACCTAACTTTCAACCTGCAACTTTCAACCTTCCCTAGGGGGACAATTTGAACGACCTCAAGTGGTGGCAAAAAGCAGTCTTTTATCAGATCTACCCGCGCAGTTTCGCAGATGGTAATGGCGACGGTATCGGTGACGTGCAGGGCATGATCGCTAAACTGGATTATCTCAAGGAGCTGGGCATTGACGCGCTCTGGCTCTCACCGCATTATCCCTCGCCACAGGCCGATTGTGGTTACGACGTCTCGGATTACTGCGCTGTCGCGCCGGAGTACGGCACGTTGGCGGAATTTGAGACTTTCTTAGCGGAAGCGCACCAACGCGGCTTGCGCGTGATCTTGGATATGGTCTTCAACCATACTTCTGATGAACATGCCTGGTTCCTGGAATCCAAATCCAGCCGCGACAACCCCAAACGCAATTGGTACATCTGGCGCGATCCGGCCCCGGATGGCGGCCCGCCCAATAACTGGGAATCCACCTTCACCGGCTCGGCCTGGGAATATGATGAGACCACCGGGCAGTATTATTATCACTACTTCCTCAAGGAACAGCCCGATCTCAACTGGCGCAATCCCGAGGTCAAGGAGGCGATGTGGGACGCCGTGCGCTTTTGGTTGGATTTGGGCATTGATGGTTTCCGCCTGGACGCCATCGGTACTATCTATGAGGATCCCGCGCTACCCGATCAGACCTCTGGTATGACGCTGTTGGATCTCTACCAGGCGTATCAAGCGGCCCAGGAGGATGGTGAGCGTGAAAAATTAGCCACCTTTGGTAAGGTTTGGCGGCAGATATTTGAACACCAGGTGGGGCGCGAGGACGAGATGCACCCGTTGATGCAGGAACTGCGCACCGTGATCAACGAGTATCCAGACCGGATGTTGGTGGCTGAGGATAGCGATATCGCCTACTACGGCGACGGCGATAATGAGATGCACCTTGTCTTTAACTTCCCGTTGATGCGCACGGAGCGTCTAACCCCGGCGCATATTCGACAGAACCAGGAGCAGCGGCTCTCCGCACTCCCCGCCGGCGCGTGGCCGTGCAACACGTTGGGCAATCACGATTCGACCCGCGTCTACACGCATTTCGCAGATGGCGAGCATGATGCCCAGTTGGCCCGGCTCTCGCTGGCGTTGATGTTGACCTTGCGCGGTACGCCCTTCCTCTACAACGGCGAGGAGATCGGCATGACTGATCTGCTGCTAAACGAGCTGGGCCAGTTCCGGGATACGCTGGCGCTCTTACAGTACCAGATGCTGGTTGAGTTGGGCGGTACGCCACCGGAGCAAGCGTTTGAGCACATTCGCAGAATGACGCGCGATAAATGCCGCACGCCGCTACACTGGGCTAACGCGCCCCAGGCCGGGTTCAGCCCGGCGGACGTGGAGACCTGGTTGCCGGTCAACCCCAATTACGCGGCCGGCGTCAACGTCGCCGAGCAGTTGGATAATCCTGATTCCATGTTAAACTTCTACCGGCGGATGCTCTGGATGCGCAAGAAAACTCCCGCACTACTGGCGGGCGATTATCAGCCGCTCCACGAGGAGGCCGTGGACTACCTCGCCTTCCTGCGCCGCGCTGATGAGCAAACCTGCCTGGTGGTGCTCAACTTCTCGGCTCACGCGCACACTTTGACGTTCGAGTTGGCGGCGGAGCACGCGCAACTCATCTTCTCCAGCCGCGAACGTGCCGCTGAGATGGACAATCTTTCAGCCGTGGAGATTGCCCCGTTTGAAATCTACCTCGCCGCGTTGCAGTGAACCCAAGCATTTCACCGCAAAGGCGCGAAGGCGCAAAGATTTGAAAAAATTAGTCTTCAGAAAATCACCCTAAAACTAAATTTTTTCTCAGTGCCCTCTGTGTCTCTGTGGTGAGATATCTTTTTTCAGGGGAGTCAACTTTCAACTTTCAACTTTTAACTTAATCTAAGGAGGAAACAGATCATGAAGCAGACAAATATTTTGGTAATTGGTGGCGGCCCGGCAGGATTGGTGGCGGCCGGCACGGCGCATGTGTACTATCCGGAGAAAGAGATTACCCTGGTGCGGAAAACGGATCGCACACCGATTCCTTGTGGTATTCCTTACATCTTCAATCGGCTGGATGGAGTGGACCAAAACTTGATCCCCGATGGCGGTCTGGATGCGCAGGGAATTAAGTGGTCGGTACGCGAGGCAGTCAAGATCGAGCCAGAAGCACATCAAGTCACCTTCGCGGATGGCGAGAAAATCGGCTATGAGAAATTGGTGTTGGCTACCGGCTCTACCGCGGTGCGCCCCCCCATCCCCGGGGCGGATAAAAAAGGCGTCTTCGTGATTGAGAAAGACCCCACTTACCTGCGTAAACTGCGCACGGCGGTGCAAGCGGCCGAAAATGTTGTGGTTATCGGTGGCGGCTTCATCGGCGTGGAATTTGCCGAGGAGATTGCGCAAATGCCCGGCAAGAACGTCAGCGTGGTGGAGATGTTGCCCTGTTGTCTCTACACGGCTTTTGATGCCGACGTCTGCGTGATTGGTGAGGCGGAATTGAAGCAGCTGGGCGTTGCTCTCTATACGGAGGAGCGCGTGACCCAGATTACGGGTGCTGATGAGCTGGAAGTGGTTTTGGCTAGTGGCAAACGTCTCCCCGCAGACTTGGTACTTATCTCCGTCGGCGCACGCCCCAATGTCAAGATGGTCGCTGAAGCCGGGATGGAAATTGGTTACAGTGGAGCTATTTGGGTGGACGAGTACATGCGTACCCCGACGGCGGATATTTTCGCCGTAGGGGACTGCGCCGAGAAGAAAGATTTCTTTACGCGGAAGACCACGCGGGTGATGTTAGCTTCTACTGCTTGCACCGAGGCGCGGGTTGCCGGGGCAAATCTCTATAAATTAAACGTCGTGCGGGAAAATCAGGGTTCCTTGGCGAACTTCTCCACGCATTTGGGGAATGTGACCCTGGCCTCTGCCGGTTTGACGGAGCGGCGCGCCCGCGAGGAGAATTTCGATATCGTGGTGGGGATCGGGAAGACGAAGAACCGCCATCCCGGCTCGTTGCCAGGCGCACACGCCGTTATGGTCAAATTGGTCTTCTCTGCGGATTCCCTCGTGCTCTTGGGCGGGCAGATCAGCGGTGGACAAGAGGCGGGTGAGTTGATCAACGCGATTGCGTTAGCTTTGCAGAACCGGATGACGGCTAATCAATTGATAGCTTTACAGGTAGCTACACATCCGTTGTTGACTTCAGCCCCCACCACTTATCCATTGGTGACGGCGGCTATGCAAGCTATTGCTAAGAGATAAATTCTAGCTAAATCAAAAGCCCGCTGGCTCATGGAGTCGGCGGGCTTTTTTGGTATTACTGCAAAGAGCTAGTGTTCTGTCAAATGTAAAATGAGCAGGGGGCTACCATCCGCCGACTGCTCACTAGTCCCCGTAGGTGGACTTCGCCACCGTAGCCGCGACTTTAATCGCCAGGCTAACTAACATTACTGGCCACCACTCAAATCAGAGCTGCCAGAACACTAGTTCGCCACGGAGACACAGAACACACTGAGAAAGAGAAGAAGTATTACATGGGAAAATTCGATACTGTAGAACAGGATGCGCTAGCCGGTTGGCAGGGGCCCCGCGGAACTATCACCTACGCTCTGGCGGAGATGCAGGTTAAACTTCGCAATTTGGAGCAGGCTTACTACGTGGTGAAGACTGACGGGGGAGTAGGGATTACCGACCGGGGCAGTCTCTGCCTGGCGCAGGAGAGCCAAGCGAAACTGGTAGATATCTTGGCTCCGTTGCCGCCGCAGCGTTTTGGCGACCCGGCTTTCCGCGAGACTTATGGTTTGGATTACGCTTACGTTGCCGGCTCGATGGCCAATGGCATTTCCAGCACGGAGTTGGTGATCGCACTGGGTCGGGAGAAGCTGTTGGCTGCTTTTGGCTCTGGCGGGTTTTCCCCGGCGCAGATTACGGCAGCTATTCGTCAGATCCAGGCCGCCTTGCCGGATGGCCCTTACGCTTTCAATCTGCTCCATAGTCCCACCGAACCGGCGCTAGAACGCCAAGCGGTTGATCTCTACCTCCAGTATGGGGTGAAAGTAGTGGAGGCTTCAGCCTATCTCAAGCTGACTCCCAGTATCATTCGCTACCGGGTAGCCGGCTTGGATGTGGATGCGAGGGGCCGCGTCATTATCCGAAACCGGGTGTTGGCGAAGCTCTCGCGCCGGGAGGTGGCGACGAGATTCATGCGGCCACCGCCAGAGAAGTTGCTGCGTCCGCTGGTGGCGCAGGGACTCATCACTGCACGACAGGCCGAGCTCTCGAAGCAGGTCCCGATGGCTGACGATATCACCGTCGAGGCAGATTCCGGCGGCCATACCGACAACCGTCCGCTGGTGGGCTTGCTGCCCTCCATGCTTGCCTTGCGGGATGAGATGCAGGCAGAATACCAGTATGAGACGCCGGTGCGGGTTGGTGCGGCGGGAGGTATCGGGACGCCGCAATCGGCGTTAGGAGCGTTTATGATGGGGGCGGCCTACATTATGACTGGATCCATCAATCAGAGTTGCGTGGAGGCCGGCACTTCAACGTGGGTCAAGGAGCTGTTAGCGCAGGCGCAGATGCCCGATGTGATGCTGGCGCCGGCCGCCGATATGTTCGAGATGGGGGTTAACGTACAGGTGCTCAAGCGCGGCACACTTTTCCCCATGCGGGCGCGGAAGCTCTATGCCCTTTACAAGAATTATCAGGGGTTGGACGAAATCCCCGCAGCGGAGCGGGAACGCTTGGAGAAACGGATATTTCAGCGTAGCTGGGATGCGGTCTGGCAAGAGTGCGTGGCCTTTTTCAATGAGCGCGACCCCACGCAGATCGAGAAAGCGCGGCAGAACCCTCGGCGCAAGATGGCGTTGCTCTTCCGCTGGTATTTGGGGCAGGCGGCATATTGGGGCATCAGCGGCGCTCCCGCGCGCCGGATGGATTACCAAATTTGGTGCGGCCCGGCGATGGGAGCTTTCAATGATTGGGTGCGCGGTACCGAGTTGGAACAACCGGGAAAGCGTCACGTGGTGGATGTAGCTCAACGTATCATGAATGAGGCAGCATATCTCTATCGAGTGCAAGCCTTGAGGATGGCTGGAGTGTATTTGCCTCTAGGTTGATGGCAATACGGTTTAGTTAAGACCTCCGAGGTCTCTGTAAGATCTTCGTAGGCACTGTCGCGTAAGGGTCTCATGCCAGACCTCGGAGGTCTGGCGGTTGCTTATCTGAACAGTATTGGGGTTAATAGTTGGTGGTAATCGTCTATATGAGAAAATAGGAGGACTAGCAGATGAATACTATAAAGAGCCGTGGGGTTTGTCCTAAGTGCAAGTCGAGAGGGATTGTGCCTAACGTTGAGGCAGTGGATAGCAGCTCGCTTGCTATCAGAATTTATGGTGAGGCGGGTGGGTACAATGGCCGGGCGCATAACTTCCCGGTTAGAGTCTGGGTGTGCGGCGCATGTGGTTCTACCGAGCTCTATGTCAGTCAACCGCAAGAAGTTCTCCAGGCTTATCAGCAAATATATTAAGGCTGTTGCTCTCTCAGTATGAGACGCAGATAAGCGCAGGCTGCGGAGGAGTATCCTTTGGCAGATAGCAGACCCCGCAAGGGAGTGAAAATCCGCTGCGGGGTTTGTGGTTACAGACGCTGATGGATTTGTTACTCTGGGATCTCTCCCACTACACCTGTGACCAACCAAGCGAAGGAGAGCAGCTCCTCATCGGACAGCGTCGCGCCGGCGGGCACGCGCAACGCACCACTCGTATCCTCGATTGGCCCGGTGAACGGATGTAATTCTCCCGCGACGATCTGCGCTTTGACCGTATTGACCTCGTCGCGCACTGCTTGCGGCACCATCTCGCCAAAGGGTGCCAAATCCAACATCCCGTCGGAGACGTGGCCCCAGTAGGCATGCGTTTCCCAATTGCCCTGGTAGGCGTTCGCCACCGTCTCTTGATAATAGATGCCCCAATCCCAGATCGGCGCCGTTAACACTGCGTTCGGAGCCACATCCTGAGAGATGGCGTTGTAGCCGATGGCGTAGACGCCATTTTCCTCTGCCAGCTTATCCGGTTCGGTGGAATCGCTCTCGCGAGCGATAACATCAGCGCCGGCATCCAAGAGAGCCTGGGCCGCTTCCCGTTCCGCCGGGGGATCGAACCAGTTGAAGATCCAGATGGGGCGTACCTCCGCCTGCGGGCTCACGGAACGTGCACCGAGCGCGAAGGCATTGAGGTTGCGCACTACTTCCGGGATGGGGTAGGGCGCGATATAGCCTAATACATTTGACTTGGTCATCCGTCCGGCGGTGATGCCGGCCAGATACCAGCCCTCGTAGCCGCGCCCGTCATAGATGCTCACATTATCGGCGGTTTTGTAGCCGGTAGCGTGCTCAAAGAGCACTTCTGGATATTCCGCAGCTACCGTCATCACGTAATCCATGTAGCCGAACGAGGTAGCGATAATCATATCGTAACCCTGCTCAGCGTAATCACGGATGACGCGCTCGGAGTCGCCGCCCTCGGCCACTAGCTCGCTGTAAGTCGTCTCCACGTAATCCAATTCGTCCAAAGCTTTGCGACCCTGGTCATGCGCGTAACTCCAGCCCAGATCGCCGACCGGCCCTACATAGACGAAAGCTACTTTATATGGTTCCCCTGGCGTCGTCTCCTCCGCTGCGGGGCCGCCACATCCTCCTCCGACTAACGCGCTCAAGATGATTGACAAGGTTACTAACATTACCCAACGCCGTTGTCTCTGCATTTCAATTTCCTCCTCTGGTTGATGGTATTTTGAATATATGTGTGATTCCCCCAAAAATACAGGTCTTTTTAGGGGATGGTGTTGAGAGATCTGTTCGTGTTGCGTGCTGCGTAAATTTTATCCAAACGGAACACGCCACACGCTACCAAAAGTTCAAGCCGGCTACTCGTTTTCCGCTTGACCGAACACTAGCTGCCTTCTTCACAATATCCAGGATGACGTTAGTATCTATCAGGACTCTCACGCATATTTCTCCTCTAGATAACTACGTTTTGTCTTATCTGGATTGACACCTTTCAAAAATCCTTGCCATTTATCAAGAAAAGCGTGATGGGTTGGAGTTATTCGTAGGTCATTTTTTAGGGTGACGGCTTTTACTTTAACATATTTTGGAGATTTGCACAATAGCGGCAGATATCTGGCTATATGTTCCTCGCTACACTAGAGCTATGGCTCAACCACGTGGCCCGGATCGGGCACGGCGCGCTCGCGGAAGTCTACGGTGCAATCGTCGCTATCCTGATCGACCGGGAAACGTTCCAGGGAGCGGGGGTAAAGTACTCCGGGGTGCGGCGTCATGCCGGGGTAAGCACCGGCGCCCCAAACCACTACGTCTACCGGCTGATTATCCGGCCCTAAGAGCAACACTTCATCCCCGCCATTGGCTAAAGTCCAACTGCCGGTGCCCCAACTGTCTACTTCTAGCATCTCGGGGATGGTGGGGTCATCGTTGATCAGCTCGAAATCGGCTAGCGGAGTTTGCTGGCCGCTGACCGCGATTACCAATACGCCCTTAGACCCAATCTGTGCGCCGGTGGGGAATTGGTACATACCCTCGTAATCATCGGGGTTGGCGGCGTCACCGATCTTGTAGCCGCTCAGGTCAATGGTGCTGCCGGTGGGATTGTAGAGCTCTACCCATTCCGCGTTTGTATCGCTGGCAATGTAATACACTTCACTGAAGAGGAGATGAGCGGCGGGTGGGGGGGGCGGTGCGTAGTTACGCAGCACCAGCGGTAGGTAGAGCGGATGGGAGAGGTTCCAATCCACCCAGAACATTGATTCCAGATACTGGTAAACCTCGGCTGATTGAATTTGGAGCGCGGCCTCGCGGTTGATTTTGCTAGAAACCTCACTGCCGTTGAGCGAGCCGATGTGAGCGTAGCCCTGACCGCTGGCTTCAACCAGCACCATCTTGTTGTGGATACCGTAGCCGGTGGGATCGCCGGCGGCGGCGCGTAGATTTAGCCCTTCCGCCGAGGCGATTTGATTGACGTAGCTGAGGGTAGCGGTATAGCTCTGATCGCCGTATTCTTGGCCAAAGGTACCGTTGTTGACCAAGATGCGCACCTCCGCGCCCCGCCGGGCCGCATTGATGTAAGCTTCCAGGCGCAGGTTGGGATCGGCGACCGGATTGTCGCCCCAGTCGGCGTATTCGTACATCTGCTCAACCAGGACGCGATCTCCCAGCCCGGCGCGTCCTACCAATCCTAAAAGTGCGTCGGTTTGGCGGAGAGCGGCTTCCGGCGCGGTGAAGAATTCAAAAGCGAACTCTCCCTGCACGGTCAGCGGTTGCGGGAAACGCACGGTAGAGGTCACGCCGTCAATCTGTGGGAAATCAGGTGTGATGGTGGGCGAGCCGTATTGGCTCGTGTAGCCGGTGTTCCAGCGGAGGATATCGCTGTGATGTGCCGGGTCGCAATCCCAGCGGAAGATCTGGGCCGCGCGCGCCGCCACCGAGGGCGCGTTGGTAGCGATGACCAGGCCGCGCGAGCCGTAAGTGCCATTGCTCTTATCGTCGGCGGGCAAACTGCTGGCGGTAAGATTTTGGGAGGAGATGGCGACCCATTCGTCATCCACAATGATGATTTTGCTATGCAGGTATTTATAGCGGTTATAGATACCGTCACCGGTCTCGTGGATCATAAAATGACAGCGTCCCCCGACGGCCTCGAGCTGCTGGCAGGCCCAGAGTTCCTGTTGCCACTTTAGATCTGCGGTGGAGCCGAAGGCTAGCCCGCCTTCCAACAAGATATTCACCGCCACGCCGGCCTCGGCTTGCTGCACCAGGGTGGAAATCACTGCGTAGTTACTCAGAGAGTAGACCTCAATGGAGATGGTGCGTTGCGCGCGCAGCAGCGTCTGGAGGATGACTTCAATGGCGTTATCCGGGGCAATGCCGACGACGACGGTCGCCGTCTCCGTGGCCGTGAGGGGTTGGAAGAGCGTCTCGTAATCCCAACCAGCGTAGACTCCGCGCCGTCCGGTAGCGGGATCAGGATTTTGTATCCAGTCGGCGGCCGTGTTGGTATCGGTGACGGGCAAGCCCGTGCTCTCGGCTAAAATGCGGTGGAGGAGTTGGAATTTCTGATCCAAGCCCAGCGGGTAGGTATTCACCGCGTCCCCGCTCCAACCGGTAATGCCAGTTTGCCCGGCTCCATAGACCAGGACATCAATAGTTGTCTCTTGGTCATCCTGCAAAATAAGCTCGCCGCCGCTATCTGTTAATCCTAGCCACGTAGCGGGCGTTTCATCCGGTGGAAAGCCAAAATAGGTGGTGAAGTTGCTCTCCTCATCAGCCAACCAGAGCGTGGCGCCGGCGGCGAGCTCGACGTGGGGGAGCGCTTTGCAATTTAACGGGGTGGCGTATTTGCAGAGCTGCCAACCGGTGAGATCCACGGCGCTCTCCTTCAAGTTGATCAGTTGAAGCGCTTCGCCGGCGGGGCCGCCGTAGAGCGCAGCCTTGATCAGCAGTTGACCGGCGGAGAGCAGCTGCTTCACGGTCGTTGTCCAGACCGCGCTGTTATCCAACTGAGAACTTTCGTCGGCCGTGGTCGTGGCAGTGAGGTGATTGGCGGCCTCGCCGATAGCGTCCTCGGTGCTCTGTGCGGTTACGGTGAGCGCTTGCGTGACGCCAGCGCCGAGGCTACCCAGTTGCCAGATCAGCTGCTGTCCTTCCTGCGTGGTGGGCGCCGGGTCGCTGCTGGAGAAAGTGAGTCCCGCCGGCAGAGTGTCGGTTAGCCAGACCTCCGTCGCAGCCGCCACGCCGTCGTTGGTGATGGTGAGATAGTAGGTGAGGGTATCGCCGGCGGTTGCCGCTGCGGGGCCGCGCTTGCCGACGCGCAGATTGGCTTGCGCGGCCAAGATGGTTGTAGTCCAGGCGGCGCTGTTGTTTGCGGTCAGCGTCTCGGTGGCGGCGCTCTGCGCCGTGAGCCGGTTGACGACTGCGCCGGTCAGCTGCTCGCTCACCACGGTGGTGAGGGTGATAACCTGCTCTGCGCCGCTGGCCATGTCGCCCAACTGCCAGATTAACTGCTGCCCGTTTTGGGTGCTGGTGGGGCGACTGCTGGCGAGCAAGGTCACGCCGGCCGGGAGCGTATTGGTCAAATAACTGTTCGTGGCCGTGATATTGCCTAGATTGCGCAGGCGCAACATGTAGGTGAGCTGTTGGCCGGCGTAGATTTGCGCGGGGCCTTGTTTTGATGTTATCAGCTCTGCCTCGCTGGCGGCCGCCGAGTTGCGCAGTTTAGGCGTGCCGTTGAGAGGATCGCCATTGGCGTCCTGCCCATTGTGCGTCACGCCGTCGTTGGTCGCCCAGTTGGTGTCGGTATCCGAGGCTAGCGGATCAATGCGCTCCATGGAAGATTTAGTGCCGTTATCGCCACCCGGCCAGGCACCGCCGGCGCCGTTGGCGGTGTCAATCACCTGGCTAGCGTCGTCGGAGAGGGTCAGGATTTCGCCCGTGTTTCCCAGATCGCCAGTGTAAATCTGATCCGCCGGGATGTCGTTGATAGTGGTATCGTTGGTGCGCTCTAGCAAAAAATAGCCGTGGGCCGAAATGGAGCCGTTAAGGGTGATGTTGGGCGTGCCGTCAGCGGCTTGCAACGTCCAGCCGGTGAGGGTTATCGCGTGGGCTGTGGTGTTGTAGAGCTCCATCCATTCATCGTTGTAATTGGCTGCCGTCCCCATCCACGCCACCTCGTTGATGACCACATCACCGGGTTGCGCCGTACCCTGGAGATGCGACTCGGCGCGCAGGGAAGACTGACCTGGTAGAAAGAGGGCGGCCAGGAGTAAGCAACTGCCCATCAACGCCAGAGAAAATTTGCCGTACTTGTTGCTCATGGTGGAATCTCCTTTTGGGTTTGCTAGCTGGAAGTAATTTCATTATAGCACCAGAGCGAGAAGGCGAGAAGGCGATAAGGAGAGAGAGAGCATGTCCGGGTTGAAAAACTTCCTCATCGGCTAGCAATTACGAGCGTGCGGGCGCCGATTTCGGGGGCGCGCCCCCGGTACAATTAAGACCTCGGAGGTTTTAACTTTCTTGTCCCCTGGCCTACTCCACCTGCCAGACATGCACCACCGGTTTGGCCTCGTCAGCAAAGTTCTCCAGAATGTAAAGGAAGCCGTTATCCCGATCGTAAGCTACGCTGCCAAAAAGGTAGCGGCGTTGAATCCCTGTCCCTAGCATTCCCAAATCCACCCCCGCCGGATTGTAGAACAGCTGTTCGCCTATATCCAGATAGGCGTAAGGTTGCGGCTCCCAGGTATCCATGGCCCCAGCCGCGACCTGCGCCAGGTCTGCCGGGTCATACAAAACGAAGCGGGCGTCAAAGCGGGCGCACCACCAGCCTTTGGCGCTGGTATGATCGGCACATTCCACCATATCTGCCGGCGGGCAGGACGAGCCGTCGGCCAGCCGGCAGGCGATGAACTCGGAGGCGGCTTGCGCGTTGACGCAAGGATACTCCGGGCCGGCGGGATTGAGGTAACCATACCAATACTTCGCTCCAGTGCCCTTGTTGCTGGCGAACAAAACCGCCGACTTGCCCGCAGCGGTGGTGAGCCACGCGCCCCCCTCCCATTCATCCGGATGTTGGTGTCCGTGGATAGCGTTTTGAATAAGGTCGCCGTTGACTTGCGTATCTTCGTAAAGTAACAACGGCGTCTCTGCAAGGTGCGTCCCTGAATTTGCGGGCGTTCCGTCGGGCTGCCAGGGACGGTAGGCAAAGAGAGAGGGCCCCATTCCGCCCCAGCCGCCATCCATAGCGCGCCCGGTACCCAGGTAGCTGCCGCCGGCGTGCGCATCCGCCCAGGAGGCGGGAATCTCGAACATGTAGCCGTTGAGGCTGTAGTAATCCTGGTGGCCGATGAACCAGAGTCCTTGGAAATCCGGCGCGGACAAATTCGGGTCAAACCAGGCGTAGGTGGGCAGAGGCGTATCGGGTTTATGATGCTGTCCCCAACTCAAATGTATCTTTGGTCCGGTGGCCGGAGTATCCAGATAGGCCATACCAGTACGCGGCAGCTCCTCCAAGTCGGTGAAGTAGCCGGCGGCCACATTAGCAAAGTCTTGGATAAAAGTGGCCGTGTTGAGGTCCGCCAGATTCTTGGAAGCCACCGGCGCGGGGATGCTGATTTCGGCTATCTGGCCGCCATCGGGCAGACCGCCATAGGGCTGCCGGTCATGCCCCATAATGAAAAGTGAGCCATTCCCCGAATCGCCGTGGGGGTTGCAGGTCATCGCGTTGCCGCCGTAGGCAAAGGTCAGCGGCGGTTCATCGCCGCCCGGCAACCGGAACGCGCCCCGGTAGGTGAAGTCTGCCGGCTGGACGAGGTCGCCGCTCGACGCGCCCGCGATAGTGATGGTGTGATTGTCGCCGGCGGTATGCGCACCGGAGCAGTTGCTCGCCGCCACTTGCACGGTTTGGCTGCCGCTTGTGCTCCATTGATAACTCGCACTGGACGTGCCCTCTCCGCTCTGTGGCGCGGGCGTCCAGGTGTAGGCGATGGGCGTAGTAGCGTTGGTGGGGGCGGAAGTCACGTTAAAGGTATACGTCGTCCCTGTCACGCCGCTGGTGGGGCCACTAATAGTCACGCCGGTCAGAGGAGCGGAACAGGGAGACACCGCGACGTAGTTGCGCAGGATAATGGGCAGGTAGAGAGCGTATTGTTCTCCGATTTTGATAGTGATAGTGATGGTGTGGGTGCCGACAAACGTCGTCCCGCCGCAGTTCTTCGCCGTGACAGTGATGGTTCTCGGGCCTATGGTCGGCCAGGTATAGCTGGCGCTGGCGGCGGTCCCGGAGGATGGCGCGGGCAACCAGGTGTAAGTGATAGGCGTCGAGGCGGCGGCGGGGGAGACGCTGGCAGTGAAGGAGTACGGGGTGTTGGTGTAACCGCTGGTACTGCCACTGATGCCCACGCCGGTGAGAGGCTCGCAGGTGGTACTGCCAGATTTCCACCGGTGGTAGAAGACGTTGAGCAGCGGCACGAACTCGGCGGTGGCTTTGATGTTGCCGGGCCCAGTGGGATGGTCGTCACTCCACGGGTCGGGAGTTGCGGGGTCTTCAGAAAAATAGGGGTAGGCTGAAAAGTTGTTGGCGACGGTCTGGGAATGAACGATCTCACTACCATTCCAATAGTGATGGTTACCATCCGGACGCAGGTCATAGTCGTGAGGCTCTTCTCTGGTGCTGGTATCGTCTACGCGCGAGAGGCTGCCGTTGGAGGTCAGCACGTTATAAAAATCGAAGAGCGCCACGTTATCGTGGGCGTAGCCGTCCAACCAATCGTTTACCAACCAAGCGTTGAAAGCGCGAGCGTTAGCAGCGCGGTCTGCTGCTGGCGTGGAAACATCATTTATAACATAAGAAACTTCCGCCATGGGCGGCGCGGTGATAACGACGAAGAGCTTATCTAGACGGGTTTCAAAATAGGTGAGCAACTCGTTGTAGACGGCCTTAGCGTTCGCCACGGTGTATTGGTCGTTCGGCTCGTCCAGCGGCGGATCGCCGGGGTTGCCGTAGAGATCGGAGTTGGGGTAGCAGGACTTGAACATGATAATCTCATTCTCCCCGCCGGGATCAGTGGCCAGCCGCGACCAAGCACCAAAGTCCCCGATATTCTGACCTGTTTCTGCATAAACCGCGTTCATAGTTGTGTCAGTGAACCATTCCGGCCAATTGGGGATGGCGGTGCGGTCGCCGATTGCACCCGGCCCCCAGCCATAGTTGGTGGCGCTGACAAAATAGTTATTGCTCATCAACGCTGCGCCCAATCCACCGGCTTGCTCATTATCGGCGTCAACGTTAGCTAACCAGTTGCCGCCGCAAGAGTGGTGGATAAATATGAGCTTGGCGGTCTCGGAGGGGGGGCTGGAATCGTCGGCCTGGAGAACAGAGAGTGAGCTAGGAACAACAGCGCGCGAGGCCGGTGCTCCCGCAACGATAAGCATAATGGTCAAGACAACTAGTAGATAAAATGTGCGTTTGACGTTCATTTTACGTTCCTCCTTTCCCTTAAATGTAGGTTAATAGTAGCCGCGAAATCCTTTGCGCGCAAGCCGCCAGCGAGGAAGCTCCTGGTTCCGCTTCAAAACCCTCAGCAGACGTAGTAGATTCCTCGCCGGCGCGGCGCTAACACTCCGTTGGCGCGGAATGACCACCGATATATTGATTTTGAATAAGCCATTTTCGTTACTAGCGAGGGTATTCTGTTTGTCCGCCCTCCTCGTTTATGGTACAATGTTCTTAGATTACATTTGAACGGAGTACATTGTGGTAAATTGGCATCGTTTCGTTCCCACCAACTTCGAATATGACTTCGAGCAGAACAAACTTGCAGCCCCTAGCGTCACATTTGAAGAAGCCACGGGATGTTTCTTCTCCGATTTCCAGATTCGTCGCAATAAATCCTACCGAGACCGCTATCAGCCTATTGGAAAAACCATCGGTGGACGCCGGCTAAAAATTATCTTTCAACTCAAACCGAACTCTGTGGTTCGCATCATTACAGGGTGACAGATATGAACAGAGAGAATGAACTACGGCAACTTTCAGAAAAACAGATTGACGAGATCGTGATCGCTCAATCCAGGGATGATAGAGCGTGGGAAGCGCCTATTGCGGTACGCAGGGACATTCCCACCACAATGCTATTGCCCTCTGGATTAGCCACGCGAGCAGCTTTCTTCGCCCAGTTGCATAAGATGCCCAGCGTCGAGGAGTGGCTCAGAAATATCATTGAGGAACGGATTGATTTTGAAGAAGCCGCTTTCGCTAGGGTGAAGCAATCTCTGGCCGCAGAGAGCAGCGTATAATAGCATATCTCGCCATGGGGCGGGAGAGAAGGTAGCCGCGAAATCCTTTTCGCGCCGCCAGCCAAAGCGTGATTAGGAAATCGCGGCTACTACTCTAGTCCGGTTCGTGGCCGGGATTGATGGTCAACTGATCCAACGCACGCACGGTGACAAAAGGYACGTAGCCTCGCGCGCGCGATTTGGCATAAGCGTCATCGACGTGAGATRGTGTGGTGGCGTAATCCGTCGTCAASACCAAYTTRCCGCTCCCCAAGAAGMGATCYAGATTCTCCTCCACCGTGGCGCTGACYTCYGRCGGCGTCGCCAGATCATCCCCCTCRTAACCGTAGTAGATATCCTCTTGTCCYATCCCATCCACGTTTTGCAGATAACCCGGCACCAGCTCCGCCAACTCGGCAGCGTTCTGGGGGAAGATGAGAAAATCGGGATCGCGGGCGCGCGCGTGAGCGCGGATTGCCGCCACAAAATCCGCCATCTCCTGCGCCGCCGCACTGCGACCTTGTTCCGCATAGTATTCGTAAGCGTCAATGATATCCAGATACGCGCCATCAAAACCAGCATCTACCAACCGGTCAGTGTACGCCAAGATGATCTCCTGCCATTCCGGGTTCCAGTAGCGTACCTTGTAATTGCCTTCCCAATCAGGATTCCCGACATCCAACCACGCTGGCGTGCCCGGTTCCCAATCCGCTTGCCAGTAGAAACGGTAATCTTCGGCCTCACCGATGCTCATATAGGCCAACACTAGCTTCTCCCCACCGGGGGAATGTTGGAGCGCGTTGATCTGCGCCGCCGTGAATTCACCTCCCGCCTCGCCATCCGCAGAATAATCCATCACCACCAGATCGTAAGCTGTCTCGCCGATAGCGTCCAAATCCAACCCTTGCAACTGGTAGAGGAAATCGTCCACCGTCCCCCAACGCTCCTGGGCACTGGAGGACGAGTTGGTGATCACCGGCAGATAGCTGGTTGACCAGGAGGAGGGACACACGGTGTTGCGCCCCCAATGCTCGTAAATGACGGCTTGTAGCGCGCTGGTCTCCACGTCGGCCCGGCTGGCTGGATCAGGCCCGTAGCGGAAATTGAAGGCCGTGACTTCCTCCGCAAAAGGTTCCCAAGAGCTCTCCCACACCCAGAGCGCGTAGTTCGCGCCGTACTGCTCTAGCAAATTTAGCTCATCGTCCATAAATTCGGCGGCGCCCGGTTCCCAGCGCATCACGCTAAACTCGTTGACGGCGACCGGTACATCATGCGCCTGCTGGAACGTCCCCAGAGTTTGCAGCAGACCGGCCAACCAGTCGCGTTCAAATGGTTCAACCTCCTCATCCCAATCCACATCACAGGTGCCCGGATAGGTACACTCCAGCACGTCCCAATCTTGGTGGGTATATTTGAATGGTTCGTATTGATGCGCAGTATAGACGGTACGCGGATCGCCGGTCGGTTCCAGGTAGGGCAGCCAGTTGACTGCGCTATAGCTCAGCCCGCGGATAAGTAACGGAGTCTCCGTATCCACCTCGCGGATGGCGGTGGTGATGCGCGGGTAGAGCTGGTTCCAATCGTAGAGCGTGCCGCCGTAAGTGGCGTAGAACTCTGCCGGATCCCAGATATCCAACGGCGCGTGGACTACGTCCGCACCGACCTCGTTGGAGTTCGGCTCCACCATCAGATCGTAGCCCACGACAACGGGATTATCCCGGTAGCGCGCCGCCGTGTACTGCCACATCGCGGCCCAGGCGTCTTGCGCGGCCTGATCCTGCCAGACGGAATCGTTGAGATAGCTCGCGTCGTACCAATCACCAGCATCATCTAAGCAACAAACGCTGAACTCGGCGCGTCCCGGCCCGGTGCGAAAACTGATCACGGCAAACAAGTCCGCTTGCGCGGCCAGCGCCAGCAACCGATCCAAATTCGCTTGGATGTCCATATCCACAACGTAAGGCGGCGTCTCAGAGAAAAGTCCCGGATGAGAGAAATTGACGTAGTTCGCGCCCCGCGCTGCCAGCCGGTCAAAATCCGCCTGGGT
This sequence comes from Thermoflexia bacterium, assembly GCA_011192175.1. Lineage (GTDB taxonomy): Bacteria > Chloroflexota > Anaerolineae > B4-G1 > SLSP01 > G713. The sequence goes on from DUEJ01000007.1 coordinate 22,775, forward strand.
GTAAGGCGGCCCGACGGGGCCATCGCCCATAAAAGTCGCCCCGTCGATCTCGAGATAGACGCGGCGTTGGTAGATATTAGCCCCGCGCAACTGCGTGCCGTGCGTCCAAAGACCCCATTTATCGCCGCCGGCCAGCGCTGGCGGCGCGGTATCGTTCGGTTCCCGGGCAGCCGGTGGCGGAGTCACCGCATCCGCCTCTGAGAAATCCGCGCTGCAGGAAGACGCCAAACCCAGCAACAGAAAAAGCGAGAGAGTAACTAGTAAACGCCGCAAAATATTTAAGTACATCGTTATCCTCCTTCTCTGAAGATGGCAAATCTGCTCAATCCGTTCAAGCTGCTGATTAGTATTTTTAGTAGTTGAAACAGTTTCTAACGGACGCAGCTGCACGCTGATAACCGCTGATTTTTTTTGATTTTATCTGCGAAAATCGGCGTGAATCTGCGTCCGCTCTTAAGTTTGACTCTACTGAAAAACTTTTTTTTCAGTAGAGAGCATGTTTTCTTTTGGCTGTACCTTTTTTCAGGGCAACCAAGTTTGGTAAAGTAGCGGAGTAGTTACGGTTATCAAGGATAAATTTCACCGGCAAACCAGGTACTTGCTGGAATCCAGCCGTTACCGTACCCGTTCCCCCAACCTTGATTGACCCAGAACATGCGATTGTATACGGTTGTGTGCCAACAGTAGAAAGGAATACATCTCTTCACCCGCTTAGACCACCATTGGTAACCGTAGGCCAACGGGTAGTGCTTGAGCCAACCGGTGCCGATGATGGCCGGCGTCTTCCGGTAGAGAATGGAATCACGCGCATGTACACGCAAACTGCTCCATGTGATTCCAACAGAACTGTAATGTGTAACCAGTCGCGTGCCGGTACGCCCAGAAAAATAGTTGGCCGCACGTTTCATCCGCCACGGGAAGGTGGGAGCGCTGCCCGCAATGCACCACGTCCCAATACGATTACGAAGTTCCCAGGTCATCTTGGTCACGCCGGCATCCATGGTAGTGGGAGCACGCACATTGGTGCCGTATCCGCCATCCTGCAAATAGAGACCGGTGCGGGCTTGCCAATAACTCCAGGCAGAGTTCTCCGCCTGATAATCGGCCCACCCAAAAAGCATCGCCCAAGCCGTCGCGCCGCACCCGCTGGGGCAACTGGTAGTATTGGGAGAAGTATGCGCGGCAATCTGCCAGTAATCCCGTTGGTCATTGGTGCCATTCCAGGCCCAGTACCAAGCCCATGATCCTTGGATTCCTACCGCAGGGGACTCTGGCGACCCTTGCCCGGCAAGCATACTCGTTCCGTCGTTGTTGCGGAGTATCAGGGGCAAATAGAGAGTGAATGGCTGGACTATCGTGAACTTCAACGTTTCGTGGGGACTCTCTGGACAATCAACCTCCACATCCAGAGGGAATTCTTCCCCAGCCAGGATGGTAAGCGCGGTGATCTCATAAACTGGCGAACGTCCTGCCGGCTCGAGCAATTCCGTCTCCACGTACTCGGCGCCTGCGCCGTTGAGGGTGATTGAAGGTTCCTGGCAGAGCAGCGCCAACTGATAGGTCTCTCCAGGGAATAACACCTCTCCAAATTCCGCCGCCCACGCTAAGGTCTGCCAATCCTCGGCGGCATCACGGGTCAAATTCTCCAGAAAGACCGCGTAGGTGCTGGCATAATCAGCTTTCAGCTCATCCCAAGAACCCCACGCGCCCAACTGGAGCGTGGAACTCACCGGGCCGCTCTCCGTCCACTCGCCGTCTGTTGGGGGAGAGGAATCATCAGGGGTCTCAGCTGGCGTCCAGCTGGCCTCGCTCATCTCCTCCGGTTGATCTAGCCAATCCGGATCCATCCCGGTCACTTTGAGCGGTAGCGACCCCGACGTAGCAACTAGTGCGCCTGTCGCATCCTCGGCGGCATAGTCCAGCGCATCCAGCTTGTAGAATTTAACGGCCGACTTACCTTCTTCGTGAGCTTTACGTTCCAGGAGCTGGGTGGGCGAGTCGCCGGTAAAGTTCCAATGAGCAATGGGGAAGTCATGTTCGCCGGTAGAGATGATGACGAACCCAGATTGTTCTGTTCCCACCATTACCGGGAACTCATAGTAAGCAATCTCAGTGACGTCCGGGCGGTAGAGCGCGCGGACCGGGGAGCCTAACCACGCTGCTCCCCAACCGGGGGCCGTCTCGTTATCGCGTGCTTGTTCCAAGAGTTGCGCCGCTTCCCGGTGTGAGGCGGTGGGGATGTCCCCTAGTGGGACTTCCGCCGGAGTGCTATCCCAGAATTTATTACCGGTCAAGGTCTGTCCTGCTAGGGGCAGATCATATTGAATCCAGTTACTGTCCCGGATTGTGCCATCAACAGTTGTCGCGCCCACGGACGTATGACCGGCTGGATCCGTCTCCCGGATATGATACATCTCATATACATCGGACGCAGAGGGAAGCGTCAATCCATACCACCCCTCGCTATCTGTAGTTGTACTAGCGATGACCTCTCCCTCATCAGGATAAGGATTATAGGCTCCATAAAGTTCCACGGTGACACCGGCCGCCGGGTAAATTTCATCGCCGACGGCTCCTTTGTACACCCGTCCCTGGAAAATCCAGTCCTGTAAGGGAGCAACTGCAGTTGCTTCGCGCGCGCCAGTGCCCGCCAACAACAGAGACATCAACAGCAACGTGCTTAACATGCCCAATGCGAGTGTTTGCTTCCAAGACATTGTTACCTCCTCTTACTGAATAGACTTATTTGATTAAACTATTGCTCAGTGTAGCACATTTTCTAATAAAATGGAATAATGGCTCCATTGCAAAAAGCTAGTTCGCCGCTAAGACGCTAAGAAAAAAATTAGATTAGAAATGTTTACCCTTAGCGCACCTTTGTGGCAAAAATCATGTTTTTTCAGTAGCGCCAATAATGATCCTTCCCCGGGACAAGGACTGACCTGGGTAGAAAAAGGATACCCGTACTTAGAGAGCTGGAAACTTCCTCAAAATAATTTATGATGGGCGCAAAGTTGCTGGATAATGAGGAGCTTCTATGCGGAATAGTTTAGAAAAATCAGCTAACGCGCCGGCGGGCGTGGTGAGTTGGGCGGAGATCGATTTGACGGCCATTGCGACGAACACGCGCGCCATCAAGCGGTTGGTGGGAGCGAAAACCGAGATTATCGCCGTGATCAAGGCGAACGCCTACGGGCACGGCGAGGTACCCGTAGCGCGGACGGTGTTGGCGGCCGGTGCAACGCGGTTGGCAGTACACCGGACGATTGACGGGGTGCGCTTGCGCCAAGCGGGCATCACGGCGCCGATTTTGATACTGGGTTACACGCCGCTCTCCGGCATCCTGCTAGTATTGAAATACAATCTGACGCCGACAGCCATTGATCGGGAATTCGTCACGCAACTTTCGCAGGCCGCCGAGCAGCCGGTGGCGATCCACGTCAAGGTGGATACGGGGATGTCACGGTACGGACTCTTCCCGGCGGAGGTGCTGGAATTCGTGCAATACGTTGAGGAGCTGCCTCACATCTGGGTGGAGGGGCTATTCTCGCATTTCGCCACCGCTGACGAGGCGGAGCGCGGTCCCATGTTGGCGCAATGGCATATTTTCCAGCAACTGTTGGTGGAACTACAAGCAGCCGGAATGGAAATCCCACTCCGCCATATCTGCAACAGCGCGGGAGTGCTCGCTCTTCCGGAGGCGCATTTGGACGCGGTGCGGCCCGGCATCCTGCTCTACGGGTTGAACCCCTCGACAGAGTGCCCCGCCCGCTATCCGCTGCGCCCGGCGCTCACATTGAAGAGCCTGGTAGTACGCGTGCGCACTCTGGAACCGGGGAGCGCCATCGGCTACGGACGCACCTACACGGCCAAGCGCGCGTTGCGCGCGGCGTTGGTCCCGCTGGGTTATGGCGACGGCTATCACCGGCTCATCTCCAATCGCGGCGCGGTCTTGATCCACGGGCAGCGCGCGCCCATCCTGGGCCGCGTGAGCATGGATCAGATTGTGGTGGACGTCAGCCATATCCCCGGGGTGCAGCTGGAGGATGAAGTAGTAGTCATCGGCCAGCAGGGCCACGCGGAGATCGCCGCCGAGGAGGTGGCGGCATGGGCGGAGACGATCAATTACGAGGTGCTCACGGCGTTACATCCGCAGGTAGTGCGAGTATATAGAGAGAGCGAGAGGGCGAGAAGGCAAGAAAGCGAAGGAGCGAGAAAGCGCACTAGTCCACGTAGGTGGACTTCGCAACCGTAGCCGCGAATTCATTCGCCAGGCTGAGGACGGCCTCTTGACTACCCGACTAATTGACTAACTGCCTAACCCAAGGGATAATAACGCCATGAAAATTCAAGCGAACGTCAAAAGTCACCGCACGCCAGTGCGGATAATTCGCTCCATCATCATCACCCAACGCGAACGCCGCCGCCAGCGCAGCCGGACCGGAATCAACTTATGGTTGCGCGTGCTCGGGGTGCTAGTGCTGGTCGCTATCCTCGCCTCGGTGCTCTTGGTGGGCGGCAGTATCGGCGCGGCGACGGCCGCGTACTCCATGATCACCGAGGGACTCCCTACCCCCGAAGAGGTAGCCAACGCCAGCGTGGAGACCTTCGAGACCACTAAAATTTACGACCGCACGGGAAAAGAATTGCTCTACGAGGTCATTGATCCCAACGCCGGAGATCGCAACTGGGTTTCCCTAGATAAGATTCCCCAAAATTTGATCGACGCTACCATCGCCATGGAAGATAAAAAATTCTGGACTAATCCCGGCTTCGATCTCTACGGCATGACGCGCGCGTTTATCAACAACCTGCAAGGGAAACCGGTACAGGGAGCTTCATCCATCACCCAGCAGGTGGTCAAGCGTTCGGTCTTCTCTGTCGAAGAACAGATCGCACAAAGTTATAGTCGCAAAATCACCGAATTGCTCGTAGCCATAGAGCTAACCCGGCTCTATGAGAAGGAGACCATCTTGGAATGGTATCTCAACACTATCTTCTATGGGAACCTCTCCTACGGCATCGACGCGGCGGCGCGCACCTACTTTGGCAAATCAGTCAGCGAGCTCACATTAGCCGAGGCCGCCACGCTAGTCCCTATCCCGCAATCGCCCGCCCTCAACCCTTTCGACTCGCCGGAAGAAGCTCTCGAACGGCGGGGGATAGCCTTAGACCGCATGGTGGAAGAAGGCTACATCACCGAGCAAGCCGCGGATGAAGCGCGCTACGCGACCTTGCAACTGGCTAAATCCGAAGAACGCTTTGACATCCAGGCGCCACACTTCTCCATGTACGTGCGAGATCAACTTGAGGAGCTGTTCGGGCCAGAGATGGTGGCCGGCGGCGGCCTACGCGTCTACACCACCGTAGATCTGGAACTCAACCGGCAGACAGGCTGTGTGGCGCAAGCCTATATCCGCATCCTGAACGGAGAAGATCCCGCGGCCGTGATACCCGCCGCCACCGCCGCCGGCTGCGATGCGGCCCAATATCTCCCCGACGTATCGGCGCGCCGCATCGGCGTAGAGCATAATGTCAAAAACACCGCCGTGATGGTACTCCGCCCCACCACAGGGGAAATTCTAGCCATGTTGGGCAGCGCTGATTACTGGGATGAGGAAATTGACGGCAAATTTAACGTGGCTGTGGATGGCCTGCGGCAACCAGGCTCCTCCTTCAAACCTTACACCTACGTGACTTTGCTCTCACAAGGTTACAATGCCGCCCAGATGTTCTTAGATGTACGCAAAGCCTTTACCCAGGGGGCAGGACAGCCGCCTTACGTCCCCGAAAACTACACGCGCAACTATCATGGCCCGGTCAGTATGCGCCAAGCGCTGGCGCGCTCGCTCAACATCCCCGCCGTAGAAGCGATGTCTCTGGCCGGCATTGACAATGTAATCCGCACCGCGCATAGCATGGGCATCACCACGTTGGATCAGGGGCTGCAACATTATGGGCTAAGTCTCACGTTGGGCGGCGGCGAAGTATACCTAGTGGATATGGTTTACGCCTTCAGCGTCTTTGACAATAACGGCGTGATGTACGGCCAGCCTGTGTCGGAAGCCCGGCAGCGACCGGGCTTCCGTACCTTAGACCCCGTCGCCATCTTGCGCGTGGAAGACCGTAACGGTGAAATACTCTACCAATACGAGCGACCGGCCACCCAACGTATCTTGGATTCGCGTTTGGCTTACCTGATCACCAATATCATCTCTGACCGCCGCGCCCGCATTCCCGCGTTCGGTACGCCCAACGCGCTGGAACTATCCAATGACCGGCCCGCCGCCGCCAAGACTGGCACCACCAATAACTTCTCGGATAACTGGACGATTGGCTACACGCCACAATTGGTGACCGGGGTCTGGATGGGCAACCCTCAGGGCGATGACTACATGGTCGACACCCCCGGTTCCAGCGGCGCTTCCTACATCTGGCATGCCATCATGGAATACGCACACCGGGACCTACCCAGCGTTCCCTTCTCCCGCCCGGAGGGCCTGGTTGAAGTGGCCGTCTGTCAAAAATCCGGCCTCCTCCCCAACGGGAACTGTCCGGTCACTACCGAGCTGATGATTCCCGGCACCGAGCCGACAGAAGAGGATAGAATCTACCAAGTCTATCTCGTCAACCGTGAAACTGGCCGGCTGGCTACTATCCACACCCCGCCGGATCTAGTGGAAGAGAAAGTCTATCAAGTCTACCCCTCCGAAGCGCAAGACTGGCTCGATAGTTTACCGGAGGAGCGACGCCCCCCCACCCCGCCCACTGAATACGATACCGTCTACGGCCCCGATTTAAAGGACAACGAGGTCGCCATTATCAGCCCCACCGCTTATTCTTATGTGCGCGGCCCCATCCCCTTGCTGGGGAACGCGCGCGGCGGCGATTTCCACTTCTACCGCCTGGTTTACGGGACGGGTATGAATCCCACCGAGTGGGCGCAAATTGGCCCGGATCATAACAACCAGGTGGATAAAAATGTCTTGGAGCTATTTGATAGCACCGCGCTGGCCGACGGCCTCTACACCCTCCGCCTGCAAGTCGTCGAGCACAATCAGAATGTCCGCCAGCACGCGCTGCAACTGACCGTGGACAACACGCCCCCGGAAGTCGCGCTCACCTATCCTCCTAACGGGCAGGAATACAAGTATGGTTTTGACGAATGGGTCAATATCAACGCCGAGGTGAGAGACAACTACGCCATTGCGCGGGTGGAATTCTACAAGAACGCTGAAGAGACGCCCTTTGAGATACGCAAGGTCGCGCCCTACAACATCAACTGGACCTTAGGAAGCGTAGGGAGCTACCAATTTTACGTGAAAGTCTTTGATGCCGCCGGTAACGAGACGCAGACCGAACCGGTCCAAGTCTGGGTCACAGAGTAGTTAGCACCACCTGGCCGTAAACGACCAGGCTACGGAGCCACACCCGTAAACGAGGCTAGCCGGCTAGTCCCCGGTTGTCATTCCGAGCCAGCGTCTGGCGAATGAATTCGCGGCTACCCTGGCAAAGTCGCCCTCCGTGGACTAGTCCACGGAGGGCGACTTCGCAACCGTAGCACGCGGTTTTAACCGCCGTACCGCCGTCGCCTAGCAAAATCCCCTCAGCAGCGTTCTCATTCCGAGCTAGCAAAGCGCTAGCGCCGCGCCCACGAGGAATCGCTAGCGTCTCTGGAGGTTTGGGAGCGAAAGCTAGGCAGCCTGGCGAATGTCCTTGCCAGACAGCCCAGAGCAGACACAATAAAAAGCCGCCGAGTTCTAAACGAACTCGGCGGCTTCAGTTTACCAACGCTACAACCAGATTGGGGGCGCGCTAACCGCCATGCCCTCCCCCTAGCAAGTAGCTCAACGTGATCGAGACAAAACCGGCCATCAAGGTCCGCAACCCATAACCTATCAGACTGCGCCCGGAGATCTTCCCCAGAAAGATGCCTAATCCGAAGAGCGTCAGGAGCGCCGTCATCAACGAGAGCAGATAAGTGATCATGACATTACCAATCACCGCAGCAAAGAAAAGCGGCAGCAGCACGATCATCGCCGCGGCAAAAGGCGCGAAGCCATCGACTAAAGAGACCGTGATCACAGCCAAGTGTGAAGCCCTACTAATTTTAGTCTGCCGCAAACTAGAGAGCGTAGCTTGTTCTAATTCGGCCAACTCCCGCTCCCGTTCGGCAGATTCGGTCAGATAAGCGCCCCAGAGACCGGAGATACCCATCGCCAACGAAGTGGAAAGCCCAATGTTAATCACCACTCTGGGATCTTGCACCCCACCCACATAGTTGCCCATCAACACCCCGATAATCGTCAAGACGCCATCAAAAGCATTCATCGCCAGATAACGCCGTGCGATCTCTCCGGTCCCGGCCAGAGTGCTGTACTCACGCATATCCGCAAGGAGCAAGCGCGGCTGGCGGCGATATGTATTTATGTCATTCATTATCATTAACCTTGCGGGGTGGTGACATCCTCAATTAACAATTTCCCAGCAGCCACCTCATCAATGGAGTGAATCGCTCCGCCATTTTCCTTAATAACTACCTCCACCTCCGCGTAGGAGATTTCTGGCCCCTCAATGGTGATCTTAGCGTTTTCCACTAGATGGTCTATCTCGTAAATAGAGATATTTACTCCTTCAATGCCCGCCAATTCAGCTAAAACCTGCGCCAGATCCACAATACTGGGGTCTAACGGTTTCAACACATCTAACACCAAACGTCGTAAACTATTCATTTCCTCCCTCTTCTGCTTAGTTTGCATTGCCAACAGTGCTTATTCTGCCATCCTTTGCTTTATTGTCAACAACTAGCAGCTAGACGCTACTCAACGCCAACCAGTATTCCCCCGTGGAGGGAGGAGGAAACTATGCCGTTGGGCCCCTCGTCACGTAACTCCACCCTTCCTCACCTTCCTAAACGCGAGCTGGGGAATACAAAACCCGCCAGCACGCTACCCTCTCGCTCTCTCGCCTTCTCGCTCTCTCGCTTTCTCGCTTATTAGTTGCATCTATGTCTTGATAGATTATAATGCTCACGATGCACTAACCTTGCCAACCATAGCCCGGGAGGGTCTACCCTTGAGCATTGATGAGATTCAGCAACCAGCAGCCGCAGAGTTTTTAGCAGAACAGCCTTCTCTAGACAATTCCCCCAACATCCGTTCTTGGCTCCAAGAGCTCTTAGAAACTTTGCTCTTAGCCATTATCATCTTTCTGGTCATCAATGCCCTGACCGGACGCTACAAAGTTCACGGCCAGAGCATGGAACCCAGTTTGCACGATGGTCAATACCTGATCGCCAGCAAAGTCACTTACTGGCTCCATCCGCCGGAACGCGGCGACATAGTAGTACTACAACCGCCCACCGGCGGAGAGATACCCTACATCAAGCGCGTCATCGGGTTGCCGAATGATAGAGTAGAAATTCAAAACGGGCGCGTCTGGGTCAACGGCATAGCCCTCAACGAACCCTATATCAGCGGCCCGCCATCCTATCACAAAGAGATCAACGTTAAAGAAGGGCACTACTTCGTGTTAGGAGACAATCGCAACAACTCCAGTGACTCACATTCTTGGGGACTGCTGCCCGCCGACAACGTCATCGGCAAAGCGGTCTTTACCTACTGGCCACTGGATTCCTGGGGCGTGACGCCACATTACGTCTACCCAGAATTAGCTGAAGCTCAGTAGCCCAGTAAATCGAGAAGCCAGAGTCAAAAAAAGAAGCGGGGAAATAGAAGATGCGTAAATCCCTAACGGCCCGCTCTCTCTCCGCTGAACAGGCAGCTGATCTAGGCAGCTGGTTACGAGATTTAATCGAGACCCTGCTGCTGGCAGTGCTAATTTACTTCCTCATCAACACTCTCACCGGACGCTACCAAGTGCTCTCGGTCAGCATGGAGCCGACGCTCCATGAAGGGCAATACATCATCGTCAACAAAGCCAGTTACTGGCTGCACGCTCCAGAACGGGGTGATATCGTCGTCTTTGCACCGCCTAACGGCGCCCCTCACGCTATCCCCCTCATCAAACGGATCATCGGCTTGCCCGGCGAGCACTTGGCCGTGCATGAAGGCCGCGTCTTGATCAACGGCCAAATTCTCAACGAACCGTACATCAGCGGCCCACCCTCCTATCAGCAAGAGAGAGCTTTAGCCGTGGATGAGTACTTTGTCTTAGGCGATAACCGCAACAACTCTAGCGATTCACATTCCTGGGGGACAGTCCCTCCAGAAAATTTTATTGGCAAAGCGGTCTTTCGTTACTGGCCGCCAGACAAATTCGGACTATTCCCCCATTACATTTTTAGTTTAGAGGAGGCAACCCAATGAAACGCAAAACATTAGCACAGTTGATCGATCACACAGCTCTCAAAGCCGATACCACCCCGGAGCAGATTAAAGAGCTCTGCGCCGAGGCGCGGGAACAGCACTTCGCCACCGTCTGCATCAATCCCGGTTACGTGCCGCTGGCCGCGCGCGAGTTGGCCGGCAGTGAAGTGCAAGTCTGCACCGTCGTCGGTTTCCCGCTGGGCGCCACCTCCACGGCGTCCAAAGTCTATGAGACAGAAGTCGCCATCGCCCAGGGCGCCGTCGAGATCGATATGGTGCAAGCCATCGGCTGGCTCAAAGCGGGCCAAGCAGACGCCGTGCGCGCGGACATCGCTGCCGTCGCCGCCGTCTGCCACGCCCACGGCGCGCACCTCAAAGTCATCCTCGAGAACGCACTGCTCACAGACGCGGAGAAAGTCACCTCCTGCCGTCTGGCCCAGGAAGCCCACGCCGATTTCGTCAAAACCTCCACCGGCTTCGCCGCCAGCGGCGCGACGGTCGCCGACATCGCCTTGATGCGCGAGACAGTCGGGCCAGAGATGGGCGTCAAAGCCGCCGGGGGCATCCACACCTACGCGGAAGCCATCGCCCTCATCGAGGCCGGGGCCACCCGCCTCGGAGCCAGCGCGGGCATTCAAATCCTCGCCGGGGCGGAGAAATAGGGAACAGGGATTAGTGCAGAAAGCTTGCGCCGGTCCCCAAGACGACACAGAGGAACTAAGTACTGATTCCTAATCACTTATCCCTATCCCAAACTCATGAATAAACCTAAAATCAATCTCAAAAAACGTTTGCAACTCGCCCCGCACCCCGCACCGGAACGTCCAGTCGCTGAGCGGCTGCGGGATTTCGGCGCAGTGCGGCTTCTCCATTCTCCGGAAGAAGCCAGAGCCGAGGCCGCGCGTTGCTTGCACTGTCCCACCGC
>DUEJ01000070.1 GCA_011192175.1 Thermoflexia bacterium
CGGCGGGGGGATAGAAACACTGTTGATTGGAGCCGTCACGGTCTAGGGCGCAGAGGGTGTAACCGCTCAGATGGCTCTGGTAGGGAATGCGCGCCCTTCCAAAGAGGATGGTCTCCGCATCGGGGCTGAAGCGCGGCTGGGCCCACATCCCCACCTCGGAAGCGATCTCGGCGCTGTAGGCGCCCGTGGCTTCCAAGACCCAGAGGTCGAAGACCGGGCTTTCTTCGGGATCAATGTTGGTTGACGGTGGGCCGTGCAACACGGTGGCTAGCAATTGGCTCTCGGCGGACCAACTGAGGTCGGGCGACCAGGCCCAGCTGCTGTAAGTGCGATAAGCGGGGAACTTAATGAGGGGATGGCGCTCCGGTTCGCCCCAATTTACGATACCGATCTCGTCGGGACGGGAATAGGCTAATTTCTCGCTGTCGGGCGACCAGCAGTAGCGTGTGCCCCACCAACCATAGCCGCCGGCCGCTTCCGCCTCCAAGAGCCGCCGTTGGTGAGCGAGCGCGGTCTCGCGCGTGACCGTGGCTACCCAGAGGTCATTGCGTCCGCGCCAGCCGGGAGGCCGGTCGGTGCTCTCGGCGGTGCTCCAGGCGATGTGCTGACCATTGGGCGACCAGTCGGCCCAGAGGACGTCACTAATGCCGGTGTCGCGGGGAGCGGGAGCGGCTGCGGTGGTGTGCGCAATCCAGAGCGTGTTGATACCTTGCTCTTCGGTGACGGCGCGGGTGAAGAGGAGGTGGCGGCCAGAGGGCGAAAGCGTGAAGACGCGCCCCTCCAGGTCCCCAAAGGTGGTGAGGCGCCGGCGCTTGGCACTGCTCTCATGCAAAATCCACGCTTCTTGATGTTCTAAGTAGGCTAGCGTGCCGGTGATGTTAGTGGTGGTGACCTGCGGGCGAGTGCCAATCAGAAGTATCTCGGCTTGCGGCGGTTGGGCGAGACTTTCTCTGACTAGCACGCGCTCGATCTGGGTACCTTCTTCCCAAGTCAGGCGATAAATACGCTCATAGACTCCTCCCTGGCCAGCTTGCAAGAGGCGGGTTTCGCCTTCTGGGAGGGTGGCGTTGCGGACTACCTCGCGCTCGAAGGGCAAGGTGGCGGTAATGATCTCTTCCGTCTGCCAGCTGCGTGTTACAGTGATGAGCTGTCCGTGATGTAGTTGGGCATTCTCCGGCGGTTGCACGCGGTCTAAATTTTCCAATTTGATTCCAGCCTCAGCTAGGGCCGCGCTCACCGTTTGGGACTCGGTTTCCAGTGTCTGCCGCTCTCCATCAACGATAATCGCGACGCGGTTAGGAGACGCGGGGAATGGCTGCACGGCCTGACACGCGGTGAGGGCGAACCATCCCGCCAGCAGGGGGAGGAGATATTTGCGGAGCGCGCGGTCAGGAGAGCGCATCGTCAGGCGTGCTCTTGGCGGATGAAGGCTTGCGCGGCGGCGGGGGTCCTGATCTCGCCGGCGGCTTGCGCTTCGCGTAGCGCGGCGAGCAGCCGGCCCAGTTCTGGGCCGGCAGGAATTCCCATTGCCAATAGATCGTGCCCGGTGAGGAGCGGCGACGGGGAGACCACCTCTGCCTGGCGTTGATAATAGCCGTTCAAGAGAGCGCGGGCGGTGGTGAGTAGCCCGCGCCAGTGTTCCTCGGTCAGCGCCGGCCCCCAGACCGCGAGCGAGTCAGCGAGCGAGAGGAGCACCACCCCGGCTCCAGCTTCTTCTGTGGCGCGGAAAAAGCGGTAGATGGCCCGGCGCGAGGGTGGCGGATTTTGAGAGAGGCTGAGCAGGCGCATGTGTGCGTCGACCAGCGTGCTCACGAAGTGGATGGCGCGGTTGGGAAAATGTAGCGAGCGGAGTCGTTGGCGAGTTAGCGCGGCGCCCGCTGCGGGATGTCCGTAGAAGTGTGTGCCACCTTCCTCGTCCACCGTGCGACAGCTTGCTTTCCCGACATCATGGTAGAGCAACCCCCATTTGAGCAACATGCCGCGTGAGATCCCCACGCTTACCGGCACTTGCAGATAGGCCAGGAGCTCCGTTTGCCAGGGGCGCAGCGCCTCGGCTAATTGCTCCCAGGCCCAAGCGGGGACGGGTACGCGGCGCTGCACGTAACGCGACGGTGGTTGATTGTTTAAGGCCGCTAGCAAGCCTTCTCCTGCCGCGATGGCGGCTAACGTATGTTCCCAGACTGGCGCGTAATGGTGCGGGCTGGATTGTTGCACCTGGCGCAACGCGCTGATTTCCGGTAGAATATGCGGTAATAAGCCTTGCGCTTGGAGCAGCTGGAGGTGGGGCGCAGCGGGGGTGAGCGCCATGATCCGCAGTAACTCCGCCTGGATGCGTTCGGCGGCAATCTCGCTGATGCGCGCGGCGTGCCGGTGCAGAGCGGTTAAGGTTGCCGTTTCTAACTGGAAATCCAGTTCGCCGGCCGTGCGCACCGCGCGGAGCAGTCGCGCCGGGTCGGCGGTGAAAGTGTGCTCACTGGTGGCGCGGACTAGATGGTCTACCAAATCCCGCGTTCCATTCAAGGGATCAATCAACTCTCCTTCTAAGGTGAGCGCCATTGCATTGATGGTGAAATCGCGCCAGTGCAGGTCGGTGGCGAGGTCTGCCCCGCGCAAGGTGGCGAAATCCAAAACGACGGGGGCTTGAGTAGTGGGATGTTTGATAATCACGCGGGCCGTATCGCGTTCCGCATCCAAGGTGATGTAGGCGCCCGCTAACTGGTTGGCGATGCGGCGCGCCAGTTTTATCGCTGAACCTTGCACGGCGAAATCCCAGTCATGGAGGGGCCGCTTGAGCAGTAGGTCGCGTACCGCGCCGCCTACCAGCCAGATTTGATGTTCCTGGAGCAGAGTGTAGAGCTGGCGCAGGGGCCAAGCCGGCAGGGGTAGATATGGTGGGTGCGGTGAAATCCAGGCGAGCTGTAGGTGCTCTTTAGGTTGTGCCTGGCGGCCGATTTGCTGGGCTTCCTTTGGACTCGTGCCCGCACTGGCGATATGGTAGGTTTCATTTAAGGTGACCCAACGTCCAGCGTAGAGATTAAAATCTGCCATAATGCCTCTCCTCTTGAAAGGTCTCCCCGCAGAGGGCGCGGGGAGTTTTTGTAATTTGGCAATTCTAGGTTAGTGCTGAAAAAAGATATCTCACCGCAAAGACGCAAAGAGCGCTAAGAAAAAAAGCGGGTGGGAATAGCTCTTTTAGGACGCAGCTGCACGCCGATTTTTTGCTTTTATCTGCGGAAATCTGCGCGCATCTGCGTCCGCTTTAGTTTTTTCAGTAGGCTCAACTTTTTGCATCCATTGCTTACACGCGGGTTACGTATTTCCCATTGGTGGTTTCTACGCGGATGGTAGTACCTTCTTTGACGAAGAGTGGGACTTGCACCTTTAAGCCGGTTTCACAGACGACAGTTTTGTTGGCTCCGCCGGCGGTATCACCAGCTACGGCCAGTTCCGCTTTGATTACTTTTAGCTCCACTGCCGGCGGAAGTTCCACGTCCAACGGCTCGTTGCCGTGCATCGCTACAGTATATTCCATGTTTTCCTTGAGATACCCGGACTTTTCGGCAATGAGTGCGTCTCCGATATTTATCTGATCGTAGGTCTTCATATCCATGAAGTGATAACCCTCTTGCCCTGCGTAGAGATATTGCATGGTGCGGCGTTCCACAAAAGCTTCCTCCACGCGGTCACTGGAAGTGAAGGTTTTGGGGATGATGGCGCCGGTGTGTAAATTGCGGAGTTTAGTGCGAATGATAGCAT
Source organism: Thermoflexia bacterium (assembly GCA_011192175.1). GTDB lineage: Bacteria > Chloroflexota > Anaerolineae > B4-G1 > SLSP01 > G713. The sequence goes on from DUEJ01000070.1 coordinate 3,757, forward strand.
GTCCGCGTCCTGGTTTATGGTGTTGATATTCGCGTACTTGGTAAAGCTCTCCATTCAAATAAAAGGTGGTCCCCTTGCGAAGTTCGTTGGTGTCCATTATTTAGTTCTCCTTCTGGATAGGCTTGCGATAATTACAGAATCTATTATACCCAGCGAGTTTCCTCGGTCAAGGCTAGGCGGCAGGGACTTGCCGGCTACACCTCGACAGAAAATAGAATCTAGAGTATATTTCATGCAGTGCGATGAATATAGTGTGTGAGGAGACGTGATGGAATCTATTAGCTACAAAGAGGCTGCCGCTGTATTTCAATTATTATCACATCCGGTGCGCTTGCACATCTTGGATGAGTTGCGCCGGGGCGAGGCTTGCGTCTGCCATCTCCAGACGATACTCCAGCGGCCGCAAGCTTACGTTTCACAGCACCTCCGAGTGTTGCGAGCGGCGGCGGTGGTGGAAGGGCAGCGGAACGGATTGAATATCTACTATCACATTGTGGATGACCGTGTATTACGGTTGCTGGCAGAGCTATTGGGTCCCGCGCAGGATGCACGCAGCGTCCCGATCTGTCCCTGTCCCAGCTGCGCCGGTGATTAGAAGGAGGTATCTTGAAGATGCAGAGAGAATGGAAACGGGATGCGCTAGTGGCCGTGAGTTTTTTGATGCTGGCGCTCTGCTATTTCTGGCGGCTCTTAACTCCTAACCTCGCTGACCGAGCCGTCTTTATCAGAAGTGATTTCAATTTGCAATTCTACCCGTGGCTAAAGTTCATCTTTGAGCAGTGGAGTCACGGGAGCGTCCCGTTGTGGAATCCCTATCTCAACGGAGGTCAGCCGGGACTGGCAGATATCCAGCTGAGCGCACTCTATCCACCTAATCTGCTCTTCTTCGTGGGCTTGATACTAACGCAGCAACCCTTCACGCCGTTGGCGCTGGAGCTCATCATCCTCTTGCACCTCTGGATGACCGCTTTTTTCACCTATCTGCTGGCGCGCCGGATCACGGGTAGCCGGTGGGGAGGAGTGGCGGCCGGCATTATTTTTGGCTTCAGTGCTTATCTGGTCAGTTTTGCAACCATTCAGCTTACAGTATTGCAAGTTATTACTTGGCTACCACTCCTATTTTTCTTACTCGATAGAGCGTGGGAATCTCAGCGGGTGCAGGATTATCTACTGATTGGCGGAGTCTTCGCGCTGGCCGCTCTGGCGGGGCATCCACAATGGTTCATCTACACCGTTTATGCGATTTTGTTTTACTATCTCTTTCGCACGCTGGAACGGGGCGGCCATTGGCGGCCACAGCTGCGCCGGTGGGGACGCTTGGCTTTGTCTTTAAGCTTTGGTTTGGCGCTGGCCGCCGCTCAACTGCTGCCCACGTTAGAGATGTTTCACCATTCTCACCGGTCAGCGGAGTTGAATTACACTTATGTCGCCCAGGGGTTGCCGCCGGCGCAGTTGCCCGGTCTAATTTTAGCTGACGGCATCAGTAGCTCACTGATCTTCGTGGGCAGCGTGGCGCTGCTGCTCGCCGTGGCGGGCGTTAGGTTGGCTTGGCAAAAGGGACGGCTCTGGCTAGCGCTCGGCGTCGCCGCGCTCTTACTCGCGTTGGGGGGGAACACGGTAGTGCATTCCTTTTGTTACCTGGCCCTGCCGGGCTGCTCGTTTATCCGCGAGCAATACCGGGTCTTCTACCTGGTCGTCTTGGCGGTCGCGGTCTTGGCTGGCTTGGGGGTAACGCGGTTGACGCAGAAGGGGCCAAAATCTGCCGTGTTAAGTGACTTGCGGCGGATGGCACTCTGGGGCTTGGCCGCGGCTGGAGCGGCTATCATCTTCCTCCAGCTGGGGATAAATTCGGTGGAGGGTGGGGCGGATGAATTACTCTCCGGATTTGGATTGTTATTTGTCGCCCTAGCCCTCTTTAGCGGTCTCCTAACCCTTTATCAAGAGGGGAAAATCTCCACGATGCGCTTCCAGCTCCTGTTGGTCGCGCTGCTGGCACTGGAAATTTTTAGTCCGACCTGGCAAGCCGTGCTCCGCGACGTCCCGCAAGAAGGGATTTTTCCCTCCACGGAGTTGGTGGCAATCATACAGGCCGAAAATCAACTCGAATTCTCGCGTGTCAGCAGTGAGAACCTGTTGCCCGGCGGGCCGAACTCGGCCATCGTCTACGGCTTGCAGGATGTGCTGGGTTATACTCCGTTACGCTTGCAACAGCGGGTGGAGTTCGCGGAAGCCTCTCTTTCAGAAGCCAAGTTTTTTGGGTTGCTCAATGTGCGGCACTTGCTAACCAAGCGCGATCTCAGCGATGACGGGCGTTTCAAGCTCCTGGCCCAGAACGGCGAGCTGCGACTCTATCGTTTTGGGGGGAGCGATTATCTGCCGCGTGCTTACGTCATCCACCAAGCAGAGGTCGTCTCGCCGGAAGAAGTCTGGTCAGCCGTGGCGGCCAACAACCCGCGTGAGGTGGTCACGCTGGTGCAGCCCGTGCCGCTTGAACTCCCCGGCGTTGCGGACGCCTGTCAGGATGTGGTACGGGTGACGGGATACCAGGTCTCCAGTATCCAGACGGAGATGTCCAGCAGTTGCAATAGTTTGTTAGTTTTCAGTGAGGTCTTCTATCCCGGCTGGCGCGCTTGGGTGGATGGCGAGGAGACACGGATTTACCGCGCTAATGGTCTCTTTCGCGCTCTCGCCGTGCCGGCCGGGACGCATCAGATCGAGCTGCGCTTTATCCCGCGTACCTTCTGGAGCGGCGTGGGTATATCTGGTCTGGCGTTGTTAGCTGGGATATGCTTGTTCTTCTGGGCGGGGTGGAACGCGCGGGTTAGGTAACCGCAGTATTCTTTAGGACGCAGATGAACGCGGATAAAAGCTAAGAGTTAGCGTTTATTGGCGTCCATTCGCGGTTGATGGAGGCAAGGTGGGGAAACCGCGGCTACGCTCTCGCTCACTCGCCTACTCGCTCACTCGCTTACTCGCGCTGGGCGTACCAGCGCACCAGCGCGTAGACGCCGGTTGCCAGCAGTAGATCCACAAAAATTATCACCATGGTGCTCTGAGGGCCTAAGGCGGTGAAGAGTTGCCCGATCAACCAGGGGACGAGCATCCCGCCAGTGCTGGCGCCGACGAAGAACCAGGCGGTGACTGCGCCGGTAATTGTCATCCGGCGACCGGCGAACGAAAGGGTGGCGGGGAAAATAGAGGCTATGGCTAGCCCTAAGCCCAGCGTCCCGGCCCAGAGCGCGAGGGTGGAGTACGGCCAGAGCAAGATGGCGGTCAGGCTCACCACACCGCCGAGTAGATCGCCTAGCAGGATGGTGCGCGGGCTTAGCCGCGTGGCGATGGGGATGGAGAGTAGCCGGCCCACCGTCAACGCGGCCCAGAAAGCGGAGTTCAGGTAGGCTGCTGCCGTTACGTCTCCCACCTGGAATGTGGTGGCGTAAGTATAGATCCAGCCGGAGAAACCGACTTCTACACCCACGTAGAGGAGCAGAAAGCTGGCGATTAAAACCACCAATGGATAGTTGCTCACGTTTGCTGGACCCTCTTCCCGGGGGGCAGGGACAGGGGGGCTGGGCAGACGCCAGAGGAAGAGCGCCACCGGCAACATCACCAGGGCAAAGAGCCGGTAAGCCCAGTCGATATCGCTATACCGGATCAGCGCTTGCCCGATGAGCACCGGGGCGAGCAGCGCGCCGATCCCAAAGATGAAGTGCAGGCCGTTCATAAATGGCTCCACCTTGCGTCGGTGTACCCAGACGATCAAGGTGTTGGCGCCGACATCTAAGGCCCCCTGCATCAAACCCACCAGCAACATCACCCCGGAGAGCAACCAGAGCTGCGAGATGGTGGGAATCAAGGCCATCAAAGTCGCCATGCCCACCAGCCAGCCGGCCATAAGGGAATGTCCGGGGAGGCGATCATAGAGCCAGCCGCCCAGCAGCGATCCCAGTAGGTAGCCCAACGCTCCGGTGGTGAAGATAATGCTAATTGTATCTAGCGTCGAATGGGTTTGCGCTGCCAGCGAGGGCAATGCCGGGCCACTGGAGGCCGTCACCAATCCCAACATGATCATAGCCGCATAGTAGGCGCTGGTTTTAATAAGTTTGCCGTCACGGGTAAGTGAAATTGAAGGTTTCATTTTTTCGACCTTTGACTCTTTTTACGCGGCCACTTTCTCGCCGTAGGCTAATAATTCCGTCACCTCTTCTGCCGAAGGCGCTTCGGCATAGACGCGCAGTACCGGCTCGGTACCCGAAGGCCGGATCAGTAACCAAGCGTCATCGGCTAAGATGTACTTGACGCCATCCACGGTGCTTACTTCGACCACTGTTTGCCCTGCCAGGTGCGCTGGCGCATCACCGGAGAGCCGCGCCACCATCGCGGTTTTGGGAACCGGATGTTTGAGGGGGATATCGGTGCGCGCGTAGTGGGCCGGGCCTACTTCCCGTTGGATATCTGCTACCAGTTCATGCAGGGGTTTTTTGGCCTCCGCCATGATCTCCAGTAAGAACATTCCTATCAGGATGCCATCTCCTTCGGGGATATGGCCTTTGACGGAAAGCCCGCCGGATTCTTCGCCGCCCATGAGTACATCGTCAGTCAGCATATAGTTGGCGATATGATTGAAGCCTACCGGGGTTTCGTATAGGGGGAGAGCGTAGCGGTGGGCCAAGCGGTTGATCATCCTGGAGGTGGAGACCGTTTTGATGACCGCGCCGGTCCAGCTCCGTTTCTCTACTAGATAGCGCAATATCAATGCGAAGATATGGTGCGGGTCCACAAAATTGCCTCGGGCGTCCATCGCGCCAATGCGATCTCCGTCGCCGTCGGTGGCTAAACCCACGTCGGCATGGCGCGTCTGGAGCGCCGCGCTCAGAGCTTGGAGGTAATGCCCCATCGGTTCCGGGTGAATGCCCCCAAACCCAGGGTTCATCTCGCCGCGGATTTCGTAGAGGGTGCAACGTGAGCGGCTCAACAGATCGCGGAACGCACCTCTTCCGGAGCCGTACATGGCATCCGCGACCACCCGTAATTCAGCGGCAGAGATAACATCCAAATCCAAGAGTTCCGAAATATGTTGATAGTAAGCCCAAGCCGGGTCAAAAAGACGAATTAAATCTAGTTGCAAGGCTTTCTGGTAATCCATCAAGTTAGGGCCACGGGCCTCAAGTTGGTTACGCTCCAATTGGGCCTCCACCTGGTGCGCCTGCTCCGGTAATGCGGAGCCGCCAAAGGCCGCTTTGAGTTTAAGTCCGTTGTAACGTGGCGGGTTGTGACTCGCGGTAATCATCACGCCTGCTTCGGCCCCTTTGGCGACGATTGCGTAGGAGACCGCCGGAGTAGGAGCATCAGCGCGGGTCAGATGGGCCAGAATGCCATTGCCGGCCATCACTCGGGCTACTTCTCGTGCGTAGCGATCAGAGAGGAAGCGGGTATCAAAACCCACGACCACTTCGGGGTTTTCGCGCTCACTAATCTCCCAGACGTAATCGGCGATGGCTTGGGAGACCAAACGTAAATTCTCAAAAGTAAAGGTGTCGCTAATCACGGCGCGCCAGCCGTCGGTGCCAAATCGAATGGTCATAATTTCTCCTCTGAAAATAAGTCTAATGTGCAAATGGCAAATCGGCAAATGGGCGAATGGCGAATGGCGAATGGGCGAATGGCAAATATGCAAATGGGCAAATCGGCAAATCTACAAATGGGCAAATCAGCAGAGTTGTTTTCTCACTCCCTTGCCTTCTCGCCTTTTCGCTCCCTCGCTCCCTCGCTCATAAATCGTAATAAAGTTCTATCTCATACGGATGTGGCCGGTCCCGGACTTGTCGGTCCTCCGACCGTTTCTGCTCGATCCACCGACTGATCAGATCCTCACTGAAAACGTCTCCGGCCAGCAAGAAGTCAGAATCGGCTTCCAATGCATCCATGGCTCCCGGTAGTGAGGTCGGCAGCGCTTTGATCTGCGCGCGCTGCTTTTCCGACCAGGTGAAGATATCATCGTCCACCGGGCCAAATCCCAACTCGGTGGGATCTAACTGGTTGCGGATGCCGTCAATGCCGGCCAGCAACTGCGCGGACATGGCTAAATATGGATTAGCGGTCGCATCGGGAGGCCGGAACTCGAAACGCGCCGTCTCAGGGCGGTTGGCATATTTGGGAATCCGGATAGCGGCGCTCCGATTGGCCAGCGAGTAGAAGGCGCTGATCGGGGCTTCATACCCTGGAATTAAACGGCGATAGGAGTTGGTGCTGGGATTGGTGAAAGCCATCACGGCTCCGCCATGCTGCAGCAAACCGCCGATGTAGTAGCGCGCGATCTCGCTCATGCAACCGTAGCCTTCAGCAGCATAACAGAGGTTGCGCCCTTCTTTCCAGATGTGTTGGTGGTAGTGCATACCCGAACCGGCTTCCCCGTAGAGAGGTTTGGGCATAAAAGTAGCCGTCAAATCCATCTCAAAAGCCGTCATCCGGGTGATGTACTTGATGAGCAAGGTGGCATCGGCCGCCTTGAGCAGCGGCAAGAGCGGAATTTCAATCTCGCACTGACCTGGCCCGCCCACCTCATGATGATGATACTTGACCTCCACGCCCATCTCTTCTAAATATAAACTGATGCGCGCGCGTAAGTTGAAGAGGTGGTCTTGTGGGGGAATCGCGTGGTAGCCACCGTGACGTGGAATCGTATAACCACCGCTCTTCATATCTTGGGTGTTCCAGTCCGCCTCCGCCGAGTCCACGCGATAGGAGGCGACATTCATCCCATTCTCGTAGGAGACCCCATTGAAGACGTAGAACTCAAATTCCGGTCCCCAGAAGCTGGCGTCGGCGATTCCTGTCTGTTGTAAGTATTTTTCGGCCCGTTGCGCGATGTTGCGCGGATCATAGGGGAAGATCTCGCGAGTGTCGGCCTCCAAGGTCACGCAGATAAAGCTGAGGGTCGGCATATCCCAAAATGGGTCAAGGAAGCCGGTCCTCAAATCCGGTACCAGCACCATATCCCCAGAGCTAACGGCCTTGAATCCGACGCTGGAGCCATCAAACCCTACGCCGTTCTCCATCAATTTGGGCGTGAACTGGCTGGCCGGCAAGGTGACGTGGTGCCAACGTCCCCATAAATCGGAGAATTTGAGGTCGATCATCTCAATTGCGTGTGTTGCGGTGAAAGCTGCTGCCTCTTCAAAAGTCTCAAACATGGTTCCTCCTTTTAGAATAGTCGAAAGTCAAAGGTCGAAAAAGGTCAAAAGTCAAAGGTTGAAAGTCAAAGTTAGTGCCTTTGCGGAGAGGAATTTTCTTTTTAGTGAAGTTATTCTAGTAATGCTACCAGGGCATGATAAGCTGGTCGCACTGCGCCGCCTTGCCAGTGGAAAGGATCGGCTATCGACCACCAGAATTCCTCATTCTCCGGCGTCCAGGCCGGATCAGGGAGGCTCCAGACGAAGAGCGGCCCAATCCACGGCGACCAATGTTCGCGGGCGTAGATGATGGCGCGCACCAGATAATCCGCCTGTTCCTCTGGTGTGACGGCGAACCAGCTATACGCTGGATGTATCTCGTCCGTCGTCCACCCGAATTCCAAGAGGGCGATCTGTTTATGCGTGTCGCCGTGCTCTTCCATGATCGCGCGGAGATCTTCGACGTGGCGGAAGGTGAAGAAGCGTTGTCCGCCATATCCCGGCGTCGCTGCCGCCTCGGCGGGAGAGGTTTCCGGCGGGGCCGCGTAACCCGGCGCATGTACTCCCAAGAGATCAAAATAAGGCGCGGCGCCGGCCTCGTACATGCCACGCAAAAAATCCTCGTCTGGTAGGGCGTGCGGCGGCCCGGAGCCGGTCGGGGCCAACCCGGCGGTGATGACCAACGCTGCTGGATCGGCTTGCTTGATGCTGAACGCGCAGACGCGGAGCAATTCCACGTAGGCGGCGGGGTTAGGTTGTTGCCCGCTCCACTCGCGCGTCAGATTTGGTTCGTTCCAGATCTGATAGCCGGCTACTTGTCCCCGGTAGCGTTCCGCCACAGCGGAGCAAAAAGTAGCCCACGCCTCCAGTTCCACCGGCGGGGCTGGGGTTGCGTCTGATTTCGCCGTGACTTCTGCCCACTGTGGCGCGCCATCTAACCGCAAGAGGAGCTTGATATCACGGCTGGCTGCCTCTGAGACAATTTGATCGGAGATCGACCAATCGTAAGCGCGCTCCTGGAACGGACGGACATTCACCCAGGGGAGTCGCTGTTTCACCCACCTGAAGTTGGCTTCTTGGATCAATTGCCAATCATGTTGTGCCGCCCAGCGATCCCACCAGAGATGCGCGTTAATGCCCACCTCCGGCGTGGCAAAACGAGTGGGGATGGGCCAGGGAGTGGCGGTAGGCGCGGGAATAGGAGTAGGTGTGGGGGGAGGGGTTGACAGAGCAAAAGGAGAGGAGAGAAGGCTAGTGCAGCCTCCCTCCACTCCTAGAATCAAGATAGTTATCGTTAACAGGAAATACCGGCGCATGGCTGGCTTAGGGAATCTTTGGCATTCCTCCCAGCGCTCCGTAGGCGGGACGCGGCGAACCGTCGAAATTTAGTAGGCTATACGGTGCATTGGGATCGGTTTCCCCGACCCCGCCTTTCTGGGCATAATCCAAGTTCCAGAGGAAGGCTAAGTGGATAAAACCCCATTCGCGCATCAATTGGAACGCTTGCACTTCCCATTGGGCTTGTTCTGCCAGCGTGTTATCCCAGGCAAAGCTGAACCCTTCGGCCACCGCGCTCCAACCCTCCGCGGAAGCCCACCCGAACTCGGTGAGACAGAGTGGTTTGTTGTAACCGGCTTGTTGCGCCATAGTGTAGTAATCCCAAATAGTACTCTTAAAAGACCAAGAGTGATGTGGGCCATCAAACGGGCCACGGAAACTAGCGGTGGAATCGTTATAACCTTCATTCCAGGCGACATCAGGCGGCAGGTTAATCCCATTGTGATGCACTCCGATACAATCCACGAAATCTAAGAAACCGGCATCAATCATGCGTTGCAAATAAGCGTAATCATCCATGTAGATTAGCCGGTTGGCGTTACTGGAGTCGCCTCCGGTCATACCGGTGGGAGAGAGTGCCCCGCTAATTACCACGATGCTGGGATCGCGGCTCTCAATAGCCTGGTAGGCTAAGCGCAACAGCTCCACGTAACGTTCGGGGTTTAAGCCGTTGGCCGTATCCCACTCGCGATTAAGGTTTTGCTCATTCCAGACCTCAATGGCGTGGACTTTACCTTTGTAGCGATCTACTACCTCGCCCACGAAATTAGCGTAGAGCGTTAGATCATCTGGCGGCGCGCCCAGCGGATCCGCGTCAATGTAAGAGCGCGTCCACTCCGGCGAATCGACGATACTGAGCATCAACTTCAAACCCGTCTCGTGGGCGGCCTCCACCACCGGATCATAGAGTCCCCAATCCGGCTGGCCGGTTTCAGTGTGATAGATATCGTCCCAACGCAATTGCTGTTTTACCCAGTTAAAGCCTAGCTGATCTTTTACCTGGCGCATGGAGTAGCTGTAATCACCGGCTACCGGGATAACACCTTGTATTGCCGCCCCGTAGCCAAATTCGCCCCAGGGCAACGGGGGAAGTAGCGAGGCTGCGGTGGGTTCTGCTCCGGCGGGCGCCGGGGTGGGGATGATGATTGTCTCCGCTGGTAAGGTAGCGGTGGGTGCCGGGCCTTCTTCCCCCGTCTCAGGTGTAGTCGTCCCTCCTGCGGTAGGCACTAAAGCCGCTTCATCTGTAGGTAGAGATAGACCTCCAAAGGCACAAAAAAGTCCGGCGCCTAGTAACAAGAACCAGATCAGTACAACTAATATCAACGAATGCCCTGTTAGACGATTTAGGGCAGCTTGTAAATTATCCCAAAATGGACTCTGCATTCCAGCCTCCGGCGAAATATAGTAGCTTTCTAACCGCTCTGAGTATACCTGCCTTCAAGAAAGGGGCAAACTGGGGAGCGAGAAAGCGAGAAGGCGAGAAAGCGAGAAAGCGAGTGAGCGAGGGACTGGTGAGTAGTGAGCAGGGATTAAGAAACGCCAGTTGAAAGTTGGCAGCCAGCGCGGGGTTACACGGAGAGAGCGACAAAGCGATAAAGCGCGAGGGTGAGGCTGACTGCTAAAGACATCCGATTTCTTCAAGAAATCGGATGTCTTGTGTGGCTAGAAGCCACGGGCAGGCGAGGAGGCCCGGGAGCGGGGATTGACAAAAGAACAACTGCTGCTAGGCTAGGTGTAGGTTTCAGCAGCACCACGTTTGATTCCGCTGAAATAAGCTAGCTGCTAAGATGCCCAGACGCTAAGCAAAAGATTTAGTATCGGGTTGAAAAACTTAACTTTCTGCTCGGTGTCTTCTCTGTCTTCATGGTGAGCTAACTTTTTTCAGTAGACTCAAGGTTTATTAACCATTTTTGATAGGAGGAAAACCATGTCTACTGACCTGCTAGCTCGTATGGAGAAGGATCAAGTCCATTTTGTAAATCTACAGTTCACAGATATTTTAGGCAATATCAAAAGTGTCACGTTACCCGCAGATCAGATGCCGCGGGCGTTCGACACCGGTATCTGGTTCGATGGTTCTTCGGTAGAAGGGTTCGCCCGCATCTGTGAAAGCGACCGGGTCTTGGTTCCTGACTCCACTACTTACCAAGTGCTCCCGTGGAGCGCGCCCGCCCGTCGCCGCGCGCGGCTCTTCTGTGATGTCTACGGGCCAGATGATACCCCCGCCTCCAGTGACCCGCGTAGTGCGCTTAAGCGGATGTTGGCCCAGGCCGCCGAGCTCGGTTACATCTATCACACCGGCCCAGAGCTGGAGTTCTTTATCTTCGAGCGCGGTGAGGCAGCTACCATTCATCCTGTCCCCTATGATGTGGTGGGATATTTTGATTTTTCGCCTCGCGATAAAGCGCAACAGGTACGCAGCGAGATCGTCCTGGCGCTCAAAGCCCTGGGCATCGAGGTGGAGATGAGCCATCACGAGGTGGCGACCGGTCAACACGAGATTGATTTCCGTTACGCTGACGCGCTGACGGCGGCTGATAACGCCGTGACATTCAAATATACCGTGCGCGCCGTCGCCGCTTCCCACGGCCTCTACGCTAGTTTTATGCCCAAACCAATTTTCGGCATCAACGGTTCGGGGATGCACGTACATCAGAGTTTCGCCAACCTGGCCGGGGAGAACCTCTTCTACTCGGATGAGATGCCTGATCATCTTTCCCAGCTCGCGGACTCCTTTGTCGCGGGACAGATGGTTCATGCCCGGGCGTTATCCGCCATCGTCGCCCCCACGGTGAATAGCTACAAACGGCTCACCCCTGGCTATGAGGCGCCCGTGTATATCTGCTGGGCGCATCAGAACCGTTCTGCCTTGATCCGCGTGCCCCCGGCGCGGCAAGGGCGCAAATCTGCCATGCGTGTGGAGCTACGCTGCCCCGATCCGAGCGCCAATCCTTATTTGGCCTTTACCGCGATGTTGGCCGCCGGTTTGGATGGCGTCCAGCGGTCGCTCAAAGCGCCGGAGATGGTCAACGAGGATATCTACCATCTGGATAAGGCCGAACGGCGGCGAAAAAGTATCGAGACGTTGCCCGGCACGTTAGCCGAAGCGCTGGTCGCATTGGAGCAGGATGAGGTCATTAAAAATGCGCTGGGTGAGACTATTATCACCGCCTTCCTGCGCGCCAAGTGGGCGGAGTGGAACGAATACCGTATCCAGGTCTCCGCATGGGAGTTGGAACATTATCTAGAGATGGCGTAAATGGGGTGAGATTTTATAGTCCAGACACAGGTGGCGGCCAAAGTTGATTTCTCCTGTATTAGAAGTTTGAGGAGGAGTATAATGATATTAATATTGGGAAGAGATGTCTAAGGAGTGCCGATGACGGCAGAACGTAACGATTACGATAGTCCCTGGAAAGAGGCGTTGGAACGCTACTTTCCGGACTTTATGGCGCTAGGTTTCCCCACCGCCTATGTGGGGATTGATTGGACGCGCGGCTATGAATTTCTGGATAAGGAATTACAACAAGTAGTGCGCGATGCCGAGTTGGGCCGGCGGCTGGCGGATAAACTGGTCAAAGTGTGGCGGGTGGACGGCGAGGAAGCCTGGGTGCTGATCCATCTGGAAGTCCAGGGGTGGGTGGAGGCCGATTTTGCCCAGCGTATGTTCGTTTACCATTACCGCCTGTTTGACCGGTATGGTAAGCCCGTGGTCAGCCTGGCGGTCTTGGGCGACGAGAACCCCCACTGGCGTCCGTGTGAGTACCGGCAGGCGTTATGGGGTTGCGAAGCGCGGTTGACGTTCCCGGTGCTCAAGTTGCTGGATTACGCGGCCCGCCTAGCTTGGCTGGAGCAAAATCCTAACCCGTTCGCCGTGGTGATCTTGGCTCACCTCCAGGCGCAGGCCACGCGCCACGCGCCAGCCACGCGTTACGCCTGGAAATGGCGGTTAGTACGGGGTTTGTATGAGCGGGGCTACGCGCGGCAAGACGTCTTGGAGCTATTTCGGTTTATCGATTGGTTATTGCAATTGCCGGCAGAGTTGGAGCAGCAGTTGCAGCACACCATTACCAGCTATGAGGAGGCACAAAAAATGACCTACATCACGAGTGTCGAGCGTATGAGTAGGCAACAGGGCATGCAACAGGGCATGCAGCAGGGACTACAACAGGGTATGCAGCAGGGACTACAACAAGGCATTGTGGCCGTGTTACGGGTGCGCTTCGGCGAACCACCAGCTTCGTTGGTTCAACGGTTGGAAGACGTAGAGGATCTAGAGACCTTGCGGGGGATGCTGCGGTGGGTACTCACGGCGGAGACATTGGCCGCAGTCACGCAGCGGCTAGCTAGCGCTGACTTTGCGCCAGAGAAAGCGGATTTAGCGTAATTTGTGAAACGTCTGGGTGCAGGTTCGGGAACTGGAAATCTGTGCCCAGGTCGGGTTCGCTCTGCGTGTATTGCCTGGAGGTATTCTTGAATCAACGTGAAGCAGAATTCATCAGCTATCAAGCCGCCGGCGGGGTAGTGCTGACGGCAGACCGGGAAAAGGTCTTGCTCCTGGTGCGTTCCTTCGGGGACGAGGTCCGTTTGCCCAAAGGCCATGTAGAACTTGGCGAGTCCGCAGTTGCGACGGCATTGCGAGAGGTACGTGAGGAGAGCGGCTATGACGACCTGGAGATCATCGCTCCGTTGGGGCAACAACTGGTCAGCTTCTCCGTAGGGTCACGTGCCATCCGCCGGACGGAAAATTACTTCCTGATGCAGCTGCGTCCTGGCTCACAGGTAACGTGCCAGCCGGGTGAGGCGCAATTTTCTCCCCGCTGGGTAGTTTGGGAAGAAGCCCTTACGCAGCTTACTTTCGAGGCGGAGCGTGAGTGGATCCGTCGCGCCCGCACTTATCTACGAGCAGAGCCGAGGAATGGAGTTGAATGAGTGCCCCGGACCGGCAGCTGGCAGCCAAACTTCAGGCTATCCATCAAATCCTGGAGGCGACTTACGGGGAGCATCCCTGGGAACCGCATCACCGACCTGTGGCGGAACTGGTCAACACCATCCTCAGCCAGAATACCAACGATCACAACCGTGATCTGGCTTTCGTGGCCCTGCGTGACCGCTATCCCACCTGGGAGGCGGTGCGTGAGGCGTCCCTCGACGAATTGATCGCCGTTATCCGGCCGGCGGGGTTAGCGCCGACCAAAGCCCCCCGCATCCAGGGCGCACTCCGGCGCATCACCGCCGTCCGTGGCGAGATTTCGCTGGATTTCTTGCAAGAACTGCCGCTGGAAGCGGCTCGCACTTGGCTTATTGATATCAAAGGCGTGGGACCCAAAACTGCGGCCATCGTGCTCCTCTTTGCCCTGGGTCGCCCGGCTTTCCCGGTGGATACGCATGTGCAGCGCGTCAGCCAACGGCTAGGTCTGATCCCGGCCCACACCTCCCGCAAAAAGGCGCATCTGCTACTGGAAGAGTTAGTTCCGCCCCAGCTCTACTACCCGTTACATCTGGAACTGATTGAACATGGGCGTGCCATCTGCAAGGCGCGGCAGCCCCGTTGTGCTCGCTGTCCGCTTTATGAGTACTGTGTTTATGGTGAAAAAGGATAGTTAAATCTATGGCAGCTAAAAAGAACTTTTTTCCGTTACTGATCTATCAGACTTTAGCGCAACGTTGGGCTACCCCCGCCTTCTGGTTGATACCGTTGGGGGGTGCTCTCTGGTGGGCCGCCGGCAACAATCCGCTCTTAGATTTCCGCTACCGGGGGGCGGCTGGGGTCGTCTCCCTGATGGGCGGGGTTTTGACCTTATATTGTTGGCTACTCCGCCGCGCCGCGTTACGTTGCTATCAAACTCACTTTGTCCTCCGCGCCCCGTTGTATCCGCTGGCTTTTTCCTACCAGCGGATACAAGCCATCCGGCCGGTTGAATTCGCGGCTATTTTTCCTCCCCTGGAAGAGAAACAGGCGCGTTGGCGGCTCTACCGAAAACTATGGGGAAAAACCGCCGTGGTCATAGACCTGAAGGGCTATCCGTTCCCTTCTTGGTGGCTCAGATTGTGGTTCAGTTCCTACCTCTTTCATCCCCAAGAAACAGCGTTGGTTTTAGTAGTAGATGATTGGATGGGATTAACGCGCAAGCTGGAAACAGGGCGTACTGCGCAACGGAGTTTCCGTTCTCATTAGATAAAAGTCGGTTTTGCAGGTATAAAAATTTTCTATTCTCAGGGCATTCCCCCCAAATGAACTGGCAAAGTCAAAACTTATCCACTTTTCCACCTAGTTATCCACACCCCTGCCCCCATATATACTTATGCTGCTTAATAACACCACTAATTAGAGAGGGTAGCGTAATAGTTATCCACAACGCGCTCCACGAACCTTAAAATTATCAAGATTTTAAGGTGAGAAGTGTTTTAGAGATTGCTTCTAGCGCAAGGTTCTGGTAGAATGATGGCGTGCTGGAAAGGGTCCCTCCATTTCAGCGGGTCTTGCCCCCCAGAATCCACGGGCTATTGATTATCAACTGACCAATCGACAGGCTACATTATTGAATGGGGCTTCTCTGCGCCTCTGACAGAACAAGCGAGTATGAGAATATGGCTAATCAAGATTTGGCAAGACTCTGGCAAGCGGCATTAGGAGAGCTGGAACTCCAGATGACCAAAGCTACCTTTGACACCTGGTTGCGTGACACAGAATGTATCGGCCTTGAAAACAAAAATGTATTGATCATTGGCGTTAGGAATGGCTATGCGGTGGAGTGGTTGGAGAATAAGCTCTACGCGGTTATTAAGCGGACACTCTATCGTATCGCCGAAGAGGAGCTGGAGGCGCGGTTCGTGGTTTGGGAGAGCCAGCAGCCGCTCTTGGAATCACCGCCAGCTCTCTTGTTGGGGGAGGCACCAGAGCGGCCGGATGTACCAGACCCCGGCCTGAATCCTGGGTATTCCTTTGATAGTTTCGTCGTCGGGGCTGGCAATCGGCTGGCACAAGCCGCCTCGGAGGCGGTCGCTGAAGCTCCTGCTCATGCTTACAATCCACTCTTCCTTTACAGCGGTGTTGGTTTGGGTAAAACTCATCTACTCCACGCTATCGGGCAGAAATGTTATCGGAAGAAGATGCATGTCCTTTACATCTCCTCTGAGCAGTTCACTAACGATTTGGTAGAAGCGATTCGTACTCATACTACTGATTCTTTTCGCGAGAAATACCGTAACGTGGAAGTGCTGTTGGTAGATGATATTCAATTCATCGCCGGTAAGGAGAGCACCCAGGAAGAATTTTTCCATACCTTTAATGCCTTGCGTGATACCGGGCGGCAGATTGTGGTGACCAGTGACCGGCCCCCGAAGGACATGGTTACTTTGGAAGAACGGCTACGTTCGCGTTTTGAATGGGGTCTGATTGCAGACATCCAACCTCCGAATTATGAAACCCGGCTGGCAATTTTACACAACAAAGCTCATCAGTTCAACGTGGATGTACCTCCTAAAGTGTTGGAGTTCATTGCCAGCCACGTCGAACGCAACATCAGAGAGCTAGAAGGCGCGCTCAATCAATTGTTGGCCATGACCCGTCTCACTGGACTTCCCCTAAACCTGGAGACGGTCCAGCACGCGCTCGCCGATTTACTACCTAGCCCGCTAGAAGTTACACCAGAAGAGATACTCAAAGCCGTTTCCATCTTCTACAATCTAGGACTTGACGATCTGCGCGGTGCGCGCCGTACTCATCGCATTGCGCTTCCTCGTCAAGTTGCTATGTACCTCATGCGCGAAGAGACCGATTTTTCCTATCCGCGCATTGGGGCTGAGTTAGGCGGGCGCGATCATACTACCATTCTCTACGGCTACGAACGCATTCGCTCCCGGATGGAAGAGAATCCACAGCTGCGCCGCGAGATACTCACGCTAAAAGCGCAACTTTACGAGAGGCACTGACCAGCTAGCTCTAGTACCCAGCAGAGCCTCCAGAGGGGATTATCCTCTCTGGAGGCTCTTTGCGTTGTGGTAATTTAGCCACCTGGCAACTTGGGTTCTGAAAGCTTGTAACTTGTTTTCAGTAGATTATCTATTTCGTCGCCAGCGCGCACGCCACCTGCGCTGCGACGCGGGCGTTGTTGATGAGCAAGCTCTCATTGGCGATTTGGGTGTGCTTGCCGCTCAATTCGACCAGCCGGGCCAACAAGTAAGGGGTCACGCGCTTGCCGGTGATGGCTTGCGCCTCGGCCTCGGCCAACGCCTGCGCGATTAGCGGCTCGCTCTCCGCAGGGGGAACTTCGGCGGCTGCCGGGATCGGCGCCGTCAAGAGTATGCCTTGCGGCAGTTGGAGAGCGCGTTGCTGGTGATAGATCGCCGCTACGGTTTCCGCGTCCGCTACTTTTTGATCGACCGGCAGCCCGGCGGAACGGCTATAAAAGGCCGCGAACTCCTCCGCTTGCCAGCCGAGCACCGGCACGCCCCACGTTTCTAGGAATTCCAGCGTGCGTGGCAGATCCAAGATCGCTTTGGCTCCCGCGCAGACCACGATGATGGGCGTGGAAGCCAATACCGGCAGATCCGCCGAGATGTCTTCGGGATGCCCGCGATGCACGCCGCCGATCCCGCCGGTGGCGAAGACGCGCAAGCCGGCCCGGTGCGCTAAGAGCGCGGTAGTGGCGACCGTCGTGCCGCCATGCAAACCACGCACTCCGGCCAGCGGTAAATCGCGTACACTTACTTTGACCGCGGTTTTATCGGCGGCCAGCGCTTTGATCTGCGCGTCGCTCAAGCCCACGGTGGGCGCGCCGTGCCAGATACCCACCACCGCCGGCTCCGCTCCCTCGGCGCGGATGGCGGCGGCCATTTGAGCGGTGATCTCCACACTGGCGGGATAGGCGAAGCCGTGGGTGATCAGCGCAGATTCCAGGGCGACGAGCGGGCGTCCCTCGGCCAACGCCGTGGAAATTTGGGGATTAACTTGTAGCTGTTTCATGCGTTACCTCCATACAGGAATAAGTGATTAGTGTTCGGGGAGTAGGAATTAGGCGGCGCTCAGCATTGACTCTACTGGAAAAAGCGAGTTTGCCGCTAAGACGCCAAGACGTTAAGCAAAAAATACTTAGTTTTCTTGCATAGGGGCAAAAGTAGCAAGTAGCATCTTACACAGAGTTGCGCCGAGTAAACCGCGAGAAACACTGAGAAAAACGTCAAAATGCGGGGTTTTCTTTCGCGCCGCTGGATACCTGCTCCGTGCTTCTCTGGGTAATAAATAACGCCGGGGTCACTTTTGCCGTAATGCGTTTTTTTTCAGTAGCCTAGAACTCTGTTTCCGGCTAGCGGCTAATAGCCAATTGCTAACCGCTAACTGCTAACAAACTAATCGCTAACCGCTCCTAACAGGTGGGCGGCCAGCGCAGAGTATGCTCCGGCGGCGGTGTAGACTTGAGATAGTTCAATATGTTCGTTGCTGGTATGGGCCAGGGCTGGATCGCCGGGGCCGAAGCCGACGGTAGGCACTTGCGCCACGCCGGCGGTATAGGCGCCTTCGGTGGCGAAGTGCCATTTCTCTAACTTGGGTTGGCAGCCCACTTGCCGCGCCGCAGCGACCATCGCCTGCACCAACGGATGTTGCGCCTCAAAGGCCCAGGGCAAGGATGAGCGGCGCACCGGATAGATTTTGCCGGTATAGGTTTGGACCTCTTCCTCAATAATCTGCACTTGACCGGCCACGCCTTCGCGACTGATCACCCGCTGGATTTCGGCCAGGACGGAGGTTTCACTCTCCCCCAACGTCAAACGCCGGTCAATGATAATCTCACAGCGTTCGGGGATGGCGTTCCGGCTGACGGCGTGCGAGCGAATGTCGGTGACGGCCAGCACGCCCGTTCCCAGGAAGGGATCGGTAGTTAACTGTTCGGCCAGAATCTCTAATCCAAAGAGTATCCGAGCCATGTGGTAGATAGCGTTCTCCCCTAGCTGGGGGGCGGCGGAGTGCGCAGAACGTCCAGTCACCGCTAAGGACATCTCTTGATGCCCGCGTTGCGCCCGGATAACGTGGAGATTGGAAGGTTCCGCAATCAGAACCCAATCGGGAGCAATGCCATCCTCTTCAAAGAGGACCCGGGTTCCAATCCCCTCGCAAGGCTCTTCCAACCCTACCGCCGCGATCATTACGCGACCAGCTAAGGGTATGCCCAAGTGGAGCAGGTGCGCGGCCCCGTAAATCGTGGCGGCTAAACCACCTTTCATATCGCAGGAGCCCAGACCGTAGAGCCGCCCGTTCCGTACCTCAGCGGCCCAGGGATCGCAGGCCCACGACTCCGGATCCGAAACTCTGACGGTATCCAGATGGCTATCCAGTAAGAGCAGGGGGCCAGCGGCGGTTCCCAGTTCACCAATTACATTGCCGGCGTTATCCCGC
>DUEJ01000071.1 GCA_011192175.1 Thermoflexia bacterium
GCGGCTAACCGCCTATCAATTGCCACTACCACTTGAATCCGTTCTTAGCGCCTTTGCGCCTTAGCGGCTAACCGCCTCTCAAATTACCAACTCGAATCCGTTCTTAGCGGCTAATCGCCTCTTGAATCGCCCCCCGGATCCGTTCCGGCGTGATCAGCTCGCCGCCGGCGTGATGGACGCCGCGCACCGGACGTTGGACGCAACGCTCCACCTCCAAACGCATCTGGCCCAAGTTCATCTCGGCGACGATGAATTCCTTGACTGTGCAAGCCAGGTCCTTGATCTGCGTCTCGGGGAAGGGCCAGAGCGAAATCAAACGGAGGAACCCCACCGGAATCCCCGCCTCACGCGCCTCTCGCACCGCCCGGCGGGCTGACCGCGCCGTGCAACCGTAGGAGATCACCACCACCTCGGCATCCTCCAAGTAATACCCTTCTGTGCGGATGATCTGGTCAGCGTTACGCTGAATCTTGGCTATCAACCGCCGGACTAACTTATCGTGGGTCTCCGGGGTGATCTCCGGATAGCCAATCTCATTATGCGTCAACCCCGTGAAATGTACCCGGTAGCCCTCGCCCGCGTGCGCGATAGGCGGTACTAAATCGTCTTCATCGGCTTGGAAAGAGCGATAGGGCGGCTCATCCAAAGCCGGCGGCGGCTGCCGTGGTCCCTTGCGCTCCCAATGCGGGATTTGCTCCGCCGGTGGAATGACTACGCGCTCCACCATGTGCCCGATCACCTCATCGGAAAGTATCAACACCGGCACACGAAAGCGGTCGGCCACGTTGAACGCCAAAATCGTCAGATCGAAAATCTCCTGGGGCGACCAGGGCGCGTAGGCCACTACGCTATAATCGCCATGCGAACCCCAGCGCGCCTGCATCACGTCTGATTGGCCGGCCATCGTGGGCAAACCGGTAGAGGGCGACCCCCGTTGGATGTCCACCAGCACACAAGGCAATTCCAACATCACCGCCAGCCCCAAGTTCTCCTGCATCAAACTCAGGCCGGGACCGGAGGTCGCCGTCATAGAACGCGCGCCGGCCGCCGCCGCCCCGAGGATAGAGGCAATGCTACCCAACTCATCTTCCATCTGCATGTAGACGCCGCCGACTTCAGGAAGCCGCCGCGCCAGCCGTTCCGCGACCTCCGTGGAAGGCGTGATGGGATAACCGCCAAAATAGCGACAGCCCGCGGCCAGCGCTCCTTCGGCGCAGGCGTCATCGCCGCTCATAAAGTGCTTCCCCGTCAAGACCGCGCGCTCTTTCATGCTTGCCTCCCCGCCAAAAATGACAGTTCACCATCGTCCGCTGAAAAAATTGCAAACTCCGGGCAGATAATAGTGCAAAATCCACAATGGATACAGGCGCCTTCCTTACCGGGGACAATTTCGGGGTAATGATAGCCCTTGGCGTTCACCGCCTCGGATTCCTGGAGCACTGCTTGAGGACAAAACTCGATGCAAATTTCACAGCCTTTACAACGTTCGGGGATAATATAGACCTGCCCCCGGGGGACTTGAACCTGAGCTAGCCCCAAGGGAGTACGTGCATAAACTTTCATTTTTTCCTCGCTTCTCGAGTAGAAGGTTTGCAACCGGGATAATACTTAGGAATAACAATTACGCTTGGTGGCTATTTATGCAACGCCAAGAAGTATATAACGGGTTCCAGAAATGTACAAATAAGCTCCATTAGATGTAGTGCCCCCCAACTGGACCCCGTGCTAAGTGAAAATCAGGTACAATAATCACGAGCATGTGGAGGAAAAACATGGCAAAACGCCGACGACACAGCGCCAAATTCAAGTTTGAGGTGGCCCTGGCAGCTGCCAAGGGCACCAAAACTTTGAGCGAACTGGCGAGTGGGTATCAGCTCCATCCGAGTCAAATTAGTGCCTGGAAGCGCGATCTCTTGGAATCTGGGACTGACGTCTTCAGCAGTCGCCGCGCGCGTCAGAAGCGCGAACAGGCAACTCGAGAAGCAGAACTTTACGAGCAGCTTGGGCGACTCAAGATGGAACTGGAGTGGCTCAAAAAAAAGTTACCGGACTCGATTGAGAGCCAGCGTATGCTGGTCGAGCCACAGCATCCCGAGCTCAGTATCCGCCGCCAGTGCCAACTGCAGCAATAGCATATACCGTTTTCCGCGAAACAGCGTGCTCTGCCGCCAGTCGGGATACGGTCCTCCACAGTCGGTCTGGCGACAGAACTTGAAGGCAATTTGCGCGCGTTGACTACTTATGATATCATCTCTGCGTGCGCCCCCGGGGCTCCTCCTTGTGCCGGGGTCTCTGATAAACTAATTATGGCACCAAAGCGGCCTGTGGGCAAATTTGTTAATCCAACTTGAACCATGCCGTTTTTGCGGCTAAGATTTTTTGGGGGTGGCTAGGAGGGAATAAAAATGGAACAAGTAGCGTTGAGAACTCAAATCACAGGTGCGTTTGGCTTGGACGAAGTCCGCCAAGTGTTGAACGAGGCAATCTATTAATGAAGTGGCATCGGCTAACGCGCGGCGCGCCTATTCTGAGCATTCCTGCCGCGCTTTTGAAGCACAATACCATTGGAATATCTTTTTTAGGACGCAGATGAACACTGATAAACGCTGATTTTATATTTTATCTGCGAAAATCTGCGCGCATCTGCGTCCGCTCTGGTGGCTGAGTAGATACGCCCAATGAATAGTTTAGCGGATAAAATGAGAAAAATCTGTTTAATCTGTGGATGAAATTTAACCTTACCAACCAGGGAGACGTATGGATTTACGAGCTTTTCTAGCTGCACTAGACGCGGCCCACACGCTGCGTCATATCACTGCGCCCACCGCGCCGCGCTTTGAGGTGGCACGAGTTATCGCCGCGCAGGATAGGGAACCGTTGCTCTTCGAGGAGCTGCCCGGCTATCCCGGCTGGCGGATGGTCGCCGGCTACGTGGCGCAGCGGGCGCACTTTGCCAGAGCCATCGGTTGCGAGCTGCCGGAGTTGGTCGCGCGCATGGCAGCGGCGCTGGCGCATCCTGAGACGCCGCCCGTGGTAGCCAATGCGCCCGCTCAAGAGGTAGTGGAGGAGCAAGTGGATTTGACCCGCCTGCCTATCCCGCGCTATCATCCACTGGATGGCGGCCCGTACATCACTTCCGGGGTAACGGTGATCACAGATCCGGATTGGGGACGCAACCTCGCGTTCCATCGCCTGTTGCTCCGTGATGAGCAACATCTCGTCGCTCGCATCGTCGAGCGACGCGGCACCGATACCGCGTGGCGCAAGTCCCCGGAGGGATTGCCTATCGCCGTCTGCATCGGGCTGCCGCCGCACGTGCTCTTGGCCGCAGCGACGTCGCCTGCTTTGGACGTGGATGAGGCGGCGATCGCGCACGCTCTGGCCCCGACGCCGTTGGTACGCGCGCTCACCGTGCCCCTAGAGATTCCCGCCGAGGCGGAGTTGGTCTTAGAGGGAATTCTCACCCACGAGCTGGATAGTGAAGGCCCCTTCCCCGACCTCACCGGGACGTTGGACGGCGTGCGGCAGCAGCCGGTCTTCCGCGTGACGGCGGTGACACATCGCCGTGATCCCATCTTCCACGCGCTCTTGCCCGCCGGCCTGGAGCATAGAAATCTGATGGGGATGCCGCGCGAGCCGACGATCTTCGCGGCGGTAAACCAGGTAGTCAAATGCACCGGCGTCACCATCACGCCGGGCGGTTGCTCCTGGCTCCATGCCGTGGTGCAGATCGAGAAACAAGGGCCGGACGATGCGCGTCGCGCCATCAAGGCCGCGTTTCGCGGGCATAGCTCGCTCAAACACGTCGTGGTGGTGGATACCGACGTAGATATTTACCGGCCACAGGATGTGGAATGGGCCATTGCCACTCGCTTCCAGGCCGGGCGCGGACTCTACATCTTCCCGGAGCAGCCGAGTTCTAGTCTAGACCCCTCGGCGCGCCAGATACCGGGCGAAAAATCACGCAGCGATAAGCTGGGCGTGGATGCTACCATCCCCTGGGATGCGGAGAAAGAGGGCTACGTGCGGGTAAAGTATTAGGTTGGCCTGAAAAAAACCAAGAAGTGTACCACGGAAGCCCGGAGGGCACTGAGACCCTAAACTCGGCTCTACTGAAAAACCGAAATTATTACCACAAAGGCACAAAAATTTGAAAATTAACTCTTTGACCGGTAGGGGCAAACATTTTCAATCTAAGCTAAATTTTTTCTTAGCGTCTTAGCGGCTAACTAGTGTTCTGTCAAGTGTAAACCATACGCCGATCGCTCACTAGTCCCCGTAGGTGGACTGCGCGAGGGTAGCCGCGACTTTAGTCGCCAGGCTAACTCAAATCAGGGCTGACAGAACACTAGCTTATTTCAGCGGACCCAAACTTAACTTTCAGGAAATTCGTTTTTTTTCTCAGTACCCTCGGTGTCTCCATGGTGAATTTAACACTTAACTTATAACTTGTAACTTTTGACTTCAAAAAGGTAAATATGAACACATTTAATCGCGTAGTGCAGGGAAGGCGCAGCGGCGTTGAGCCGCACTCTCTGCCAAAACCGGTCGAGCAATCATCGGCGACCCCGGAACTGATAGACTTACCTCCAATTAAGGATATCGCAGGGTGAATAAAGTAGCCGCTCTCACCCCAGAGGCGTTATTAGAGGCCCTGCTCTTTGTCGCGCAGGAGCCGGTGGAGAAGGCGACGTTCTGCTCACTGCTAGAGCTTACGGAAGCGGAGGGGGAAGTGGTGCTAGCGCAGCTAGAAAAGCGTCTCACCAGTGGCGGCTTGCGCTTGCAAAGGTTAGATAGCCGCGTTCAGCTGGTCAGCGCGCCAGCGGCCGCCCCCTACGTAGAGGATTTTCTCGGCCTGGAGGTCACCTTGCGTCTCTCCCAAGCCGCTATGGAAGCCCTGGCAATTATCGCCTACCTCCAACCCACCACGCGCCCGAGAGTTGAGGCCGTGCGAGGGGTCAGCTCGGGCAGCGTGATCCGCACCTTGCTCTCGGCGGGCTTGGTTGCAGAAGCGGGACGCGCCGATACGGTGGGCCGCCCGATTCTCTATCGCACCACCTTTGAGTTCCTCCAACAGTTTGGGTTAGAGAACGTGGATGATCTTCCCTCGTTGGAACCCGGGAAAGCAGAGAAAGTGAAGTGACAGCCGGAGCATGAATAGGCTAGCTCTGCTTCCCCTCGGAATTCTGCTGGTCTTCTCTTTGACTTTCTCTGCCGCCTCCGCTCAAACCGTCACCGGCGCGGTAGGCGTCTACTACGTAGGCGCGGAGGACGTGATCGCTCATGCGATTGCCAGAGCAGCGCCCTATCTGGTGTTGGTGGATCACCCTGAATTAGCGCAAGTCTATCTGCTCAATAATTCCCCACTCACCGCAGATCGCTTGCGGACCATTGGCCGGCAGGTACAGCGTGAGGAAGTAGGGTTAGTCGTTTTCTGCGGCGACCTTTTTCCTACCGATACCGCCGAGTTGCGCTCGCTCTTTGGCGTGAGCACCTTCGGCCTCGCGGCGGGCAAGAGTACTCCTGCCCATGTGGTAGCAGGAGAAGCAGACCTGCTACATCAAGCGATTGCGTGGTCTTCGGCCCCGGAAATTTACGCGCGTACCGTGATTTCTAATCCCAACCTGCTCTTGCCCAGCGTGACTACGCGGGAAGGTGCGCCGTTGGTGCAGCGCGTCCGAGGGGGGGAGCAAACCCAAGCTTTCCTGGTCGGCTTGTGGGCGGATGACAAGAGTAATGCCACCTGGACACATTGGCCTTACTTCGATTATTTTATCTACCGGCTGGTAGCCGAAGCCGGGAACGCGCCGCGGGTGCTCTCCTATGCTAACTACCCCGGTTCACCTGTGCCCCATGGAAATACCCGCCTATTTTTCGCCGGCGGCGGAGCACTAGCATTGCTGCTCTCCGTAGCCACCCTCTTCAGAGCGCGGCGCGCGCTCTACCTGCGACCGGATGATGCTTCGCAACTACCCGTGGAGCAATCTCACACGCGGAAAACCACTCTCACCACCTGGAATACCGTAGGCTTTCACCGGCCGCTGGCCGGGCTTCTCTCTCTCTTGGGAGTCAGCCTCGGGCTCTTTGTGCCCTACCTTATCTACCAGAGCCATATTCTGCCCCGGCAGCTCGTGCCCTGGCCGCAAGTATTGGAGAACTGGGAACTGGTGACCAGTTGGTTGCTCATCGGAGGGAGCATCTTTGATCTAGGAATCGGCACGGCGGCCGTCTACCATTTTGCCGATCAACGTTTCTACGCTCCCGCAGAGAGTTTCCACTATTTCCAGTTTTATTTCTGGTGGCAGCTCGTGAGCGGCGCAGTACAATTGTTCTTAATCTCCTGGCTAACAATATATCTCTTTCCCCAAACTGCGTTGGCGCATCTCTCCTACTATTTCTTGGCGCGCGCGTTACTTCAATTCCCCGGTTTTTGGCGGATTTTTCAACTCTTCTTCCGCGCCAGCCAGCGCTTTGATTACGAGCAACTCCTGACCGTACTGCTCACCGTAGGGGGGCTATTCGTGCAGGCGGTTACCATCCTCTTTATGCGACGTTGGGGAGGCAATCACCCGCAACTCGGGGAGGTGTTGGGCAGCGCGTTAGGTTTAGGACTGGGCTTATACCTGACGGAATGGGCGGCTTTTCTTATCGGGATGCTGCTCTACAAAATACAAGGGTACTCGCTGCGGAACCTCTTCTGGCCCACCTTTGATCGCCCTGTCATCAGACGGATGTTGAGTTTTGGCGCACGCCTGACGTGGGGGACTCTCGTCGCTCCGGCCGGCTATCTAATCCAGCGACAGCTCTTCGCGACCCTCCTCCCCAGCTATGACGCCGTAGCAGCCGTCTGGCCCATCCTCCTTAACTTCCTCTTCGCTTACGAGATTCTCTCTGCGGGCCTCTATCGGGCGCTAATGCCCGCCATGGCCGAAGCGCACGCGCATCATTACGAAACTCTGACCCGTTACTACGCCGGGAGAGGAGTGCATTACGGAATCTGGTTCACCTGCTTCCTCTTGGCGCTGCTCAGCGTGCTGGGGAACTGTTTTTGGTGCGGTATCGGGGGGGGAATGCCCGCAGCGGCGACCGAACTCCTGATGCCGTTCCTCCTCTGGGGCGCGCTCAAGTGGCTGGCGTGGAGCGCGGAGGAGAGCCTAATTGCCCTAGGGCGGCCAGGATTACGTTCTTGGATAATCTGGGGGGGGCAAGTTCTGCGGTTGACGTTGATCGCACTCTTAATCCCTGAACTGGGGCTAGGGGGTATCGTTGCCGCCTACTTATTGGGAGAATTACTCCAAGGTTTGTGGGGGTGGTACGCTATACGTCGCCAGGGCCTCCGGCTCCATCTCTCGTTTTGGCAGACCCTCGTGGCCCCCGCCGGCGCAGCCCTCATCAGCTATAACGCGCTCCAGATCCTCAGCGAGCTCTTCTGGCAACCGGAAGCCCTGCCCACGTTACTCTTTCTAATGGCAGTCTTACTCCCGGCTCTCTCTTTTTATGGTTTCCTCACTGCTTTCCTAGGCGGTTGGGATGCTGGCGGGTTGGCAGAACTGCGGCGGGCAGTCTGGCTCAGCGGCTTGGGGTTCCCCGTTGGTTGGTTACTTTTCCACGCGGTGCGCGTGGGCGCGCGACTCTCCCCGCTGCATGGCCTCTTCTCCACGAAACTGCGCGGTTCAGCGGAAGAAGAAGCTCAAGCTCTTACCATCCGTCAAGCCTCACGTTGGTAGGGGCCTCTTTAGTGCAGAGGGGGGCTATTTTTGTGGGATTACAGAGTTGGTCCTTAGGCGCTACTCCTACTGCACGTATCGCTTTCTCTTGGCAAGCTGGGGTTTGATTAACAATTTCTCACACCTCCGGTGGCGCTTGCCGCACTCAAACAGCGAACCGGTACTCCGTTCTATCCTCAGTGAGGAGATACTCCCCAAAGATAATCTCGCCGGGAGCTAATACGCGCGGCAACAATTCGTAAAGATCTTCCACCAAGGGATATTCCGTGAGTTCTTGGCGCTGCACCCAAACCGGCGTCCCCTCCGGCGAGGAGCGGGGCTGCGCCACCGGCGCAGCCCCCACGAAGACGAAGAGCATCACTCCTGGCGGCTCCGGCAACGTCACCTGGATGACCGCCCGCAACGTGAGCTCCGCCACATCCAACCCGGCCTCCTCCTGCACCTCGCGGCGCGCCGCACGGCGCGGCTCCTCCCCCAGCTCGATATGGCCACCCAGGCCATTGTACTTCCCGGCCCACAACCGCTTATCGGGAGCGCCGCGCAAGAGCAGCACCTCCGTTCCCCGGGTGAGGAAAACTAAGGTGCGGGGAATCACCGTATAGCGAGTGGCATCATTGAGCTCTTCAGGGAGTTGCATAGGGGTTTTCTGCTTGACCGTAAACCATTATCAGCGTAACCACCGCTTGCCAGGTAAGCCAACGGCTAGGTTGATAAACCGGTTCCACATCCAAATACCCGCCGCTGCCGCGATCCTTGCACCAGCGGCCCTGCGCAGTTTGCAAGGTTAACAACTCTTGCAAGAGCTCCCGGAAGCGCGGATGAGTGTGCCATCCGGCGCGCGCCAACAGATAGGTCAATTCGATAATATCGGAGCCGTAGTAGCGTGGGAAATTGCTCGGCTGCCACTGAGAATCTTGCTCTTGTTTCCCAAATTGGGTAAGCAGTCGCTCGGCGAGTTTGGCGATGGCGTCATTATCGGCTGCCTTACGCCTCTCTGCCGGGATACTGAGCAATCCAGCCAGCGCCTTGGCTTCGCCCGGCGCACAACGGTCTCCAACCAGAGGACAAGTGAGGCGGGCCGGGAGTTGATTAATGATCTGCACCAAGATAGCTCTGGCAGCATCGGTCCGGGGGTCCTCTCCCCAACCAAAATGCCAGAGTATTTGCAAGGCCATGCCGGTGTAACAGAGCCAAATCTGCGGCCCGGGTGTGGAGAGCGCGAATCGCCCATCCGCGCTCTGGCCGGCAGAAAAGAGACTTTCGCTAGCGCGCTCGGCAATGGGAAAAGACGGAACGTCGGCCTGCGCCAGCGCGTAGAGCGTGCCAAAGGTTCCCAGCGGGCCGCCAAAATATGGATCGGTCGCCCGGCTCCAGAAGTTGTGCGAGTCAGCTTGCGCCATCAGCGTCTGGACGGGCGCCCAAGCCAGCAACGCCTCCCGCTCACGTCCCAATTCCGCCACCGGACGCTGGAAAATATCACGGAGCGTGAGCCAGCGCGCGGAAGGATTAATGGGATCGAGTAGCCAGGGGACCGGATCCCGTGTCATTTTCTCCAACCAGCTCATTGGCGGATTAGAGTTTGTAGCCGATAGTGCGCAACAAATTTTTGCGCCAGCTAATTCCCGCCTCGTCCTCGATGCCCTGTGGCGGTTGCCCATCAATGACGCCTAAAATACCGCGCCCTTGCGCGGTCTCCGCGATGATCACCTCCACGGGATTAGCCGTCGCGCAGAAGATGCTGACTACTTCTGGTACGCGCCGGATGGCGGGGAGCACGTTGATAGGATAGACGCCTGCTCCCAAGAAAATGATGAAGCTATGCCCCGCTCCCAACGCCTCGGCGTTCTGTTGCGCCAGCGTGATCAGCGCGTCATCCGTGCCCGACCAACGAATCAGCCGCTCTCCAGAAGCCTCGCAAAATGCCACCCCAAATTTGATACCGGGCACAGCAGTGACCAGCGCTTCGTGCAGATCTTCCACGGTCTTAATAAAATGGGTTTGTCCCAGAATAAAATTGGTCAGCTCTGGTTTGGTAATGTTGACTGTCAACAGTTCTAAGCTCATATTTACCTCCGCTGAAAATAAGTCAAAAGTCTAAAGTCGTAAGTCTAAAGCCGGCTTCAAGATAAGGGGGTTGGCGTTAGTGAAGCATTTTCGTTGTTGGTGTGGAAGCCCCCAGGGGGGCTCCTGCTAAAAAAACCCAGACATCCGATTTCCCTAGGGAAATCGGATGTCTGGGAAATAAATCCAAGAGGGTTAACTAGCGATTCAAGTGCATGATCTTGTTGACGCTGGCCATCATCTCTACCGGGCCGAAAGGTTTGGTCACGTAAGCATCCACTTTGGCGATATGTAACCCCAACACCTTATCAATGCTTTGGGCCTTAGCCGTAACTACGATGACCGAGATATTCTTTAGCACGGGATCCGCCTTCATCTGTTGGTAGACTTCCCACCCATCAACATCGGGCATCATCAGATCCAACAATACCAGATCGGGTTTTAGGCGACGAATGACCTCTAGTCCCTCACGTCCGCCCACAGCTCCCACTACCTCAAAATTCCGGGGAACTAAGATCAATTCTACCAGATCAATCATTTCAGGCTCATCTTCCACGCAAACGACTCTATATGTTTTATTATCTACCATCAGACAGAAGCCTCCCTTAGGTAATTGTGCATAAACAAAGTGTAGCACAACTCGGGGTCAAGTCAATATCTAATTCAATCGTCTAACGCTCGCAGTTGTTCCTCTTTCACAGTATGGTACACTGAAGCTACATGCACAGTGCTACTCATGGAGAAAAATGCAAGAAGGATTAGTTATTAAATCGCAGAGCGGCTTCTACTCCATTCTCACCGTGGAGGGGGAACAAATAACTGCTCGTTTGCGGGGCCGCTTGAAGAAGGAGTGGCAAGATTCCACTATCGTGGCGGTGGGAGACCGAGTCTGTTGGAATACACCCCAGCCAAATACATACGTTATTGAAGAGGTGCTCCCACGCCAACGCGCCTTAAGTCGGCTCAAGCCGCTCTCCTCTGGACGTGGCTCCCGGCGTTGGGACCGCAATGGTTATCTGCGCGAGAAGGAACAAGTGCTCATAGCTAATCCCGATCAGGTCGTCTTTGTGTTATCCTGCGCGGAACCGGCTCCGCGTCTCCGCATGTTGGATCGCCTCTTGGTAGGAGCCGAACGCCAGAGTATCCCCGTGCTGATCTGCGCCAACAAAATAGATCTGGTAGGTATGGAGAAATCTCAGCGGTATTTTGCCAGCTATGCAGCTATTGGTTACCCAGTTTTATACACTAGCGCCCTGATTGGACAGAATATCTCAATTTTACGCGCACATTTAGCGCAAAAAATTTCGGCTTTAGTCGGCCCTTCGGGAGCAGGGAAGAGTAGTTTGCTGAACGCCCTCCAGCCAGATCTGGGCCGGCGGGTAAAAGCAGTAAGTCAAGCTACGGGGAAGGGTCGCCATACCACCACGGTCTCTGAATTAATACCGTTGGCAGTAGGCGGTTGGGTCGCCGATACACCGGGGATCCGCGCGCTGGCGCTCTTCGACATGGAACCAGAGGAAATCGAGGCCTATTTTCCAGATATCGCCCCGTATGTACCCGATTGCAACTTCTCGGATTGTAGCCATACCATGGAACCGGGTTGCGCTGTTCTGGCGGCGCTAGCCACGGGAGAGATTGCTCAACATCGTTATGAAAGTTACGTCCGGCTCCATCAGGAACACCGCAAGCTGGCCGATATGTATTGGTGGGGGATTGAAGAGGATACGTGATGCCCCCGGCGGCGCTTATGCTACCGCCGGCAGCGTAAAGTAGAAGGTGCTGCCCTCTCCCACCGCACTCTCTACACCCACTTCGCCATCAAGCTTTTCCACGATACGACGCACAATACCCAGTCCCAGCCCGTGTCCTTTAGCACGCACCTGCGATAGACGTTCAAAAGGAGTGAACACCCGCTGCTGTTCACTCTCCGTCAGCCCAGGACCTTGATCCCGCACCCAGAAACGCACCATCTTAAAGTGCCGCTCTCCACCCACTTCGATATAAGAGGCTGCCCCACCATATTTAAGAGCGTTGCTCAAGTAATTTACCCACACCTCTTCAATCCAGGGTGCATATCCCAGCGCTACCGGCCAGTGCTCCGGGGCCGTGATTTGGGCGCCATACTCAATCACCATATCCCACAGACACTCGCGGGCCGTAGTGAAGATAGCAGCCATGTCTAATGGCTCCACGGAGACCTCCTCCTTACGCACGCTAGCTAAACGGAGCAATTCATTAATGACATTGGACATTTTGCGCCCACTGCGGGCAATGCGATGTAGATAACGTTGCATGTCCTGCGCGGATTTGGGAGAAGATTCGTCCGTCAACGTCTCCGCGTAGCCCACCATGGGAGCCAAAGGGGCCTTAAGATCATGCGCTGCATGTTCGGCGAAAACATCTAGGTCTTCATTACGCGCCTGAAGATCCGCATTTAGACGACGTAATTCACGCAGATCGTCAAAGCGCGCCAGAGCGATGGCAATCGCCCGCTCCAACTCGCTGCTTCTAACCGGCTTGACCAAGTAACCCATCGCACCTGCAACGCTGGCTTGATGCACCAGCTCGGAGGATTCATAAGCCGTCAGAATAATTACTGGAGTAGGACATTTATCATGGATTTCTCGCGCGGCTGCTAAGCCGGCCAAGCGCTTCTCCAAGCCGGTCTCAGGATCTGTCATGCGTAAATCCATTAATATCAGATCTGGTTGCAGATCCAGGGTAGCTTTTACCGCCGCTGGCCCGTTGAATACCACCCCCGCCACCATCTGTCCCAACCGGGTTAGTTGCATCCTGATGATCTCTGTAACGATAGGGTCGTCATCCACTACCAATATCCGCACTTGTCTATTAGCTAATAACATTATCTACCCCCTAATTAACTGCTGTTCCCGGTCATCAAACTATTTCAACGGGACCAGCCTAAATTGCAACTTGGCAATTGCTCCGCCATCATTATAAAAAGTCAATTTATCCAATAACGGGCCCCGCACCAAAAGCCGCATCAAACGTATCCCCACCCCTGAATGTGTTTCATTTAATATCTCCGCAGGCCACCCGGGGCCATCATCACGGAATGTGAGCGTAGTGAGCCGCTTATCATCCGCGTCAAACATGATTTCCACCTCAATCCGGCCCGCGCTACTCCCCGAGAAGGCGTGTTTAATGGTATTTGTGACCAGCTCATTAATCACAATTGCCAAGCTGGTCGCTTGCCGCGGAGCGATCAAGCGCGCTGGATTTTCAGAAGAGACCTGTACCACAATGCGTTGGCGAATAGGCAAGCCTCCCAACGCAGCATGGGCAATCTCCTCCACTAATTTGGTCATCGGCAAAGGGGCCCACTCCGCCTCCGAAAGCAGATCATGCACCGTCGCCATGCCATGAATACGGCCTAAAAGATCGCGCAACAGCGCCTGGAAATCAGCCGTCTCCTGATACGGTTGTTGCAGCTCTAGCGCTAAAATTCCCATGATGGCCGTTAAGTTGTTCTTGACGCGATGATTAGCTTCGTTGAGCAAAGTTTCTTTGGTAATAGCGTCCTGGCGCGTTTGCTCATAGAGGTGCGCATTGTCAATCGCGATTGCGGCTGTGACGGCTAAAGATTCCATCAAACTTAGATGCGTAGCGTTAAATTTATTTTTTACAGTGGATATTACTTGGAGCACCCCGATATCTTTCGATTTGGCTTGCAGCGGTACGGAGATAATAGAACGCGCCCGCAACCCTGAGAAAAGGTCCACATCTTTGCAGTGCCGCTCATCTGCTTGAGCATCAGCAATAATCAAACTCTGCCCATGCTGCAATACCCAACCGACAATGCCTTCTCCTAACGGCAACTCCCAGCCCCGCACCAGGTCACTCTGTGACCCGGTCGCCTGACGACAAACCAACAAATCATTTTCCGCATCCCATAACCAGACCGAACTAGATTCCACTTCCAAGAGCCCTTGTATCCTCTCCAAAGTCGTCTCTATTACCTGATCCAAGTCCAACAGGGAGGCCAGAGCGCGATTGGTACTGTTAAGCCACTTTAATTCCTCTTGTCTCCGGCGCAGTTGCGCTTCCACTTGCAGCCGTTCAGCGATCTCTTGTTGTGCTTGGGTATAGAGTTGAGCATTGAGTAGCGCGTTAGCCAGCTGATCGGCCATGGTCTGGAAGACAATGATATCTTCTTGGCTAAAAGCAGCTTCTTGAGATGACTGAATACTCAAGGCGCCAATAATATCTCCCCGGCTGATCAGTGGTAGCGCTAATTCGGAACGAGTATACGGTAATTTGGGATTCTCGAAGCGGACAGCTTCCTGCCCCACGTCCAACGCAATGCGCGCTTGGCGGTGGGCAATGCACCAACCAATCATAGAGGTCCCTCCAATCTCCAGTTTATGTTCCTCCTTGAGCATCTGTTGACCGGCATCGCCGGTTCCAGCTCGCAATACAGCCCACTTAGCCGGCTCGTCGGTCCAAGCCCCAGTGCGATCCACCAAAAATAAACCGGCATAATAGAGCTCAAAACGTTCACGACTGAGCTCCACCACGCGCTGAGCCATCTGATCCGGATCCAAGATACTGCTCACCACGCGCGAAACTTCAGCTGCCGCCTGCAACTGGGTATGACGACGCTTCAGCGTAGTCAGCAATTCCGCATGTGCTCGCTCAATCGTCATCCGTGCGGAAATATCAATAAACGTTCCCATCAGATGCCGAGATTCCGCTCCTCGCTCACACACCCTAGAGCCACGCACAAGAAACCAACGAAACTCCCCGCTTTGATGCCATACGCGGCAAGTAATTTCAAATTTAGATATTTTCCCACTAGAATATGCCTGAACCAGATTCAAGGCTCTCCCTAAATCTTCCGGATGGAGCAATGTACGCCACGTCGCAACAAAATTAGGGAGCGTTTCCGCTTCATTGTAACCGAGCAACTCTGCTGACTGCGAGTCAATGTATAGCGCTTTAGTCTTTAGAGACCATTCCCAGATTCCCACCCGCCCGGCGCTCGTTGCCATCGCATAACGCTGTTTGGCTTCTAACAACGCTGCCTCGGCCTTTTTTTGAGCGGTGATATCCCTAGAAACCCGGAGCACCAATGATTTCCCAGCGTGCGTAGTAGGTATAACCGCAGTGCGTCCTTCAAACCACCGCACCCCCGCCGGCACCCGCAGTTGGTACGTCAATAGCTGCGGGTCGCCGGTGGCCAAGGTCTGGCGAATCAGAGTCAGGGCCTGATCGGCTAAAGCCGCGGGTAAAACATCGTGGAGAGTCCGCCCCTGCAACTGCGCCGCTGGCAAGCAGAGCAGTTCATCCTCCGAGGTAAAGAGTTGCACATAACGCCCATCCTCATCTAAAACGAAGACCAAATCGGGCAGCACCCTAAGCAGCGTGGCGAGATACTCCCGCTCCCCTATACGTGTTATTCCAGTCTGACCCGCAGCCAGTTCCGCCCGGAGTGCGGTCAGGCGAGAATTAGTAACCTCTAATTTCCGCTCTTGCTCTGTGATCAACGTTTTCAATACTGCCAGACGTCTCTCCAACGCCGCCTCATTCAATCCCGTTTTACCATCCATTGATGCTGTTCCTCTCCACAATGCTATCTCTTAAGTTGCACCTCATCTTTCAAACTCAAGGTAGTTAATTGTACAACAGTAGAAATAAGTTTCAAACAGCGCAGAGTGATATAAAATAAAAAGGGACGCGCTTAAGCGCGTCCCTTTTTCCTCTCTCGATTAACCCTCAATCAAGTTCTAAGTTAATCTCGCCCACCCCGGCTTGAATAGTTAGATAAATAACTACATCCGCTTCCGCATATAGTTCATTTACATAAGCGCCATCCTCTATGCGAAAACCATCAGCATGCACAGTCCCGATACCTTTGGTGACATCAACTCGCACGCCAATATCCTGGGGCAACACCACGGTAGTTCGTCCTATGCCACCTTGAATGTTGACATCTACGTCTTCGCTCCAAGCACCACGGAGATCTAATTTCGCATCCCCGGCTCCCAGATCGAGCTCTAAACGCTCCAGAGTGCAGTTGCCTTGCGCATCCACCACAACTTCGCCGGCCCCAATTCTTACATCCAGATCAGTGATTGCCAGATGCCGCAAGTCAATCTCTGCGTCGCCGGCCCCAAACTCAATGCTTACATCCAAAGGCACGTTGTCGTTAAAACGCAGATTCCACTCGTAGCGCACATCGCTGCTAAAGGCTACTTTTTTGTGGGAAGGTTGTCTGACGACCAAATGCCGCGCCATATATTCAATTTTCGGCTGCCAGCCCTCAATGTTATAGAGAAAATCTGCTTCCAACAGCTCCGTAGCGCCGCCTTCGATTAGCAAATCGCCGGCCCCTAACCGGACCTTGACCTTGATATCATCGTTATCGTCCAACTCCACGACACGGTGCTCCTCTTGGACTTCACCGATCTCCACCTTTTCAATGCCGATATCATTCAAATCTATCCCCTCGCAACCAAGCGAAAATAAAAGCACCACAGCGAGCACCAACCATATAAAAACGACTCTCTGTTTATTTTTTTGCATATCAACCTCCCTCGCATTGCTAGATTATCTTCATTCATTATAGTACGAACGCCAGGAAAACCGAGTTGTATTAGTTAAGATTCGATTACAGCTTTGGCCGGACGCAGATTAACGCGGATGAAAACACCCAGTTTTTTGTTTTTAGAGTATCTTCCGCGTCCTATTACCTGACTGGTCAAAAGATTGATTTTCAAAGCTTGGCACCTTAGCGAAGAAACATCTTTTTCCTCAGTGTCCTCCATGCCTCAATGGCGAACTCTCTAATCATTCCAAGCGCGCCAACTGTGCGCGGGTCTGCGTAGCTGCTCCTTGCAACTCAACCAAGAGCGCGCGTTCGCGTTCCACAATGTGAGCGGGCGCCCTCTCGGCGAACGGCCCGGCTAGTTTCCGCTGACTACCGGTAATCCGGCCTTCCAACGCACGCAGGGATTTCCGCAACCGCCGGCGCTCCGCCTCGAGATCCACCAGACCGGCCAGCGGCAGGTAGATCACCAGCTCGCCAGCGACGACGGGCGCCGCTTGCGCGGGCGGCGTAGCCACGGCCACAATCTCCAGCTGCTCCGCGTCCAAGCGGGCCAGCGAACTCAACAGTTCCCGCCGCGCCGCGAAGAGCGGTTGGAACTCGCCAGCCGCCAACAACGCTGCGATCCGCTTGCCAGGCGGCACGTGATATTCGGCGCGCACGTTGCGGATGCCGCGCACCAACTCCATCAGCAGCGATAGCCGCTCCTCGGCGGCCACATCCAAACGCGCGGCGTCTGGCTGCGGCCAGGCGGCGATCATCAACGCTTCCCCCGCTTTGATCTCTGGCGGCAACGCCTGCCAGATGACCTCGGTGACGTAGGGCATAAAAGGATGGAGCAAACGAAGTGCCTGTTCCAACACCGTCAGCAAGACCGTCTTTGCCGCGACCTTAGCAACCTCATCCTCGGCGTAGAGCCGCACCTTCGCGGCCTCAATGTACCAATCGCAAAACTCATCCCAGATGAAATCGCGCAGCTGCCGCCCCGCCTCGCCGTATTGGTAGGCTTCCATCAACTCGGTGACTGACTCCGTCACTCGATATAGCCGGCTCAGAATCCAACGATCTTCCAATAGCAACTGTTCAGCGGCCAGTTCCGCCAACGGCGTGACGCGCTCCCCTTCCGCCAAATTTAACAGTATAAAGCGCGTGGCTTGCCAGAGCTTGTTGGCGAAGTTGCGCGCCCCGGCAATCCGCCGGAGATCCAAGCTCATATCATTGCCCGGTGAAGAGGAAGTCGCCAGCGTGTAGCGGAGCGCGTCGGTGCCATACTCATCAATGATGTAAAGTGGGTCGTACTTCCACGCATCGGGCATGGATTTGCTAATTTTCTGGCCATGCTCATCACGAATTAGGCCATGCAGGTAAACCGTGGAAAAAGGCGCCTGTCCCATCAATTCTAAGGAGAGCATCGTCTCGCGGGCCACCCAGAAGAAAAGGATGTCGTAACCAGTCTCGCGCAAGTTGGTGGGGAAGAAGCGCTGCAAGTCCGGCGACTCCAAATCGGGCCACCCCAGCGTGGAAAAGGGCCAGAGGCCAGAGGAGAACCAGGTGTCCAACACGTCCGGGTCTTGCTCGATCCGGGCGCTGCCGCACTGCGGGCAAGTTGTCGGATCCTCGACCGCGCTCCACTCCTGACCGCACTCCGCGCAATACCAGACGGGGATGCGGTGCCCCCACCAGAGCTGCCGGCTGATACACCAATCGCGGATATTCTCCATCCAGTGGAAAAAGATCTTCTCAAAGCGCGCCGGGATAATGCGCATTTCGCCGCTCCGCACCGTGTCCAGCGACTTCTCCGCCAACGGCTTAGTGCGGACGAACCACTGGGTACTGATGCGCGGCTCGATGATGGTATCGCAACGCTCACAATGGCCCACCGCGTGCTGATGCCCCTCAATCTTGACCAGCAACCCTTCCCGCTCGAAATCCGCCACGATAGCTTGGCGGCACTCGTCACACCCCAGTCCCACGTAGGGGCCGGCCTCCGCGTTCATCTGAGCCGTCTCCGTCAGCACGTTGAGCGCGTCCAACCCGTGCCGCGCGCCAATCTCATAATCGGTGGGATCATGCGCCGGCGTCACCTTCACCGCGCCGGTACCAAACTCCACCTCGACCGCCTCATCGCCCACAATCGGGAGCGCGCGCCCGTTGACCGGCAAAATCGCTTGCCGGCCAATCAACTTGCTCCAACGCTCGTCCGAGGGATTAACGGCCACCCCGGTATCTCCCACAATGGTCTCCGGGCGCGTGGTCGCCATCTCGATGAACTCGGTAGCGCCCTCCGCCCACCGCCCGCTGCCCCACTCGTGTTGCGGGCCATCCCAATCCTCATTGGCCAGGGGATAACGGATGTACCAGAGATGGCTAGCGTGCTCCTGCGAAA